>NZ_JAQIRJ010000010.1:0-211098 GCF_032601995.1 Klebsiella sp. 141153 | reverse complement strand
TGGGGGTTAACTGGCTGGCGGGATTTGATTTTGAGATAAAGGTTATCGCCCGGATTCCGGAACATCAGCTTTAAAAACTTCACACACAGATATCAGGAGGCCTGATATCTGTGTGTAAATCTGTTTTTGACACAAAAGTGGCTCGATAAAACCTAGGTTAAAAAGTTAAATTATTCGCCTGGATCAAGGTTAAACTGTAAAGGGTAGTCCATACAAGCCGGCTCCTTCACCTGCCTGTTTCCCATGCCATGTTGCCTGTGTGCCATCCTCTCCATTACCTGATATTGCTGATGCCTGGCCGCCGTTGCACATGCGTGGTTCGGAAGAATCCGTATCCATTTTAATTCAACACACTTTTGAGAGCTTGTTAAATACCTCAGGGCATGAAGCGGGCATTTTAACATTTAAAATTCTCTTACCTTACGTTACCTAAACCCCGATCGCTCTCCACACCTTGAAGCATTAGCGTCGCTTCTTCGACACGAATAAAGCGCCCGTCATCATCTGTTTCAGCGAACATATAAACTTCCATATCCACCTCTTCACCATTGTGCTTGGTACACAAAACGCGATGCCTGGTGGCATAGAGATTCCCGTCACGAAGCTCATCGCAAACTTCTATTTTGCCGGATGCGATGATTTCCCGGAGTTTACGTGCATGCTGAGCAAAGCCATCCAAACCTTCCCACTCGTTATTAGTACGCTGGCGGTAAACGGGACTGAAATGACGATTGAGTATCAGGTCCAGTGGCACCTCCTGTTGATTGAGAATTTCATCCAGCACGGTAGTAATAGTCATTATTTTCATGGGTGATCCTCTGTGAAAGTGATGAATACTTTACAATCGACTGAATGGCTTAAGTACGGTATAAAAGACATTAAATACCGTAAACAAGTCAAAATGAATGATCCATTAATTACATTCGAGCCGGCCTTCGCTTCAGAGGGGCAAACTTTAGTCGTCGCGGTACGCGAGTCTGATGTAATACGGGAAACGCCAAATCACCATCACAGCTGTGGACAGCTACTCGGTTCGAGGCATGGGCTACTCACGGTCGATGCCGGAAATTGTCGCTGGGTGGTACCGGCGACACATACCGTCTGGATACCTCCGGATGTTCCGCACGGCCTGCGCTCGCATGGCCCGTATTCAGGATGGAGTGTTTATGTATCTGCCCAAGCCTGTAGCGGACTACCTGATAAACCTTGTGTTCTCTCAATAACAAATCTGCTGCGTGAAGCGATAACGCGAGCGGCCTCATGGAAAGATGTAAACCTTAACGCGTCCCAAAAACGTTTAGCTGGTGTCATCCTTGATGAAATTGGCTCTCTTCCTGAGGTCAACCTGGGGCTTTCAATGCCCCAGGATATCCGACTACTCAGAATTGCGCAGACACTGTCAGATAACCCGGACGACGGCCGCAGGCTCGAGGAATGGGCAGTCTGGGCCGGAATGTCATCACGTACGCTTACACGGCGATTCCGTGCAGAAACCGGTTTTAGTTTTAATGAATGGCGACAGCGCATTCGGTTACTCAGGTCTCTTGAACTTCTGGCTGGGGGTAAGCCAGTGACGGCAATTGCTCTGGACCTTGGATATGATAACGTGAGTGCCTTCATTGCCCTGTTCCGACGGATATTCGGCACCACCCCGGGACGTTTTAAAATTTAAACCTCTAACTCTGCAGCCCCACACTAGATATTTAAACATGGCAGTGACATTGCAAAATCACAGCGACAGAGAATCAGGAATATTTCTGGCTCTTCTCAAAGAGTGGCAATCAGTACTGACGATACATATTCCACAGTGTCTGCATGCAGCAGGCTCTTTTTGAGAGTGAAGCTCAGGGTTTACTGCAGAATAGATAAAGTACAGTGTAAAACCCACGCTGGCGACAGCACCGAGACGGCACATATAAAACGGAATCGCCCTATCCCTCGGCCAGCCAAACTCCGTGCCCGACTTTGTTATAGCGGACCTGTACTCAAGATGGTTCAGGATGAAATCTGAGCATGACTGCCACGATTACGTCAGTGAGTAGACTGCTTTGTCCTGCTTTTTTATGGCCTGCCAGTACGTCAGCGTAGTGTTCTTAACGTAACATCACACCTCTGTTCCACCTGGCCAATTCAATCAACGACTACGAGGTGGCAAATAATGTTGACCGCCTGTGAGGCCGCTGCGATACATATCCCTTATATACATTGACAAAAGCACATACTTGTTATATTTACATTATTTATCATAGGTTAAATTTGAGGATTGTTCGTGATGTGATGCTCCGTACATAAGCCCATAACATTATTTTTAACTGCCTACCAGAAAGGATGTATTGCCTGGCTGAAAGCTAGCACGCATCAGGTAAGCAAAGACTTGTTTAGCTTATACGGACATCAAGAATGATTCGAGCACTCATGAATGCCCTGGCAGGAAAGCCATGGCTGATGTTACTTGGTATATCTTTCATTATTTCCTCTGTCGGGAATGGCATTACCTATATTGTTGTTTTTAGCGAACTGATTCGGCTCGCTGCCCCGACAACCTCCCTTGCTTTAGCGTATGTGCTTTCAACTGTTCCTGGCTTAATCGGAAGTAAGGTTGGAGAGTATTATTGCCGTACTGGCAACCCTTTCTCCATTCTTGTCGTGGGCGAATTTTTAGGCATGGCAGGCTTGAGCGCCCCTTTTATGGCTGTGTTAAACGGCTCAATTCCTCTTTTTCTTATCGCACAAACCGTGTCAGCCTTCATCATCGGCATGACGTTCCCTGCTATGAGTAAGATATTTAAAACCGGGTTAAGTGAAAAGGAATTACCCGTTGCGACCACACTGGAAACCATTATCTTTGCATGTAATGTTATTTTTGGTGTTGGACTGGGTTTGTTACTATTGGGGCATGTTACCGTAATACACCTGCTGATCATTGACCTGGCCAGCTACGCCCTGTCAGTCATCATGCTATTGAGCGCTAAAGGCAAGTTCAGGAATATTTTCCATTATATAGAACAAAAAGATGCAGTTATAAGATGGAAAGAAATCAGTAACACTCAGAAACGAGGTATCCTGCTATTACCCCTATTGGCATTCGCAGGAGCCCCGGCGATGGCGTTACTGCCAGGGCTGGTTCCAACGAATCTTACCGGTCATGAAGCTCAAGCAACAGCTTTGGCTCTTCTTTTCTCTCGTAGTTTAGGGCAACTCATCGGCCCGTTACTGCTTAATCCTGAGCGTTTTGAGAAAAATAGTAATAATAATAGCCTGCTATTGGGATGTCTGTTTATTTTTGTGGCATGCTATGGCCTGATCCCTTTTTCAACCTCATCTTACCTGGCATTGGCACTGGTCTTTATTGCACATATTTTTTCAAATGTTGTTTTCTCGCTCGCGGTATATTCAGTATTGAAAAAATTTGATGAAAATCATGTGGCTGCTGCTATGGCTAAGAGCTACCGATGGCAGATGATGATCACTGCAATAGTCTCTATAGGTGCCGGGTATAGTTCGGATTACCTTGGGGTAATATACGCGCTTTATGCCTTCAGTGGCTCAGGCTTTTTGCTAATTGTAATCTTCTCATTTGTCGAAAAATATTTTTCTCAAAAGACACGGTCAAACAACCTCGAGCTGGAATAGTAGAAAGGCTACACAGCCTGAGGGCTGTGTAGCCTTATAAATTAAAATAATTCAATCGCCTGAATCCCCTGATTCACGCTTTCGTCTCCGGAATATCGCCTCGCAAGATAATGAAGACATCCTATTGCACGAAAGCGTGCAGGAGCATGGGGACCGCTGGTTAACAACTTACGCATGATATTTTCAGAGGCATATTCACGCCAGAGCATTAACAGACTGGTCTGGAAAGCTTCACGTAATTCACTAGTTTCTTCCTGAGACAGCCTCTGAAGCGTTTTCCAGGCAATATCGCAACCAGATAAATCAGCCAAGCATTCTCCCCTGGTCAGAAGCCCATTAATGTAGTTTCCGGGAAGGACTTCTATATTGCTGTAAAAATCAGCGATTACATTTGCTTTTTGAATAAAATTAGCTTCATCCTGTTGTGTCCATAGCATGTTTAAATTCCCATTTTCGTCAAAATAGCAACCTTCGTCGTCGAGAGCATGACTTATTTCATGGGCAATAATAATTCCGATAGAGCCATAGTTATATTTGATCCCGAGGTTGCTCATAAGCAATGGTGACTGTAAGACAGCAGAGGGGAGTATGATTTCATTTTTACGTCTGTTGTAGCAAGCATTAACTTCATATCCGTACATGTCCCAGAGGTGAGGGTTAAAAGGTCCATTCAGGCAATCACTGTAATGCCTGAACTTTTCCTCTTTTATTGCTAGTACTGTTTCTAGCGGGGTCGAAAATTTAAGGAATCGATGGTATGCAGTAAGTACCGGTGGCGTTCCAATTTTAATTTTAATGGCAGAAATCTTACGTAGCGCTCTGGACTTGAATGTATCTGACATCCAGGTAGACTCCTGAATGCCGTGCGTGAATGTGATAATTATCTCTTTAACCATCTCCTCTACAAATTTTAATGTTTGAGGCGTAGAGTAGCGCTGTGTGTATAACTCTGAAAGATAATCATCGAACGATGTGATCAAATGCTGGTAACTACAAATCAACTCTTCAGGATATTTCCTTTCTGTCCCAACAATATTTTGAACAAAATCATCAATTACACAGTTATTTATATTAGAGAAGAAAAACCTGTATTTTAGATAAAAACGAACCTTAGCATAAGTTTCAAGAGTTTTTATGGAGGTGGACAATAAAATATTTTTTACTGCATGGGAATAGCCCAGAGACTCCAGCACAATATTTTGTGGCAGGGATGCCTTAAGACCATTACATAAACAGGCCAAATCTAATGCTGTTAAATCTTCGAAAACTGAATGTGACACAGTGTTGCATGTAAAGCGTGGGTTACGTTCCTCCTCAGTGGAAAGTTTATTGTTAACAAGATTTTGCTCAAGAAGGAATATCTCGTGAGCGGGAGTTTCTGGATCAGAAATACCAATCGCAGTAAGTATTTCATTTAGTATTTCAAAATAAGCTGCTCGAGTCTCCGTATAGAATGAATCACAGGAATTATAATATTGCTCTCCTGGCATAATAAGATCGGCGCACTCAAATCGCAAACAACTGATGCGCGTATCTTCTTCCCAGGGGACGACCCTTATCCGGAAGAGCGTTTCTGTACCGTACCGGGTGCAGCACCCGAGAAGATATGACACATGTTGTGTATTGCTATAAGCTGACTGAAATCTGATAAAATGCTTTGCGAAGAATGCAGATGCATCCGTGCCTCTTATCTCAGGATCATGAAATTTATCATAAGTTTGTTTAATGAAAAACTCATCATCATTTTTGGGAGATTTGATAACTTCATCCAGCATTTCCTTAACCTGCGAGTACACAATATCACGTAATTCAGTAAACGTACTACTGTATGTGACTGATTTTACATCCCGCATCTGTGATAACCATATTTCATTATGATTAAGATATAAATAGTTTTCATCTGAAAGCATCTTAAAACCCACCTTATTGATAATAACATTTCATTAACAATGCACGATTTCATAAAAAAAACAATATATGAAATAGGATAAAAACATGACAATGTGCACACAATAAGAAACACACCGCATCTGTTTGATTTTTAACAATATTTTATATAAATAAAAAAGTACTATTAATTCTGGTAGATATGCTTGACTTAATAAAAATGGTTAGTTAAATGTTAAAGGTGAGTGTTAATTATTGGTTAAATTTAACGTTTCTCATTAACGCAAAAAAACTACATAGGGTCGCGCTATGCTTATCGTTGGTGTATCAGCACTGAACCATGATTCTGCCTGCTGTATTATTGAGAACGGCGAGGTAATCGCAGCTGTAGAGGAAGAACGATTTTCCCGAAAAAAGCACGACCCTCGCTTCCCGTACGCTTCACTTGAGTTTTGTTTGCGTAAAGCCGGAAAAACCTATGCTGATATTGATTGCATCAGCTTTTATGAAAATGAAAAATTAAAACGTGCTCGGCAGTTATGGAGTGCAATTCATGCGCCGGAAATCATGTCCAGATTGAACCTGGATGGTGAAAGTGTTGTTGATAAAATTCGCACACTTTTTGGCAATGATAAACCTGTCAAAAGTTATTCTCACCATATGAGCCACGCAGCAGCTGCAAGGTATCTTTCAGGTTTTAATGATTGTGCAATATTGATTAACGATGGTGTTGGTGAATGGGAAACTACGACCATGTGGGATGCCTGTGGCGGTGTACTAAATCAGGTTGCATCTACACATTTTCCACATTCTGTCGGTTTGTTTTACGCCACCATTACGGGCTTCCTTGGCTTTAATGTTAACAATGATGAATACAAAGTTATGGGCCTGGCATCATATGGCAAACCTGCTCTTGTAGAAAAGCTTCGGGAAATAATTAAAATTAGTGAGACCGGACAAATTGAGCTGGATTTGGCTTATTTTGATTTCTGTGCTGGCGTCAAGATGTACTCTGAGAAGTTATCAGTTCTGCTGGGTTTCACGGAACGACCGGCTGACAGCCCTCTTTCTCAGGTCCATTATGATCTGGCAAGCAGCGCGCAATACATTCTGGAAGAGGTTGTCGTAAAGCAATTACAGCATTTAAAAACGTTGTCTCCCTCAAAAAACCTGTGTTTAGCAGGTGGCGTAGCTCTTAACTGCGTGGCCAATGCAACGATAAGACGTAGTGGGCTCTATGAAAATGTTTTCATCCCTCCTGCGGCTGGAGACTCTGGTGGTGCTATTGGTGCTGCCTTTTTGGCCGCTCAGGAACTGTATGATAAAAAAAATATTGCATTGGTAACGAAGGGTATCCAGCACTGCTTTTGGGGACCATGCGTGGGGAATCATGAGATTGTTTCCACCTTAAACCAGTTAGGTATAGGGTACCAAAGTTTATCCCGTGAAAATTGCAACCGCAAAATAGCGGCCGATCTTGCCGATGGTTATGTTGTAGGAATTTTTCGTGGGGCTTCTGAGTTTGGACCCCGGGCCCTCGGTGCAAGAAGTATCATTGCAGATCCCCGCAATCCTCATGCACAGGATAGGGTAAATCTCGTTATCAAGCAGAGAGAAAAATT
This sequence comes from Klebsiella sp. 141153, assembly GCF_032601995.1. Taxonomy (NCBI): domain Bacteria; kingdom Pseudomonadati; phylum Pseudomonadota; class Gammaproteobacteria; order Enterobacterales; family Enterobacteriaceae; genus Klebsiella; species Klebsiella sp. 141153. The sequence goes on along the minus strand of NZ_JAQIRJ010000010.1, from coordinate 203,956 downwards.
CAGACCTTTTGCTCCAGTGGTCCTAAATGAGTATAAACATGATTATTTCGATTGTGATTTTGAATCCCCTTATATGACAGAAGTTTGCCCGGTTAAAAAAAATGCGAACTTGCCTGCTGTTACACATATTGATGGCACCGCACGTATTCAAACAGTTAACATTCATGACGGGAATCACCCCTTTGTTGAACTTCTTAAGTCATTTTATGATTTAACAAATTGCCCTGTTTTATTGAATACTTCATTCAATTTGCGCGGGGAGCCGATTGTCAATACCATTGAACAGGCGTTAAGTACCTTCATTCATTCTGAAATGGATGCCTTAGTATTAGAAAACCATCTCATATATCGTGAAAATATCCCGTTAAATCTTGCCAACATCAGAAAGCCTATATTATCAGAACGTGATGATGAAGCACGAACAACAGTTTATACTTTTTTTTAAAGGCATACCACATGACTATTCAGATGAATAACAAAGGAATTTGTATTGCTCTGGCAGAACAAATGATGGCTGCCGGGCCTCAGTTAAAGAGACTGGAAAGTATTTTCAGCAATCGAGTCCTTCAACAAAAGGATTCTCTTCCCTTTGATTTCTGCGAGGGAAGGTTGGTCGATCCTTTGAATCATATACCTCAGCAGATAGGAATATGGTCCCCGGTCTTTGAGGGTACCAACCTGAAATACTATAAGCGTAATAAAGAACTGTTTAACCGGTTCGGCGGAAATGATGCATCATGGTCGGAAACAGAAATGTTATATCGGGCAAATCCAAATAAGAAAACGATTATCTACATGGGAGAATCTGTAGCTCGTGGTTTTGTATTTGATCCCGTTGTAACACCTGCAAAATTATTAAAAGATAAAATTGCAGACCATGATTATGAAATTGTTGATTTGGCTTGTACCGGAATGAATGCTTCTGCTTTACTTCAAACCGTACAGGAAGCACTTGAGCTTCATCCGGATATGATTGTCATTCATGCTGGTAATAACTGGTGGAATTCCTGGTGGGGAAATCCGTCAGCAGAGGTCACGACCTCATTAATAGGCTTAGATAGCCTTCAGATTAAAGATGTTATTACTCAACAGGTTAAGCTTTATATCACGTTTATTCTGCAATCAATCGTTAACCTTTGTAAGAAAACTGAAGTTAAATTATATTTCGTTTTACCTGAATTTAACTACGCTGGCTGGCAAAATGAATTTGCTATACCGGCATGGTTAGACGACCAGACATCAGCATGTTGGTTGGAACATGTACAAAACGCTAATAATTTATTCGCCCTACAAAAATTCCCTGAAATGCAAGCCGAATGTAATAAGGCTTTGGTACTGGATAACGAAACAAGTCCCTTATCATTAGAGCTAATGGCTAAAGCAGAAGAAGGTTTAGGTAATACCGTCATTGCTAAAGAATATTATATTAAAGCAAAAAATGCCGTGGTCTGGCAGTACACAACTCATACTCCACGCTGCCCAAGTTTTATTGAAGATTTAATTCGCGAGATAATAGGACAAAATCCTGATTGTGAGCTCATTGACCTACCGGAAATATTTTATCAACGCTCCGGTAAAATTATACCAGATAAAACACTTTTTGTTGATTACGTACATCATAGCCTGAAGGGTATGGACTGGGTAAGCGATGCGCTAGCCTCTGCCATTACCAAAAAAAATACCATTATCAATCTTTCTGAGGTTTATGATAAAGATTGTGCAGGTAGCTATTTACTGGCAGCACTCCATAATGCTAATTATGGTCAACAAGAGGATGTTATTGAATATTGGCTGAATAAAACCCTGGAAATGAGAAAACTTACATCATCAAGCTCAAATGAGTTATCTTTTATTACTAAGCATTACTCAGCCGATCAAAAATTACACAAAGAAATGTACACATCAGCCAACGCATCAATAAATAAATTTCTGCGTGCTTTTCACATTAGCGACCATTCAGGGATAAGATTATATGAGCTCATCAAAAAATATCATCCTGAACAACTTGAAATCAATGAAAAAAACCTTCCCTCTGAGAAGAGCGATGTTATTGTCATAAACAGTAGAAATCACCATATTTTCCGGTGTTACCCTGAACGCTACGCAGTTTTTACTGCAATGACATATCAAAATAAGCTTTTGATGAATGAGGTAAATCCCTATTCATTTTTTTGCGTAAAATCTCTGCCTTCTGGCGAATATGAGGTCACTATCTGTATCAGATCGACGTCATCAGAGCATAGTCAAAGTGCGACTATCTCTATTAATGGAAAGAATACAAGCGCTAATTTAAGCTCAGAATGGCATAATTTCATTTTTTCGACATCCCTTAATGAAGGGCAGGATATTAACATCAGTATTATGTGGCCAATCATCTCAGGTTCCTGTGATTATCACAGAGAATTACTTGCAAAAGATATGATTGAAGGTAATAGGCAGTTACCAGTAATGCGAATTACCGGAGTTATTGGACAAATTATCATTAGAAGTATTTGAAAGTACTCTGTACTTTCATGGGGCAATATCAAACGATATTGTGAATAAACTAAGAAAGGTAAATGTAAATGACAATGGAAAATCTGCAATGTGGTCCACGTATGTTTGCGCCGTTCTCAGAGGATGTTCAGAAGCTGATCAGTGATATCGATACAGCCCAACCAATTGAATGTGGTCCACGTATGTTCGCGCCGTTTTCAGAGGATGTTCAGAAGCTGATCGGTGATATCGATACAGCCCAACCCATGGAGTGTGGACCACGTATGTTCGCGCCGTTCTCAGAGGATGTCCAGAAGCTGATTAGTGATATTGATACTGCCCAGCCGATGGAATGCGGCCCACGTATGTTCGCACCGTTCTCAGAGGATGTTCAGAAGTTGATTGGCGATATTGATAATGCTCAGCCGATAGAATGTGGCCCACGTATGTTCGCGCCGTTTTCTGAAGATGTTCAGAAGCTGATCGGTGATATTGAAGAAGACCAGCCGATGCAATGTGGCCCGCGTATGTTCGCGCCATTCTCTGAAGATGTTGTAAAACTTATTAATCAGTTCGAAGCTCCGCAAACTCGTCAATAAATGTAAGGATCAGTTGATTCTCAACTGATCCTTTTTTAAGGAGTATATAATGAAAAGAATACGAGTGGTTGGTACAGGTATTAAAGGAATAAAACATATTACCCTTGAAGCCGTCAATAACTTTTCCGAGTGCAAGAAAACTTTATTGTTTTTCCCTCAAAATGAACTGTTAAAATATTTTGAGAAAAATAGACTTCCTTACGATGACATCACGAACCTGTATGTTAATGGTAATGAAGATATGTCAAACTATACTTCTCTTTTAAATCGTGTTTTTGATGAGGTTTCACTAAATGATGATATCGTTTTTTGTATACCCGGGCACCCACGATTTGGTGTAACTTTAATAAAACTATTGAATGCGCGTGCGAATCAGTCGGGTATTAAGTTAACAGTTACACTTGGTTTGTCTTCTTTTGATACCATGCTAAATGATATCGAACTTGATCCTATTGAGCAAGGCGCGGCAACACTCGATGCAAATTTGCTGATATTACTGGATTATAACATGGAGCCACGAATTAATTATTTCCTATATCATATTTGTTCCGTTGGGACCACGCGTACCTTTATTAAAGACCCTGCACAGGATAATGCCATTCATTACCTTAAAGCTAAACTTCTCAAGCATTATCCAGAAGACCATACCTTAAAAATGGTAAGCTCAGCTGAGTTTGGCCGAGAACAGGCAATTATCAGAGAAGTTAGACTCGGGGATCTCGAAAGTTTGTTGCCTTACATCACCTTCTCTTCCACATTATTTGTACCTTACATGAAGCCGCATGCAAGCCAGATTAATCGTGAATTTCTGAAGAATCTTCAGGGCTCCGCCACTTCTTAGGGGAAAGCTATGTTTTTATATGGCATTACTAATAAGGGCGAGCTTGCACAATATTATTATCAGCGTTGTCCTGACTTTAAATTTAATGAACTCCCGCCCTATCTTTGCAAGATCTTAACTGAGGAAAGATTAGCACCAATAGGTATATTGGATAAATGGTGTGGTTCTCAAGGTATCACTTATCCGATTAATACTTTAGAGTGGGAGGAGAATAAGATCTTTTTTTATGATCGTCAAGCGTCTGCCCTTTTGGCTAATTATGTATCAGTCAATCCAGAACATGTTACTGAATTGAGCTCTGAAAAAGTAAATCTAATACAGACAAGCATTAAATATATGGCCTACTTTTTTCCATCACAGACTCAAATTATATTTGAATTTACGTCCGTTATCGTCTGGTTAAAAGCAAATGAATGTGGTTTTAGTGGTGCGGCATTTCATGAGCTACCTCATTGCACTTTCTTAAGTGATGCATTCTTTATAGCGGTAACACCATCAGCAATACTTGAACCTATCCATCGGCCATATATTATATTTGAGAATCTATATCATGAAGCCTTACATCATCAATTATCAGCTTCAGTAATGCTTCATACAAAAGGTTATTATGAGCCTGAAAACCATAACAATCGATTTTATTACATCAAATCCAGAAATAAAAGTTGGTCAATACCAAATATCCTGCAGGCAGCATATGTATATCTGAATGTATTATCAACCAGAATCAGCTATTTGCAAATAATCATAAAACATAATCTTCCATGTGAAACCATATATACCAGTATAACGCAGGCCATTAACTACTGTCGTGAAATGATTAACGTTCTACTTCAAGATGATATGTTAAAACAGGATATTCAAGACTATATATCAAAGATGGACGCGTACCTTAACTTATTGACGAAGGAATATAAAAAGTTATGATCACTGCTAAAGAGTTAATTTATATAAATCAATCTTACGACAATCATCAAAATATTTTGCATGAGAACTTACTTGATTCAGTATTATACAATGAGAACCTGGTATTTAGAAACATAAGAGATAAAACATTAGAACTCGGTTATGTTTATGGGTGCCAACCTAATGAATTGTGGCTACAGTACCGTTCATTTCCTTTAATGGCACTTAACGACATATTTGAACAAAAATTTATACCTTTTTGTGATAATGTTTCATTTTTAGAGAAAACAATAAACGCCGGTCTTAATTTTGGCGTGGATCTACCATTCTTAACAACCGGGATGACAAGAAATCCTATATTTCATGAGTCCTGTCACTGTGTTGCTGATTCAGTTTTATTTAGTGATGCAGATAAAATTTCCGATAATGAAAAGTCCATTAGATACTTATTCGCTGAAGCCTATGGCTTCTGTCTTTTCCAGTTCTGTGGTTTACAGGCTAAAAGTAAGGAAAGCATTATCGGTTGTATAATTAATGATATCGCAATACTGACGCCTGAGTTGAATGCTTTTAAAGATGCATTACAACGATTCGGTCAGCATAATACCATGATGATTTATATGATTTCTCATATGTTATGTATGTCTCAGGTTGCAATGAGTGATATAAAAGCTTCATTTTTTTCACAATATGTAGACATCTCTTTGACTACGGAAAATGAGAGTTCCATTAATAAGCTTATTGCGATGGGATATTCTATTTTACCGTCTTTTTCCTCCACCGTGCAGTCAATTTTTTATACCCTCGTGAATTTACCCAGACCTACCCCTGAAATGACGTTGGAATTATTAATGGATAATAAATTCAATAATACTTTTCAACAGCAATCTTATTTTTTAGCGGATATTGCATTGCGAGGCCATCATGACTGAACGTTATAAGCCAGATATGTCTGTAATACATCATTCACATATGTTGAATGATAAGGTTCGTATCGATAAATATAAAAAAGCAATTTCTGAGACGATTGCACCACATGACAACGTTGTTGATATAGGCTCAGGATGTGGAATTCTGTCTATGTTAAGTGCCCAGAAAACCACTGGACAGGTCTATGGCATAGAATATTTTGAATTCGCTATTTCATTATCAAAAGAACTGTGTAATAAAAAGGATAATATAGAATTTATTAAAAATTCATCTTTCCAGACGTCTCTTAGTGATCACATCCATGCAATCGTTACTGAAACCATTGGTCAAATCGGACCAGAGGAACATATGGTTGAAGCCATATGGGATTTTTGTCGACGCCATCCTTCCATTGAAAAAATTATACCATCGACACTGAGTATTTTCGCTCAACCAGTACATAGCGCATGGTTTGATGAATTCAGACAGGAAAAATTTTTTTCGTACAATGCTCTAGCTGAATATAATATGAGCAGCAAAGATTCTGATTATATTATTAATGACTACCTTGGCAGAATTATATTTCAGAATAATCTTTCTTCTGCACATATTTTCAATACAGATACCTCAACATTACTTACGTCCTATAAATTAGGGATCACATCATCTTCTTCCTTTACTAAGGTTATAACACTTTCTGAGCATCATACTCCTGTTGCTAATGCACTCCATCTTTACTTTGAATCCGAACTTAATCCGGGTAACATTTTAGACACACATTATTCTTCACCTCTTACACACTGGCAACATAGCTTTGTACTAATACCACCTGGAAAGCATCGCGCGATGATAAGCTACCGTGCAGGCGATCGTTTTATTTCATGTGAATGGGAATAGGGAGCTCTATGTTTTATCCTTTTAATAAGAGTGTTTTTGATAGCCTTGAGATCAAAGAACAACCTTTTCGGCATATTTTTGCTCAAAATATTTTGCACGAAGATTTTTTAAAACGATTTGAGGAAATTACTGGCGATATTGAGGCAGAGCATTATGGTAAACATGCGTCAGGATATCAGTTTGCTCATTATCCTGACCCTGACTTTATAAAATATGTTTACTCACAACCATTTTTACAATCTGTTGGAAATCTTTTTGGACGTCCTGTACGTCCCAGCAAACAATATTTCTTGCCGCAGGTATACATCTTTCCGGATCATTACCGAGGTTTGCCTCCTCATACAGATGCGTCTGACAAGCGTGATTTAGCTATGATTTTCTATATTTCAGAAGGATGGAATGAAGAGTGTGGAGGGGAATTACGCGTGCTAGAGAAAAACAAATCGCCACATAGTTCCTTTGCCCCTGTTTTTAACTCTATGAGTTGTATGGAACTTTTCGAGAATTCTTGGCATGAAGTTTTACCAGTCAAATCAAACTGGATAAGGAAAACCCTAATCATTGATTTTGACTATTGTTAAAAATAGGGGGTTACCCCCTATTTTTATTGCCCATCAACTGCTCAATTTCGTCTATTTCTTTTGGACAGCCGTTTGTCAGTATTTTATGTCCATTCCTAGTAATCAGGACAGTATCTTCTATACGGATACCAATATTACAGTAACGATTATCTGGGCAGTTTTTTGATGTGAAGTATAATCCAGGCTCGATTGTGACTAACATACCTTCCTCAAGAGGACGATTTTGCTGAATTCCGGATAAGCCAACATCGTGTAAATCAAGTCCAATATAATGGCCGATATCATGGGGATACCATATATTCAAAATGTCATCCTTTCTTTCTTGAGAAGAAATGAGTCCGAGCTCAGCAAGAGAATATAAAAAAAATTGTCGAACCTCTTGCTGTAAGTCATATAAGCTTACTCCAGGCTGTAACTGGCTTATGGCTTTTTTTTGCGCGTTTAATACAATTCCGTAAATTCTTTTTTGCTCTTCCGTGAAATACCCACTGACTGGAAAAGTCCTTGATATGTCACCAGCATAATTTTGATATTCGCATCCAATATCTATTAGTAATAACTCCCCATCCCTTAATTTCTTGTCGCTATGCAGATGATGTATTATGCAAGAATTTGATCCTGACGCAATGATACTTTCGAATGCACACCCTGATGCATTCTTATTTCTGAATTCATACTCTATAAATGCCGCTACCTTTCTTTCACTTACACCACTGTCAATTATATCAATAACCTTTTTCGCCGTCCTGGCAGTAATATCAGCGGCCTGTGACAGGCAACTTTGTTCTTCTAAAGATTTAAATACACGCAGCTCATGCACAATGCTTCTGTAATCTTTTATGATTTCTGGCGCTTTCCATTCTTCACTCCAGTTTCCATAGATGCGTAGTTTTTCAATAACACTTAAAACACACTCATCATTTTTAACATCCCGGCTAAATGCATGATACAGTGTATTGGCTTGATTTAATTTGTTAAAAAGCTTATCTTCCAACTCTTTTAATTCAAATATATTATCAAAACTACTGAACTCTCCTTTTGTTAATATTGATTCGCCGAACCATTGCTTTTCTTTCTCACTAGTTTCTTTACAAAACAAATAATGGTGTATTTCTGATGGTTTTTTCTCGATGATCAGAATTGCGTTTGGCTCATTAATCCCTGTGAGGTACCAGAAATCACTGTCTTGTCTGAATGGATACTCTTGATCTCCATTCCGTATAAATTTCGTAGCGCCAAACACCACTGCCACGCTATTTACATCCATTTTATCACTTAACTGTACTCTTCTTTCCAGATAGCGATCCATATTAACCTTTCCTGTGATGACTATGCTTATTGTATTACTGTTCAGATTACATTTATCATTCCATAAGTTGAAGTTTTTTCTCTGCAAAAAAAACGATACTTATCACATCTTTTATCCTCATTTTAATTCCACAATATTTATGTTGAATTGTAAAGGGACACAGTTCACCGACTATGTTGCAACTCACTTGATGTAACAACTAGTGTTTCCTTTCAATTCATAATTGATGAGCGAACAACAGGCATTGGCATTATATGGCAACCAGAAAGAGAGTAACCCAAGCCATGTCGGTCCATCTCATAACTTGTTCTCTATGTTTTTATAAGCCCCTGAAAACCATCATATGGCATCCAAGGGCACATCAAATTTGGCAACCGGTAACTGATTAATTACCCATTAGTTGGAGTTACTGCAGCAGGAATTGTACGTATCCCTGCAAAAAGAACCATCAACTTTTAGAGAGTCTCTGGTACTCCAACTTCCGCTGTAGGCACACAGCGGACGACCAACTGAGTTTAAGTTCCAGCATGAGCGAACAGCAGACATTGATAAGCACGGAGTTTACGGCCGTTGGCTAAACAGCATTAACCGTTAACCTGTACCACCGTAATGAGAATAGTCACAACCATCTCCTCGATTTCACTCGTCGTCAATAAATCATCCCCTCCCCTGTTTACCAAACTCACATGGCCCAGCAACAATCGCATGCATAAATCAGACTATCCGTAAACGTACACCAAGGGTTGTAGGTGCCGCGACTCTACTGTGCTGTAGCAGCCATCCTGCTGTAAATTCCGAGTCCTAACAGGGTAGAACACGAATAAGTCCTGAGCTTAACCCTTTTATCTGTATGCCATTGTGGCTTATGCTGTAACACTGATAACGTATTGTCCAAAAAATGATAAGGAACATTCAGATGAGTTCACGCCCAGGAGAGCACAATATTCCTCTGGCAAATATCCCGAGGTTACCGAACAGTCAGCAACAGGGTTTCCCTGTGAACAGCTTTCCACCCGTCTTACGAAATACCATCACCGCGTTACACGAAGACACAGGTATCCCTCCTGAATTAATTGGCAATGTTGTACTGGCTGCTGCATCGCTTGCCTGTCAGTCACATATTCATGTCATCCCTCCATATTCTGACACCGCTGAACAATGCTCGCTTTATCTCCTGACGATTGCTGAATCCGGTGAAGGTAAAACCACTATCAATAAGCAGGTCATGAAACCGTTTTATGAGTTTTCGGCAAGAATGAAACGGGAATTCGAGACGCAGCTAGTGGCTTACAAGCGGGACCACAATATCTGGAAAATAAAACAACAGGCCCTCAACAGCAATCTGCGACAGGCCATTAAAAAGAATTACTCCGGTGAGAACGAAGCAAAGGCAATAGAAGAACATGCTGAAACAGAGCCTGAACGTCCTCTCCGTCCGGATTTCATTTATGAAGATGTATCTCTGAAAGCTTTGGTGGAAGGTCTTGGTGAATGCCCTGAGGCGGGATTTATTACAGATGAAGCCATTACTTTTTTTAAAAGCTACCTGAAGAACAATCCAGGCTTGCTGAATAAAGCCTGGGATGGCGAGGCTTTTGATTTTCGCCGTGCGGATGGTGAGATTTATAATATTGTCCCCTGTCTGACTTTTTCTCTGATGGCCCAGCCTGGTGTCTTTATGGCTTATATTAGAAAGTATAGTGATGTTGCCAGAAACAGCGGTTTTCTGTCCCGGTTTCTTTTTTCATGGGTTAACAGCACACTGGGTAACCGGGGTGAAAATACCAGCCATGACTTAACCAATGCATCACTGGCACATCTGCATACAAGAATCAATGAATTACTGGAAATGCAGAGAGCCCGCTTTAACCACAAGGATATTGTTAAAAAACGGCTTCCGCTCAATGAGGAAGCTAAAGCATTCTGGCGCAAACAGTGGTCCGAAACAGAAAGAAGAATGGCGACCGGCAATGAATGGGAGCACATTCGTGATATCGCTGCAAAATCAGGAGCGAATACGCTCCGTATCGCCGCGATACTGACATTTTTTAATAACAGCGATGCAGAGACCATTGATAAAAAAACAATGGAACAAGCCTTTACCATCATGGACTGGTACATCCGACAGGCCAGTCAGTTATTTTATCCCATGTCAGAACGTTATCAGTTTGAACAGGATGTCCGGGAACTTCATCAGTGGTTAAAACACCGTTTTGACCAGTATAATGGTTGTGCATTTCCCAAAAATGAAGTTGAGAAATACGGCCCCAGCCGACTGAGACGCACGGAAAAACTGAATCCCGTCCTGAATCAACTCATCGGTCAGAGAATGCTTACCATCATCAAAATGCAACCTCATGGGGCACTGTATCTCTCGTACCTGACCACCGACGGTTATTATGTTGTACCGGAGAATATACAACCCTGCAGTCCAGTCATTATGGTCCAGAGCGCCGATAATACTCAAAACCCCGCGTTCATTGTTGACCTGTATTAATATCAATGATGACATAACTGTTATTGATTTCGAAGATTCTAAATAAATATCGAAACAACAAAGACCTTCAAATGAAACAAAGCCACCTACACTAAAATAGCTCATAAAACACACAATTATCAGTATCACTTTATGATGACTGTTGTAAAACTTGCTACAGTAGCAGAAAATTCGCCAGTTTTATAAATTACGCTCCAATAACAGTTCAAAAAGAAAGCAATCTGGCAATCACTTTCACGCATCCTGCAAGCTATCCACTTTCGTTTCATTCATAATTCACTTGATAAAAAACCATCAATATCCGTAATTGTAAAACATGATAAATAATCGTATTGATATGGTTATTCACTACGGGAATCAGTAATACGTTGCTGAACCCATGACTCAATTTCGCTTTTAAGCCAGCGGGAACTACGCCCCATTTTAATCGGCTTTGGAAACTGTCCTTCCTGAATTAATTTGTAGAACCATTTATCACTCAATCCGGTAAATTCAGTTATAAAGACCATATCTACCATTTTATCGCTCAACAAACTGGTATTACTGTTAGCAGTTGTCATGACGTTATCTCACTGTCCAGGGTTGAAAGGAAGACAGAAGCACCAGCAAGACTGATCCGGCACTCTGTCATAACATCTGCTTAATCAGTAAAAAAATACGGTGGTCACTTTAGCTCTGGCTGTAACCAAAGTTTCGAAAACCATCACTGCTTTTGCTGAATTCTTTTGCCAGGTATAACAGACGTTCTTTTACCTCCTGATAGTCAGTCTCAAAATACGGTTTTTTGATATTTAAAGTGTGATAAGGCTTAGCGGTAAATTCCACCAGGGAATAATACTGCTGATAATGATTAAAGTGTTCCAGCCGTAAAGCCCTGACCCAGGCTTCCATTATCATCAATGCCAGGTTATGGCGATATCTCTCACCTTCAGGACTATAACGTCCTGGACCACAATAGCTGTCATGGTTGAAGAACAAGGCAACGTGATAATGTTTGCGGCCTGACAACCCCGTTTCACGAGCCCATATATGGCGAACGTGGCAGGGATGTACACGACTACCTGATTTTTTCCTTCTGTGTAAATCAGCATTGACCTGTGTTTTCAGGGATACGATAAAACGGGTCATTAACGTAGAATCGTACTGATTGAAATCAGGAAGGCGGAGATCGACTCTTAGCACTAGTGTACGTGGATATTCCTGTAATGCCCTGTTGAGGGTTTCTTCTATGCGTAGCACTGCATTACGGTTTAAATGACCGTAACTACTGATATTGAAAGACATGTAATTAATCCCGTATAATGGTTAACTCAGACCATTAACAAAAGACGTAATTAATTATTTTTACCGATAATAAAAAATGAGTTACAAGCACACAATGGCATTAAAAGTTGACATTTACCAATGCAAATTAAGAATCTATAAAATACACAAAATCACTCATTGTAACTTTACCTCTCGCAAAAACAGAATTAATTGCATTATGTATTTCATCATTCTAAATTAAGTAGCCATATTGAATAGTTAACTCCACTATGTGTTTATATAGCTTTCTGGTAATCTGGTTATATAGAAAATACGTTAATCTGTTATCTGTACTATATAGTTATATTACCAAACAGACAGACAGTTGGCGCCAAAAAGTCAACCTGCAATATAAGAAGAAAAATGGTATATGAGACATTTTAAGATAAATATTCATATTATTTTACTCGCAAGTTAGCATTGTAGTTACCCACAACAACTCCATATTACTGTGAATGAATTTTAATTTAAAATTCCTCATCCCCACACCCGACACACTCACAGTCCCCCCCCCCTCACCACACGCTCCTTTCAGCCTGTGCAAATCAGCAATAGCTATCAAATACAGACCTTTCAACATATTTTCAGATATATATCACCTCTTTGCATTAGCACGCAGATAAACCCGGTCCTTGTTCGTAAAATTTCTCGATAAAGTTGATCTGCGAAAACGATCGAATAACACAAAATGATAGCTAAAAGCTATCAATTAACCATTAACTGATCGCTTAAAACTATAGATTTTAGCGATCAATTTACCGGTTTCGATCGGTATTAACCATTTTACTCCCCTGGTAATGCCTCTTATTTTAAGGGGTTTCAGGGGCGGGGAATCCCCCCTCTCCACCTTCCAACCCGTAAGGACACAATGATGTACATCCCCCAAAAGGCGCGCTTCGCACAGTTACTTCCAGGCATCCTGCTTTCGGCATTCATACTCAGCGGCTGTGGCGATAAAAATGAACGTGAATTTATCAGTGGCTGCAAATCAGGTGGTGGAACCACCGCCATCTGCGGCTGTATTTACGATGACCTTAAAACGAAATACACACACGGAGAACTGGAGAAAATGAACCAGCGGCCTGGTGATGTCCCACCAGACTTTATGAACAACATGCTGAATGCTGCCAGACAGTGCAAAAAATAAGGCGAACATTTTATGGCTCTCATTATTAAGTACTTCATTATTGCTTTCAGTATTGCGCTGACTGTTGTGCTGTTTAACGTTTTCAGCGCCACCGGTGAAATTCGCAGTTTTGGCCAGGGTATGGGCTATCTGTTCTGGATGACGCTGGGTCCCGGAGCCGGGATGTACATCGGCGCGGCCCTGCGCCAGTGGCTGATGCCGGATGCGGTATACACCAGCGAAGGCATGACAGGTCTTATGAAAGCCCGCCTGTTCTGGCTGGTCGGGCCGCAGAGCATCGGCTGGCTGGCCGGCCTGATGATGGTGGGAAAACAACTGATGTAAACCGGTTCTCTCTGCCACTTCACCAGGGAGAAGCCCTTCTCTGATGCAGGCCTCCTCTTTTCACTTTTCGCGGCAGCCGGGGCTGTTCTCTCTCTGGTTGGGCCGCGCTTTTGACCACTCACACAAAGGAAATACATCATGAATATGAAGAAAACAGGGCTGATGGCTCTCAGCCTGGTTGCATTGCTCCCCGTCACTTCACATGCTTTCGGTAACCCCGACACCTGGACCCGGGGCTGGGGTCAGGGGGTATCGGAATTTGTCATCACCGGAAAAGGGCAGTCACAGCTGCTGTTGTCCTGTGAGGATGAGGGCACCCGGGCAGCCACCATCACCCTGACCGATGCAAGTGGATGTCAGGTCAGTATGGATACGGATACTGCAATGCAGGTAAAAATCGACCAGCAGGAGGCCGTCGATATCAGTGAGTCAGGTAGCCGGGTGGGTGAGAACAATCTCGATTTTTCCTGGGGCCAGTTGCGCCAGGGTAAACAGGTGACAGTCTCCGGAACCGGTGTTACCTCCACCACCTTCGCGCTGAAGGGTGCTCGCGAGGTACTGCCTGAATTTGGTACCCACGGCTGTGTCTCAAAAGCTTCACTCTGAGTCATCAGACTCTGGCTGGTTATTTTTCGTTATGCCAACCAGCAGCCTTTGCCTCTCCATTTATAAAAAGGATTTATTGTGAAAATATCGACATGCCTGATGGCCTTTTCGCTCGCGTTGTCCACACCGGCATTAGCCGCAAAGCCACTGCCGGTAAAAGTAGAAACCAGCAATCTTGTCCATCCTGCCGGGACCCGCTACACAAAAGTGGTGGTGACCGCGCTCGATGACAGCGTGAAAGTGCAAAATATTAACGTGAACCGGGGCAACTGCCGGATAAACAACTACAAATCACCGTTTTCGACGAAAGAAACCATTTTACCTGCCCTGTTGCACTATGGTCAGTCCGTCAGTGTGAGCTTTTACAATGACTGTGTCGCTTCAGAGGTGGTTGTCACCACAGATAAAGGTGCATGGCGCTACACCTACCACTAAACAGCGTTCCTGTTTCAGTCCCTTCAATCCAGACCTCATTCAACCAGCGGGCTGCCTCCAGGCAGCCCGGAGCACATGTGATGACCTTTCTTAAAATGCTGGTGACCGCCCTGGGTCAGGCTCTGGCCTGGTGCGGCGGACATCAGGCCAGACTGTATATTGAAACCTGTTTTCGTCAGGCCGGCTACGATGATGATCGTATCGATGTGGCCAGAGAGGCAGTGACACTACTGGTTAGCGCGCTGATAACTGCGCTGATGGCACAAATACTGCGTCTCCTTGCCCCCTTCTGAAATCACCGTCAGCGGTCACTCCCCACGCAACCAGAATACAAGCCCCAGCCCCTTACCGGGCCGGGGCTTTGAATTTTTATGCCCTGAAATCCAGGAGAATTACCATGAAACTTGCCAGTCGTTTTGGACGCATTAACCAGATACGCCGGGACCGTCCATTAACCCGCGATGAACTCATGCAGTATGTCCCCAGCGTCTTCAGCAAAGACAAACACGATTCCCGCAGCGAAAGGTACGCCTGCATTCCCACCATTACGCTGCTGCAAAACCTGCAGCGTGAAGGCTTTGAACCTTTCTTTGCCTGTCAGTCACGTGTTCGTGACCAGAGCCGTCGGGAGCACACCAAACACCTGTTACGTCTTCGTCGGGCGGGACACATCACGGGGCAGCAGGTACCGGAGATTATTTTACTTAACTCGCACGATGGCAGCAGCTCATACCAGATGTTACCTGGCTACTTCCGAAGCGTCTGTACCAATTCACTCGTCTGCGGGCAGTCACTGGGTGAAGTCCGGGTTCCACACCGCGGTGATGTTGTTGGAAAGGTGATAGCGGGTGCTTATGAAGTACTCGGTGTTTTTGACCGGGTGGAGGAAAAACGTGATGCCATGCAGTCACTGCTTTTACCCCCGCCGGCACAACAGGCATTTGCGAAAGCGGCACTTAACTACCGATTTGGCGAAGAGCACCAACCCGTCACTGCATCCCAGGCACTGAGTGCCCGACGCTGGCAGGATGAGAGCAGTGACCTGTGGACTATCTACAACCGCCTGCAGGAGAACCTGATTAAAGGTGGGCTACCGGGCCGGACAACGAATGGTAACCGTGCTCACACCCGTGCAGTCAAAGGTATCGACGGCGACGTGAAGCTGAACCGTGCCCTGTGGGTCATGGCGGAAAGCCTGCTGGAGAGTCTGAAGTAATGCAGTGCATTTACAGCGATGCGCTTCAGGTTTCCCCCCATCCACTTCCCTGAACGACCTGACAGGTTGCCGGACACATATCTGTCGATTTATCTCAACAACTCACCTGAAAATACAAAGGAAATCAAATGAACAACACACTCAAACAAACCCGTTCCGTGGCGGGTTCGCTCACCTCACCACAAAGTGACACAGACGGTATCGTGTGCACCCCCGTCCCCGATGAACAACGTATCGTCTTCTGGCCACAGCATTTTGGCAATATCCCGCAGTGGATAACCCTTGAACCACATATCTTCACGTGGATGGAGCGCTTCTGCGAAGACTACACCGGCGGCATCTGGCAGTTTTACACACTGAGTAACGGTGGGGCGTTTATGGTGCCAGAAACTGATGACAACGATGAAAAATGGATGTTGTTTAACAGCATGAACGGCAACAGTGCGGAGATGAGCGCAGACGCTGCCGGGATGGCGGTCTGCCTCATCGCATACAGCCACCACGCCTGCCGTACCGAATGCAATGCCATGACAGAACACTACTACCGTCTGCGGGACTATGCACTCGTGCATGCTGAATGCCACGCCATTCTGCGCATTATTGACTGAAGGAAGCTGTTATGGAACAACTACTCCCGCTGTTTGCCCGTGAATTATCTTCCACCGACCAGCAAACCATCCGGGCAGCCTTAACCCTGCTGGCTCAACAGTTACGTGAACCCGGGGCGTCATTTACCTCCAGTCACGCCGTCCGTGACTGGCTGCGTCTGCAGCTGGCCACACTGGAGCGTGAAGAATTCATCGCGCTCTTCCTCGATAACCAGCACCGGCTGATTGCGTACGAAACCCTTTTCACCGGCACCATCAACCATACGCAGGTTCATTCGCGAGAAGTGGTGAAGGCGGCACTGAAACATAACGCTGCCGCCATGCTCGTGGCGCACTGCCACCCTTCGGGACAGGCTGACCCCAGCGCTGCCGACAGACAGGTCACAGAACGTCTCAGACAGGCACTGGACCTGGTGGATATCCGCCTTCTAGACCATCTGGTCGTTGGCGGTATGGAGATCGTCTCACTCGCTGAACGCGGCTGGTTATAAGGGGCCTGTGATGAAAATTATCAGTAAACGTCAGGCGATGGCGATTTATCGCCAGCATCCGCAGTCCCGGTTGTTTCGCTTCTGTACCGGGAAATACACATGGTCCGGCAGCATCTGCCACTATGCCGGACGAGAAGTTCAGGATATCAGCGGCGTACTGGCTGTATTCGCTGAACGCCGTCAGGACCGCCACGGCCCTTATGTCGTATTGCGCAGCGTCACGCTGAATTAACACACGTTTAAGGAAGGCTAAAATGCAGAACACGACAACTGCAGCAAACCATGATATTGCCGAACCCTGGTGGGGCCTTAAGCCTACTGTTATGCCGTGCTTTGGCGCACGACTGGTACAGGAAGGTAACCAGCTTTACTACCTCGCCGACCGTGCCAGTTTCACCGGTCAGTTCTGTGATGCGGATTTACACCACCTTGACCAGGCGTTTCCGCTGATACTCAGACAACTGGAGTTAATGCTGGTTTCCGGGGAACTCAATCCACGCCATCAGCACTGCGTTACGCTGTATGCGAAAAGACTGACCTGCGAGGCCGATTCACTCGGCTCGCATGGCTACATCTATATCGCGATTTACCCGAGCCCCTCTGAAGCAACCGCGTAGCCCGTCAATCCCGTTCCCTGACCCCTCCCTTTTTCTACCCGACTTCATTCAGGAGTATTTCATTATGCAAACCTTACCCGCCAACACGACACGGAAGGCACCGTCACGTCCGACACCCGTTGAAATCTGGCAGCAACTTCTTACGTATCTTCTGGAGCAGCATTACGGCCTTTCACTTCACGACACACCCTTTTCCCGGGAGCAGGTGATCAGGCAACATATTGATGGCGGTATATCACTGGCAGATGCCATCAATTTTCTCGTAGAAAAATATGAACTGGTACGAATTGATCGTCCGGATTTATCCATGCAACCTCAGTCACATTTTATCGGGATGATTGATATTCTCCGGGCTAGGCGGGCAACAGGGTTGATGCAACGCAACGGCTATAAACGGATCACTCTTCTCATCGCGGGAAATGCAGATCAGGAGCAACACTTATGAAACTATCCCTGACGGTGGAAGCTGATACCGTTAATGTACTGGCTCTTAATGGGGGCCGGATCGCCGTGGATATCGACGGTATTGAACTGGCAGAACTGATTGATGTGGTCTGTGACAACGGCTGTACATTACGCGTGACTGACACACCAGGGGAACCGGGAGTTGAAAACCCATTCCCGTCTGCCTCCCGGCTGAACGGCATACAGTGCAGCATCACCCATATCACCCGTGAAGATAACGCCATTCTGGACCTGGTCTCTCTTCAGCATCACGGGGGCGCTAACAGCGACTGGATATTGTACACCAGCTACGGCTACCTGCTCAGACTGAATGCCCGTCGTCATCCGGTACTGGAGCTCAGGCGAATGGGATTATCAAAAACCTGTCGGTGGTTAGTGGCGACCCTCATACACTGTGGCTACACCGATATCATCCATCTTGATGCCTCCGGAGAACGCCTGCCTGGTTTCGCCACTTTTAACTGGTAGTATGTAGCCGTTACTGGCATTTTTAACGGTCGGATACCACCCTCACCAACATGATGCAACTGCCCATACATTTTTCGACGATCTCAACCGAAAACTGCCAGTAATACCGGAGCTGCATTATTTATTAATGGATAACTCAGCTCCGGTACAGACAGAATGAAGTCAATACGGGGTGGTATATACGGCAAGTCGGTTGAACAAACGTGTTGTTCCAGCATCTTGTAAGTAATCACCACTGGCAAGAAATTGTCACACCAGCGCAAATGCCAACCAACACTCCCCCTCAAATTAAGCCACTTCCGAAGCCAACCCGCTGTCCACGATGCATTGTGTTGTTTGAGTCTAAAACAGCATACAGACGACATCACAAAACATGCCAGCCGACAGTTCTAGTCAGCAATAACATCCTCCAGGCAATTCGAGAAATATATTCTTTCAAAATGCCAAAAATACAAATGTACAGCACAAACAAGCAAGAATGGTAATAAATTCTATAACGTTCCTGATATCGAAAAATACCTTTCACTGCATCCTGAACCACCAAAGATCGGGAAATTTGGCATTCCGCAGGCGAAATTCAAATATAACACCTACGGACGAAGTGGTATGTAGTATGACACCTGGAGTAAAAGCTAACCTAATACAATAAACCGTCAAGTTGTTCATTCATAACTCAACTGGCTCAGGAGAATTCAAGAGCCAGTCGGAGGCGAGTTATGGTAGTATTCTACATCTAAGTAGGCCACGCACTTTCTGTAGATGTAACACCATCAGAAGTTGGATAAAGTGACCAAATGCGCGCTTCAATTCCATCGTTTTGAAGCTTACGCATGAAGTAACGTGCCTGGAGTGCATCATGGGTGGCAATCACAACCTGGTAACCATGGTCGACAATATAATCCCTCAGCACATCGAATACTGAAGAAGCATGTACCAAGTCATGATGCTGGGTTGGCTCGTCAAGCAGCAAAACTCACAAAGAAGGCGACGGATATTCCAGTGCCATTGACAATAAGAAGTGAGCAGTAAATCAGTCAACTGCGCCTCGCTGATTATAGCTGGCACCGGTACCAACTCACTATGAAGTAATACCCAGACTTCAATTAAAAGTCAGAAAAGTGATCTGAAAAACCTTAGATTACTGATCTTTATATACCTTTTTATCAATATTCACACTGGTCGTTCCAAGTACCTTTCCGGATTTATCCATCAAAAATAATATGGTGTCATTATTTCTCTTTAACTGTTTGAGAATAATAGTAAGACCATTGTTACATAAGAAAGATGTACCCACATACGCTTCAGCATCATCATCGACGCCATTCATAGCATCGGAAAAGTTACAACGAACTGTAGTTTTTCCATCTTTGGACTTGTATACAGCTCCACCATCTGACCAGACAAATTTAAACTCGCCGGAATTCGGATACGCTGTAATAACAGTTTGGTTTGCAGCAGCTCCTGCACAAAGAAATAGCGACATGAGACCTAAAAAACAGTTAACAATTTGGTTATTCATGTATTTTATAAGCTTCATCGGCATTACGCGGTTTTAATTTCTTTTCATTATCCTACTTTCATACTTCCATGTCATGTTGTTTTTCCAAAAAGTTGACTAGCTCATCAAAATGAACCAGATTTCACTATAATGAAAGTGAAAAATAACCTGCCCATAAGATTTCCTTATATAACATACCATTCACTCGCAACACTAGCTATTTTTTGCAAGCCGTTACGGTCAATTTCCAGGCAATTAAAACCAGCGATAGCAATTTTCCCAAGTCCTCTTTACTCCATGCTTGGCGTTCGATTATCCACTAAAGACAGATGATCTTTCGTACAGAACATCGCATCAATATCTGTGAGGCAGCTCACTAAACACCAAGGAGTATTGTTATGGTATCCTTTTCAAACGCTCATGACACTCAGCACGATTCCGTCAATGGTCAGCGACCCGTACCGTCGAAACCTATTCAAATGGACGCAAAAATTTCTGTTCAATTTTCCATTTTACCTTACTGCAAACAGGGGCCTTACTGGGGGCATAAAGATTAATCGAACAGAAATAAAATTATTATTTTCAAATAGTTAAATAACAAGTTCGAAGTCTGCAGGGGACACCATGTTTACCTCATCTTACGGCTATTTCAATTCTCTTCCCCACCCGGTTTAACGATCCCAAGTGCCAGCGTATGTTGCGGATCGCGGGCTATCCAACTACAAGGTCGGCGAAAATACTCAGCACTTATCGCGGCAAGCGCGATGACTATTAACATTTCCATCTCGCCACAGTTGCCCCAATAAACATCCTGCCGATGGCGGGTAATATTCCAGCCGCAGCCAGATAGCGTAGGCTGCGCAAACAGTATGCAGGCGTCAGGCGCCTCTTCGAGCCCGATTTGCCGCTCCGCTCGAGAGCAAGTCTCTGATAATGTTTCTTTATCTGTAACATCGTACACTTCACCGCGAGTGAGGCAGACGGAGCCGCCCTTACCAACCAGCCATAATGCCGCCGACTCGCCGGCTGGCAGTACCGAGTAAAAGGAAGCCATTAGCGAGTGGCACCCGGCCACCAGAATCGCTTCATTGCTCGCTAAGGTGTCGCTTATCGCAGCAAATTCCGCAAGGCTCTGTTCGCCTCGCCACAACCGTGGCTCAGCAGGCAACCCGACTGTAGGAAATGTCGCCTGCATCTGAGCGCAAAATGCCTGCCAGGCGCGGCGCGAACCCTGCCAGTAACAGCACCGTAAATCGGGTAACCCAGCGTGGAGGCGTTGTTCCTTCCATTGCAGCACCAGCATTTTCACGAGCTGTACCTCGCGTTCATGCGCAGGCTCAACCAAGGTACGGGCAACTCGTAATGCCTTGCCGCTCGCCTCGTTTTTTACCTCTGCGGGACGCTGTTCATGTTTGAGCAGGCGCCACCAATGCGTATTCGTTGATCCAGACGGCCCGAGCAACACTACGTCACTTAACGTAAAATGCAGCTGATGCTCTGTCCACCACTCCTGCTGATACTGACTGACCAGCCGGTAATAGTATTGAGCGTAATGAACCGACAGCCGGTAATAGAGGAGACGAAGCATCCACAGTATCACCATCACTATCGCACTGCCGCATGACACTATGCCGACAACGTTTCCAACAGGCTGAAGTATTAGCGCCCCGATTCCCGAGAACACCACCACTATCAAGCTTATCGACAACCAGAGCACACCATAAGGCGGGCTGGCAACCTGGTAAGGCGGATATTCAGGTAATGGCCTCATCTTCCATATCCGCACAATAGGTGCAGAGTAAGGTTCTGGCGTCTTTCCTGTAACATTGTTCGCTCCTGCTCCAACTATACCAGCAGCGCTGAGGCTATTGATTCCGTCCAACGCTTTTCTATTTGTGATTTCTTCAGCGCCAGCCGCTGCTCACTAATCATCTGGGTTTGACCGGCAACGACCAGGCCAGGCTCCATGGTGGGCAACTGTAACTGCGCGGCGTTTTTCAGCATCGATAATGGCTTACCAGAAAGCAGATCGATTGCCTGAGTTTCCAGATAAATAGCCCCCGCAGCGCCAATTACCTCAATAAGCTCACCCATTACCCGCTTCTGTTTAATGATAACGGCGACACCGCCTGCGACCGTCGCTGCCCCAACTACCGCACCAGCAATCATCAGTGGAGTTAGCGGTTTACTACTTCGGCTGCCAAAGTAGATCATCCGCTGCAGAAAATAACTCCCCCACGGCTCGCGGGCTCCTAGAGCGCTGTGCATAAACCATGCGCGGGAATCATGTATTTGCTCGTCGAACAACGCCCGTACCAGTCCTGCTGGCAGATGGGCATTACTGCTCTCACCCTGCGGCGGAAAAAGTATTTTTTCTCGCTCGGCGCCTGTGGTTTTTATTTTTAGCCACTCACCGTATTCATCATCACCATTTAGCAGGAAAATCCCATTACTCATTGCGTCGACGGCCTTAAACAACCAATTGCCGTTATCCGTACGCGATAGTCGATGATAATCCTCCCGAAACTCATCTGCCGCCTGACGCAATTGCGTCTGCCCAAGGGCGGCATCAAAATCTTTTGGCCCTTGCGGCAGCATCAGAAACGCGGACTCCTGATCTTGCTCAACAATACGTTTACGCCGTGCTTTTTCTACCGCCTGTTGGGCCTCCTCTCTCTCAGCTTCAGATTTTTTTCTGACCTGCGGATCGCTATCTTTATCCAGTCCATTTGCCGCAGAATCGATGTAAAAGCGCTGGGTCTTGTAGCTACCGCCGGCATAGCGATTAATGCGCCATGCGGTGATCCAAGCGATCTGTTCTTCCAGGGCTCGTTCCAGGCAGAGGGGAGCACGTTGGGGGTCATATTTGGCGGCCAGTTCTTTACTAATATCTTTGGCGTAACTTTCAACACTTAAAGTTAAAGTCCTCCAACTGTTAAAACGCAGAACCACTTCTGGAGAAATATCAAAGTCACGAACTAATTGGACGGGCATAACGCGCCAAAGATCCTTTTTCAAATCAACAGGTAAACTTTGCAGCTTCACCTTTAATGGCGCACCTATATTATAGGCTGCAGCGTATATATCATTCAGCGCAATTTGGGATATTAATTCTAAATCAGAATCACCTTTTCCCTGATCCCCCGGCGGATATCCTCCCCCTATATCCGAGTGCACCCCCGGATAAATAACCTCCACGCTATTCGCCGGGTATTTGCCGTCCGGGCGGCGAATGGAATCCAGCGGGAAACACAGCCGCTGTTCATGTGCCGAAACCAGATGTACACAGCGTTTGATAAATCCGCCGTAGAACTCTTCATCCGGCAGCTCCTGGCTTCCGTCCGCCCACCCCATATGTCCTTCCGCTACGGGGGCAATATGCGCGACCCCCACTGAAGCAACGGTATCTAACAGGCCCAGAAACTCCACGCTTAATGGGATCTTCAGCTCTCCCACCGCCAGACACTGTTCGGGCTTTGTTTCTCCCTCCCCTGGCTTTGGCAGCAGTTCGCTCAGCCAGTTAACAAAGGTCCTGGCCGCTGCCGCTCCACGAGAAAAACCATACACATACAGCTTAATGCCTAATAGCTTCTGTTTGCCGGGCGTAGCGGGCAGCAGCGCTTTGCGCAGATCTGCGGACATTGCATTCAACAGATTATGGATGGTTTCATAGCGGTTAGCGCTGCCGGTCAGGCCAAAGGAAACCATCGATGTTGCCATCTTTTTGACCGCCTTCCAGCTATCGCCATCCGAGAGCGCATCCTTATCCATGGTCCGTTTGAGAGCATCGACCAGCCGTAGCAGCCCCCAGTTTATCCGGTCTTCGCCGTGTGTTGCCGCGGCGAGTCCCATTATGCTGAAATCCAGATCCATCACCTCCGGGAAAGGAGTACCGACGCCGGGAATATAATATTTGTAGTATTTATTGCCGCCACTGTTGCTGGCATCCAGCAGCTCAGGCCCTTTATCCGCCAACCCACCAGCATAACCCTGGCCAATAGTGGCGCGGAACAGGCGGGCAATATTAGTTGGATGCTTCGGATTGGCGACAAAAAGATCGTGATTAAGGTTATTACCGGTGCCATCAAAAAACAGGCTGATATGCAGTGTTTTGCAACAGGGGGGCTCCACGCGCCGCCCGACGGCCAGCGATAATTGCTGTCGGTAGGCCGTTTCAAGGCTCTCCTGGCGGAGGCTATTCTGCCCTACCAGCGCGGCTTGCGTCGGTAAACGTCCTTGCGCCGGAAACGCAGGCGGGTACCATGCCCGCTCGCTAATTATCGCGGACATAATTTCGGCTCCATCATCTTTATAGGTTCCTTAATGGGGTATCCCGGACTGCCGTAGTTGGCACAACTGGTGGTCACTTTGGCCCGATCGCAAGGCAAAAAATGCACGGTGATCCCGCAGGTTTCCTGTCCCGTATAGTCCGGTACCGAAACTAAAAATGAATGATGTCCACCTAATGCATTGATTTTTTTATACCACTCTTGTATTTCATCTGAATAACTTTGCCACGCCTGATAATATTCTTTTTCACTCATTCTAGAGGTATCAGGCCGTTCTGGCTCTGGGATATCAGGAACATCGCTGGCAAAAGCCACCCCCGTTTCCCAGTTCACCTTTACCGTCATCCCTGGTCTCCATTTCGCAGGTACCTGGTAACAGCATCCACCGCCGCCCCCCTGATACGGCCCGATAATGTCTATTCCCGACTGGCCATCGACGCTGAAAGCGTTAATCGCCCAACGGGTATGATTGATGGCTTTAATGGTTCCCGCCAGCGCCCCCTGGCTGGCGACAGTCAGCAGCAATGCCACCAGTATCACGCGCGGAAATGTTAGGTTCATGGAATATTCCTTTATCAATAACGAGGCATGTGAGTCATGATTTGGTTTTCATTCTGCAAGAGAGTGCCGTTCCACCAGGGTATTCATCACCCATTCCTCGCGATCGTTGTCCAGCAAAATTCCATTTTTTGTCGCATCCAACATCGCCCGAAAGCAGGCTGAAAAGCGTTCTTCTTGGGAGCTGAACAAGCTGTCCGGCAGACTTCGATGGCGAAGAAATAACCTAACGTCGCAAAGACACATCATCACTTCGAATTGCTCATCACTGAAAGCGATTTTCTGGCATTTTTCACCACGCCCAAGCGGAGCGCCGTGACCGATCAATAGTGCCGGCCTGGCATCAAGATCCAGCCAGCTCCAGAAGAGTGCGGGACGACGTAGCTGCGCTTGCTGCTCGGGTTGCAGAATATCGGAAAATAGCCACGGAAATAGACGAGCGTCAAAGTAGCGAAAAAGGCCTGATCGCCCCTCATGCGTTGCATCAACGCAGTCAGTTAGCCATTCGGCTAGCGTGGAGAAAGCCCACTGCGACCCTATTGCCAGTAATGGCGTTCTGGTTTGCGTTTTATACGCCAGTTCGATAAACCACTGCCGCTGTAGCGGGGCATTAAGTGCGATACGAATCAGGAGCGGCGCCATTTCGGGCAGAGATTCCTCCGGCAGACCAAGGTAAAGGGACTGCCATTGAAGAGGGGGAGAAAACTCCTCAAGTGCCGGGATAATGGAATAATCGAGACCGCTCTGGTCAATAATAAAATCAAGATACGCCGTTTCTATTTCGGCACAAAGCGGCTCAAGCTTGCTTACCCAGTCACTTATAGATTGCATACTCAACTATGTTTCCCTCTGTAAGAAACGCTCAGGTATGTTGCTATTTCCCCCCTATTTTTATGCTACACACCTTCGCCAACAATAAAAGAATAATGATTGAGATGAGATAAAATTAAGCGACGCCACTAAAAAAATAAAAAATCACTTAAATATATTCATCAATATGAAATAGATAAATCACCCTATGCTAATGGCGTTAAATGTGCATAATCAGGCAACCGGGAGAGCAATCTGCGCTTCGTAGCGCAGATTGCTCAACTCCACCTTAGTCATGCAAACCGGCGTAAGCCCTGAGTCATCTTTTTTGCAGGCGGTATACATGAAACAAATCACTATCAGTGATATGCAACAACAGAGCGCGGCCGCCGCGGTCTCACCCCGCCTACGGGCGCATCGTAACTTCCATCCGGAACTCAGCGATCCGGTACAGCGTCTGGCCATTGCCATGGAGCCGGGAACTTACATTCGTCCTCACCGTCATCCTCATACTTTTGAGCTGCTGCTGCCGTTAAGCGGCCGTTTTGTAGTACTGAACTTCGATGAACAAGGCACCGTGACCCACCGCGTGGTATTAGGAGAAGAATGCACGGCGCTGGAAATGGCGGCCGGCACCTGGCATGCGGTATTGTCGCTCGATCGCGGCGGTATCATTTTTGAAGTCAAGCACGGAGGCTATCAGCCGGTAGCCGAACAGGATTCCGCGCCATGGGCGCCAGCCGAAGGCGCGCCGGGTACCGAGGAATTAATGGCGTGGTATGCCACGGCGCAGGTGGGGGATGGCGGTTTTACTCTCCAGAAGAGCGCCCGCTAATTTGTGCCTGCGATGGTTACTATAAAAAGGCGCTGCGGCGTCTTTTTTATTTGTCGATACAATCATTAACATCTAACGCATTCAGTTTTAGAGTAATTTATTATAGTTCAAACCCGGCTTACCGTTAATTAAGCATTGTTCTATTCCTTATTTATAAAACAGGGATTATAATTATCTACAGAGGGTATTTTAACCATCCTCCGCCGTATAAATATTATGAACTATAAACTCACATTCCGCTGATGAATAGTTTTTCATGAAAAGGATTGTGTAGTCGAATAAAAACGCTCGCGTTCTGTTAATCAGAACACGCAAACCATTTAAAACATTTATATTAAATTAACGCCATGAATAAGATAGAAAGAAACATTTGGAAGTTGAACAATCTCCCACCGCTGGAGTATTGCTCTATCGCTCGTGCGCAAAAACTCTTGCAGTGCGAACTGGAAGATTTACTTCACTGGCACGATATCGGCGCTATCAGCCTGTGCCTGAAACTGAAAAAAAATCGCGGCACTCTCAATAGCGCCTTAACCAGGAATCAAGGGGTTGGCGACTCGTCATACGGCTACGGTGGTTTTGATGACATTACCAAAGCCAATAAACCCTGGTCTCAGCACTCTAAAATAAACAATATCATCACCCTGAATGAAAATGTGTCGGTCATTGATGCCAATCACGACAGCGCCATCGCCAAAATTAAACTCAACGTTTCAGTTTCTGGTTTATGGCACACTCATTCAAGAAATCTAATGGATGTACTGGAGAATCCGGACAACATTCAACAAGAAGATTCACTGAGCATTATCTCTCCGGCTAAAAACGTCATCTACTGCAATTTCATTCCTGATAATGATGATAAGCCGACGATTGAGCTAAGCAAGCTGTACATTACCTGTAAAGAAATTGAGAAAATTTACGAGCACACCATCAGTAGTCGTCCGCTGGAACATTCTGAAGCCGCGATGAATTCATATAATGAAAAAACCATTAATGAGCCATCCACGCCGCCACAAAATAAGCTGCTGCTCGAATTCATTAATTATATCATTCAATCTAATCCCGCCTTTAACCGCGATCTACTTAATGCGACAGAAAGCAGTAAACAGCTCGCTTTTAAATCCATCATGGAAAAACTAAAAAAAGAAGGCATCGTCACCAACGAAAATCATTCGATGGCTTCACTCTCTGAACTGATTCTCAATTCATGATACTCATTTTTGTGCGGATTATTCACACGAATAATCCGCTACTGTTACAGTGATAGTGCTGATACCGGCGCACTTTGCTTTCCCGAGTAAAAGCAAAACAGAAAAAGTACGATAAAAGACAAAAAATATCCCCCTACCGCGTTCGCTATCGTCTATATATCTTCTATTGTTTATCACGGTCGATTCACATCGACTTCATCATCTCACGCCAACTATAAGCTCATGCTCAAACTATCCCGATGCCCCATAGCCATTCTCGGTACGCTTGCTTTGTATTGCGGTTCCGCTAGCGCTGAGGTCGACCTCGGCTCAATCGACATTTTTTCCGCCGATAACCCGAATAGCCCGGTGCCTAAAGGATGGGTTCTCGGCGGCGCCGCCATTAGCGGTACCGCACGCTACCAAAAGCAGGACAACGAAACCCACTTTATTCCCGGAGGATTGTATTTTGGCGACCAGTTAATGTATCTCGGCGATCGCGCCCGCTACTACTTTCACCTTGATGACAATATCGCGCTTTACGGCTATGGGCGCTGGCGTTTCGGTAATTTAGATCCCAGCGACGATGCGGCATTCAAGGGAATGGACGAACGTAAAGGGGAACTGGAAGGCGGTATTGGCGCTACCTGGATCACGCCATACGCGCTGATAAGCGCGCGCATCAGTTCCGATATCAGCGGCCGCAGCAACGGCCAGGAGCTGCTGTTATGGGCCGATTTTCCGATTGTTAAAGACAATCTGCTGGTGATGCCCGGTATGGGGCTGATGGTGCGTAGCCATAACATGGCGAACTACTATTTTGGCGGCGTCTCAGCAGGCGAGGCGACGCCCGAGCGCCCGCAGTGGGATACCGGTACGACGGTATCGCCAATGGTCGCCATCATTACCAGCTACCGCTTTAGCCCGCATTGGGTCGCTATGGTAGCGGCAAACTACGAACGCTATGATGACGATATTGCCGATAGCCCCATTGTCCAGCACAGCGGCGAACTGTATGGCATCCTTGGCGTTGGATATACCTGGTAGATAAACCGCATGTCTGGCAAAAATCATCCTCGCGTGAGAGAACTCAGTAGTATTTCGGCAACCCATAAGCAAATCTTATTGACTCAATCATAAATAAGTCTTTTAGCTTATGGCATAAGCTCGCTACCCTGAAGCAGGGTTCAATCTCCAGCCTGCCGCCGACTGAGTTCTTTTACCCGGCCTCTACGCCGGCATGTGCTCTGTAGGCCCGCGCAAGCATAGCGCCGCCTGGCAATAACCGCGGGTAAAAAGCCGCTTTCGAGCCGGATGGCGGCTGTGCCTTATCCGGCCTACGGTCCGTGCCATGGCGAGCTGAAAATTTCTACCGCTGTCCCCATGGTTACTGAAACTGCCGGTGTTGGTGGCTTCAAAATCACTGAGACGTTCCCGGCAGGAGGGGAGCGCAATGTGCTCTGAATTAACACCACATGTTTTTCCCGGACCAAAACAGTTGCAAACCGATAACAGTATCTACAGGAGCCGCTCATGCCTACTCATGATAACTATCTTCAGCGCGCCATTACGCTTGCTGCCAAAAATGTTGAAAACGGCGGCCGCCCATTCGGCGCCGTCATCGTGCGCCAGGGTGAAGTCATTGCCGAAGCGGTGAATACCTTGCACCAGAGCGGCGATCCTACCGCGCACGCTGAACTCAACGCCATCCGCGACGTTTCTCTACGTCTGGGCAATCAGGTATTGCGCGAATGCGTGGTTTACGCCAGCGGACAACCCTGCCCGATGTGTCTGAGCGCGATGTATTTAACCGGCGTGCGCGAAGTCTATTTTGCCAACAGCAATCAGGATGGCGAGCGCTTCAATCTCTCTACCGCCGCTATCTACCAACAATTGCAGCAGCCATTGGATGACCAATCACTCCCCATTCACCACTGCCCACAACCCGAAGGGCTGGCCCTGTATCAGCGCTGGGCGGGTAAAGCGTAATGAGCCAGACGCAACGCAATACGCTGACGTTATTTGTGCTGGTACTGATCGGCATTAATATGCGCCCGCTACTGACCTCGATAGGTCCATTGCTGCCGCAACTGCAACAGGCAACCGGTATGAGCTTTACCCTGGTTTCACTGTTGACCGCGCTTCCGGTCATCGCGATGGGGGTGCTGGCGCTCGCTGGCGGATGGATTAACCGCCACGTTAGCGAAAACCGCAGTATTGCGTTAAGTCTGCTGGCGATTGGCATTGGCGCGCTCCTGCGCGAGCTGGCGCCGCAAAGCGGCCTGCTGCTTAGTAGCGCGCTGCTCGGCGGGATTGGCATCGGCGTGATTCAGGCGATTATTCCCAGCGTCATCAAGCGTCTTTTTCATCGCCGCACGCCGCAGGTGATGGGATTGTGGTCAGCGGCGTTGATGGGCGGAGGCGGCCTTGGCGCCGCGCTCACCCCCTGGCTTGCGCAGCAAAGCGCGCTCTGGCACCACGCGCTGGCATGGTGGACGCTACCGGCCCTGGCTGCGCTCATTGGCTGGTTGCCGATCAGCAAAATGCTGCCCGCCGCGCCGGTTGCCGCATCGGCGCAAGCCGCGCCGTCGGTCTTTCGTCACCATCGGGCCTGGACGCTTGGCCTTTATTTCGGGCTGATCAATGGCGGCTACGCCAGCCTGATTGCCTGGTTACCGCCCTATTATATGCAGCTTGGCCACAGCGCTCAGTTTAGCGGCACGCTTCTGGCATTGATGACCGTCGGCCAAACCGCCGGCGCGCTGTTACTACCGATGCTCGCTCGCCACGAAGATCGCCGTAAGCTGCTGATGTTGGCGCTGGCGCTGCAGTTGCTCGGGTTCTGCGGTTTCATCTGGTGGCCACAACAGTGGCCGCTGCTGTGGGCAGTGAGCTGCGGCATAGGACTGGGCGGCGCCTTCCCGCTGTGCCTGGTACTGGCGCTGGACCATTCACCGCAACCTGCCGTCGCCGGTCGGCTGGTGGCGTTTATGCAGGGCATCGGTTTTATTATCGCCGGTTTATCGCCGTGGCTTTCAGGGCTGCTGCGCAGCCTGAGCGGAAACTACCAGCTAGACTGGGAATTCCACGCCATCTGCGTTTTCCTCTTAATGGCGCTTACCTTGCGCTTTGTTCCCGCACGTTATCCACATCAATGGCGCGCGCCGACGACCGGCCACTAACCTCATCGCGATAGGGTGCAGAAAGTGATTTCTGCACCTTCCCGCCTATAGAAAAAATCCCAAAATCAAATAACTACAGAATGTCAGGGTATTGCTTAAAATCATCGTCGCCGTAATTGAATTTATTACCGAATGAAATTAATGTGTCGCCTATTCACGACAGTCGTAAGTAACTAAAAATTAATAAAAAAATGGATCTTGTTTCCACCATTTTTTAAGCGTACATTAGCGCCATCTGGAGCAGTTAACGCACAGAATTTCGGGTTGCCGCAGCTGCCAGAATAGTCTGGTTTTATCTGCGACAATCCTGCAATGGTTAAAGTTAAATTCATTTAGGCGTTTCGCCAAAATGCGGAGTGACATGTCGTGAAATACTTTTTGATGGGAATTTCTTTTATGGTCATCGTTTGGGCCGGTACCTTCGCCCTGATGATTTAACCTGCTATGCAGTAAAGAGATGGGAGCCAGACGGCTCCCATTTTTTATTCGTGGTGTTCAGCTACCGTTTTACCAGCTGCCGGTAGCAGCCCATCTGCACGGAACATGGATTTGATACCGCGGATGGCCTGACGGATACGATCGCGGTTTTCGATTAATGCGAAACGCACATGAGTATCGCCATAGTCGCCAAAGCCGATTCCCGGCGAGACGCACACTTTGGCCTCCTGCAGCAACTTTTTAGCGAACTCCAGCGAGCCCATCGCCGCATATGGCTCCGGAATTTTCGCCCACACGTACATTGACGCTTTCGGGCATTCAACCATCCAGCCGGCTTCATGCAGCCCTTTCACCAGCACATCACGGCGACGTTTATATTGTTCCGCAATATCACGCACGCACTGCTGATCGCCTTCCAGCGCGGCAATCGCCGCTACCTGCAACGG
This sequence comes from Klebsiella sp. 141153, assembly GCF_032601995.1. Taxonomy (NCBI): domain Bacteria; kingdom Pseudomonadati; phylum Pseudomonadota; class Gammaproteobacteria; order Enterobacterales; family Enterobacteriaceae; genus Klebsiella; species Klebsiella sp. 141153. The sequence goes on along the minus strand of NZ_JAQIRJ010000010.1, from coordinate 172,017 downwards.
CGTGAAGGTACCGTAGTCATGGTAGCTTTTGATGCGGGCCAGAGCATTAACCAGCGTTTTGTTCCCTACCATAAAACCAATACGCCAGCCGGCCATGTTGTAGCTTTTTGACAGGGTGAAGAATTCGACAGCCACATCGCGCGCACCGGGCACCTGCATAATCGACGGCGCTTTCCAGCCATCATAGACGATGTCGGCGTAGGCCAGATCGTGCACCACCAGCACGTCATAACGTTTCGCCAGCGCGACGACTTTTTCGAAGAAATCGAGTTCAACGCACTGGGCGGTAGGGTTCGACGGGAAGCCCAGAATCATCATTTTTGGCTTCGGATAACTTTCACGGATCGCGCGTTCCAGTTCATTGAAGAAATCAACGCCTTCCACCAGCGGGACGGAACGGACCTGCGCCCCGGCGATAACCGCGCCGTAAATATGAATCGGATAACTGGGGTTTGGCACCAGCACCGTATCGCCATGATCGAGCGTCGCCAGCATCAGATGCGCCAGTCCCTCTTTCGAACCAATCGTCACGATGGCTTCTGATTCCGGGTCGATATCGACGTCATAACGCTCCTGGTACCAACGCGAAATCGCGCGGCGCAGACGCGGAATACCGCGAGAGGTAGAGTAACCGTGGGTATCCGGGCGCTGGGCAACGGTACAGAGTTTTTCGACGATATGCGGCGGCGTGGCGCCATCCGGGTTACCCATACTGAAATCGATAATATCTTCGCCACGCCGACGCGCAGCCATTTTCAGTTCGGCAGTAATGTTAAAAACATACGGAGGGAGACGATCGATACGCGTAAAACGGCGTTCAGGACTGAATTCAGCCATAGATTCCTCAGATTAACGTTAGCGCCCGGACCGTCCGAGCGACGCGGCCACCGATGTGGCTCGCTTAGAAAATAACCTGAAAAAAAACACGCTGTCGAGAGGGTTGATAAAAAATAATCGTTGGCGCAAAAAATAAGGCATTACTTATTAGCATGCGGCAGAACGCCTCCCTAAAACGTGCATATATTAAATAAACAATTAACATATTGATATCATTTATAATACTTGAATTTATCATCACTCCCCATCAACGCCCTGATAGCTGGAGATATCCACTTATCCCCTTTTATTTTTGTGCTTGTTCCTCATTGATTTCTGCGGCTAGCCTTCTGGCGCGAGGTTTTCTATCATATTGCTTTCCTGCGAATCCTGGGCGCACCCATGCACGATATTTTTAATATGCTGCTGGCGGTTTTTGACCGCGCGGCATTAATGCTCATTTGCCTCTTTTTTCTTATCCGCTTACGCCTGTTTCGCGAACTGCTGCATAAATCGGCGCATACGCCTCGCGAGCTGCTGGCGGTCACCGCCATCTTCTCCATGTTCGCGCTGTTCAGCACCTGGTCCGGCGTTCCGGTAGAAGGTTCTCTGGTCAACGTACGTATTATCGCGGTGATGTCCGGCGGGATCCTGTTTGGCCCGTGGGTCGGCGCGATTGTCGGCGTAATTGCCGGGGTACACCGCTATCTCATTGATATTGACGGTGTGACCGCCATCCCCTGCTTTATCACCAGTATTGTCGCCGGGCTGCTTTCCGGGCTTATCAACCGCAAAATCCCGAAAGCCCAGCGCTGGAAGGTGGGGATTCTAGCCGGGATGCTGTGTGAAACGCTAACCATGATCCTCGTGGTGCTGTGGGCGCCGACGCTGGCGTTGGGGATCGATATTGTCTCCAAAATCGGTATCCCGATGATCCTTGGCAGCATCTGCATCGGTTTTATTGTACTGCTGGTCCAGAGCGTGGAAGGCGAGAAAGAGGCCAGCGCGGCGCGCCAGGCAAAACTGGCGTTGGATATCGCCAACAAAACGCTGCCGCTGTTCCGTCACGTGAACAGCGAATCGCTGCGTCAGGTTTGCGATATTATTCGCCGGGACATCAATGCCGATGCGGTCGCGATTACCACCACTGACCGGGTGCTGGCCTACGTTGGCTATGGGGAAAATAACTATAACGATCGCAACAACGATATCAGCCCAACGACTCGTAAAGCTATTGAAAGCGACACCATCATCATTAAAAACAACGATGAAGCCTACAGAACGCCGGAGATCCACTCCATGCTGGTGATTCCGCTACGCGAGAAAGGTGTGGTGACCGGCACGCTGAAAATTTACTACTGCCACGCGCATCGTATTACCTCCTCGCTGCAGGAGATGGCGATCGGCCTGTCGCAAATAATCTCCACCCAGCTTGAGGTCTCCCGGGCCGAACAGCTGCGTGAAATGGCCAATAAAGCGGAACTGCGCGCCCTGCAGAGTAAAATAAATCCCCATTTTCTGTTTAATGCGCTTAACGCCATCTCCTCTTCCATCCGTATGAATCCGGATACCGCCCGGCAGTTGATTTTCAATTTGTCGCGTTATTTACGCTATAACATTGAGTTAAAAGATGACGAGCAGATCGACATCAAGCGCGAGCTATACCAAATTAAGGATTATATTGCGATCGAGCAGGCGCGATTCGGCGACAAGCTGACGGTGATTTATGATATTGATGAGGACGTCAGCTGCGTCATCCCCAGCCTGCTCATTCAGCCTCTGGTAGAAAATGCCATCGTCCACGGTATTCAACCCTGTCGGGGCAAGGGCGTGGTGACTATCGCCATCAACGAATGCGGAAACCGGGTGCGCATCAGCGTACGGGATACCGGGAACGGTATTGACCCGGCGGTGGTGGCCCGCGTCGAAGCCGACGAGATGCCGGGTAATAAAATTGGCCTGCTGAATGTTCATCATCGGGTGAAACTGCTCTACGGCGAAGGGCTGCATATCCGCCGCTTGACGCCGGGGACGGAGATTGCGTTCTACGTCCCCAACCAGCACGCCCCGGCGACTGAACCGGTATCGCTGTTGCCATGAGCGGAGAAAACATGAAAGTCATTATTGTTGAGGATGAGTTCCCGGCGCAGCAGGAACTCACCTGGTTGATTAACACCCACAGCCAGATGGAGATCGTCGGCACCTTCGACGACGGTCTCGACGTGCTGAAATTCCTGCAGCACAATAAAGTCGATGCCATCTTTCTCGACATCAATATCCCCTCGCTGGATGGCGTGCTGCTGGCGCAAAATATTAGCCAGTTCGCGCATAAGCCGTTCATCGTCTTTATCACCGCGTGGAAAGAACATGCGGTGGAAGCCTTTGAACTGGAAGCGTTTGACTACATCCTCAAGCCTTATCAGGAATCACGGATTATTAATATGTTGCAGAAGCTGTCCAGCGCCTGGCAGCAACAGCAGCAAGTGGCGGTAAGCGGCACGCCCGCGCACAACCCAACCCGCGAAAACGACACCATTAATCTGATTAAAGACGAGCGGATCATCGTCACCAGCATTCACGATATTTATTACGCGGAAGCGCATGAGAAAATGACCTTCGTCTATACGCGCCGTGAATCATTCGTCATGCCGATGAACATCACCGAATTCTGCAGCAAGCTGCCGGCTGCGCACTTCTTTCGCTGTCACCGCTCGTACTGCGTCAATCTGAATAAAATCCGCGAAATTGAACCATGGTTCAACAACACCTACGTCCTACGATTGCGCGACCTTGAGTTTCAGGTGCCGGTCAGCCGCAGTAAGGTAAAAGAGTTTCGCCAGTTGATGAATCTGTAATGAGATGGGCGGCGCCAAACGCCGCCCGACTGAGAGTGGCTTAGAGTATATACCCAAGCGTCTGGCGCAGATGCGCGCCGGAGCCGAGCAGGCCAGGGTTATCATGAACGATGAGATAGACCGGAATATCCTGCACGTAGGCTTTAAAGCGCCCTTTATCTTCAAACCCGCCGCGGAAACCCGACGCCTTAAAGAACTCAAGGAAACGCGGGACAATGCCGCCCGCGATGTACACGCCGCCGAATGTGCCAAGGGTTAGCGCCAGGTTACCGCCAAAGCGCCCCATAATGACGCAGAACAGCGACAGCGCGCGGCGACAATCAATGCAGGTATCCGCCAGCGCACGTTCAGTGACGTCCTTCGGCTGTAGGTTTTCCGGCAAACGGCCATCGGATTTAACGATAGCCCGATACAGATTAACTAATCCAGGGCCGGACAAAACGCGTTCGGCGGACACGTGGCCCAACTCGTTGCGTAACTCCTCAAGAATAATGCCCTCTTCTTCGCTATTCGGCGCGAAATCGACGTGGCCGCCCTCGCCCGGCAGGCTCACCCAGCGTTTATCAACATGTACCAGGTGCGCTACGCCAAGACCAGTACCAGCGCCGTAGACGGCGATCGGTTTACCTTCCGCCGGTTGCGCGCCGCCGAACTGGATCAGATGCTCAGTTTTGAGCATTGGGATCGCCATCGACACCGCGGTGAAATCATTAATGATTTCCAGATGCGCAAATCCGAGGTTCTTTTTCATCTCGGCAATAGAAAAAGCCCAGGTATGGTTGGTCATCGCCACCCAGTCGCCGGTGATGGGGCAAGCAATGGCGATGCAGCCATCCTCGACCTTCACGGTTTGTTCGTCGAGATAGACGCGTACAACGGCCTCAAGGCTTGGGTAATCGAGCCCGGAATAAGTTTTAGCGCGGGAAATCTCCCCGCTTGCGATATCACATAACGCCAGACGGGCGTTAGTTCCGCCGACGTCTCCTACTAAAGCAAATTTTGTCATTCCGTTACGGCTCCGCTAAAGTCAAAATAATTCTTTTCGCACACTGTAAATTCATGGCGACATAACAACAACGACCAACGTACAGCTGCCGGTAGTTTAGCGACATTGGTCACATTTAGACTGTAATCTATGTAACATGCCAGTTTATGTCATACACGCAACGTCAGGTTTGGCCTTAAGTTTATCGTTTCAGCACCATTTGCGCCGAAGCTCTTTACAGAGACAGGCAAAGTAGCGCTTCAGGACATTTAAAAGGAACCCTTCATGCTGCACCCGCGCGCCAGAACGATGCTGTTGTTATCGATACCCGCCATTCTTATTGGTATCGCATCCAGCCTGGTATTGATTGTGGCGATGAAGATAGCCGCAGTCCTACAGAGCATCTTGTGGAGCGACCTGCCGGCACATGTCGGCATTGCCGCCGATAGTCCGCTATGGATAATTGCCATCCTCACTCTCACCGGGATAGCCGTGGGGCTGGTGGTCCGTTTCAGTCCTGGACATGGTGGGCCAGATCCGGCAACAGAATCCTTAATCGGCGCGCCCATCGCCACCAGCGCGCTACCGGGGTTACTGGCGGCGTTGATTCTCGGCCTCGCGGGCGGCGTGAGTCTCGGGCCGGAACATCCGATCATGGTCGTCAATATCGCGCTTGCCGTCGCCCTTGGCTCGCGTCTGTTCCCACGAGTAAGCTCGCTGGACTGGACAATCCTCGCCGCATCGGGAACCATCGGCGCGCTGTTCGGTACGCCGGTTGCCGCGGCGCTTATTTTTTCGCAAACGCTCAATAGCAGCAGCGACGTTCCGTTATGGGACCGGCTATTCGCCCCGCTGCTGGCAGCGGCGGCAGGCGCATTGACGACCGGTATCTTTTTCCATCCCAATTTCACCCTGCCGATCCCGCACTATCCACACCTGCGTATCGTCGATATTATCAGCGGCGCAATCGTCACGCTTATCGCCATCGCCGTCGGCATGGTCGCCGTGTGGTGTCTACCACGTCTGCACGCGCTGATCCACCGCCTGAAAAATCCGGTGTTAATGCTAGGTATCGGGGGGTTTTTACTGGGGATCCTGGGCGTTATTGGCGGGCATATTACGCTGTTTAAAGGGCTGGACGAAATGCAGCAACTGGCCTCTAGCCAGACCCTTGGCGCCGGCGATTTTCTACTCATTGCCGTGGTGAAACTGGCGGCGCTGGTGCTGGCGGCCGCCTGTGGCTTCCGCGGCGGGCGTATTTTCCCGGCGGTGTTTGTCGGCGTCTCGTTGGGGCTAATGCTGCATGCCCACGTTGAAGCGGTACCGGCCGCCATTACCATCTCCTGCGCGATCCTCGGCCTGGTGCTGGTCGTCACCCGCGACGGCTGGCTGAGCCTGTTTATGGCGGCGGTGGTGGTGCCGGATACCACCTTGCTGCCGCTGCTATGTATCGTGATGCTCCCGGCCTGGCTACTGCTGGCCGGGAAGCCGCTGATGATTGCCAAACGCCGCGGCGATTAGCTGCGGTTGTTGCGATCTTCCAGCGCCTGGGTAACCGCGCGTAAGAAGTCAGGGATATCCATTTTCGGCAGCATCACTTCGACCATCGTTAGCTTATCGGAGTTAACGCTATCGGCCATCGCCTCAGCCAGCTCACCGGTTTGCGATACCCGCCAACAGCGGGAAGGCGTATCCGGCGCAAAAGCATCGGGGAAGCGGCTCCAGTCCCACAACGCAATATCGTTGTAGCGCTGTTCTGGTCCGTGGATGGCGCGCTCGACGGTGTAGCCCTCGTTATTCAACAGCAAAATTAACAGTTTTTGCTTATCGCGCAGCATTGAGCTCATCTCCTGGATAGTGAGCTGCGCGGCGCCATCGCCAATGATTAATACCACCCTTCTGTCCGCGGCGGCGGTCTGCGCGCCGTAAGCGGCAGGTAGCGTGAACCCGATTGAGCCCCATAGCGGTTGCACCAGCAGCGTGGCCTGCGAGGGTAGTTTTAATGAGGCGATACCGAATGCCGAGGTCCCCTGATCGGCAAGAATAATATCGCCCGGCCGCAGCTGTTTCTCGACCGTACTCCAGAAGTTTTTCTGCGTCAGATTACCCTGCGGCGCGCCGGAAGCGTCGGGCGCGATGATATCTGGCGCGCGCCATTCCGCGGACAGCTTGCCAGAAACATCAATGAGGGCCGCCAGCGCCTGATCCATCGGGATTCGGCTGAACCAATGATCGCCAACCCGCGCGGCAAACGGCTGGATTTCGATGGTTTTCTCCGTTGGCAAATGATGGGTAAAGCCGGCGGTAATCGTATCGGTAAAGCGTGTACCCACGCAGATGATGGCATCGGCGCTTTCCATCGCTTCGCGGGTTTGCGGCGCGCTGGCGATCCCGCTATAGGTCCCGGCGAACCCCGTTCCCTGTTCGTCAAATAGCCCTTTCCCCATTAGCATGGTGGCGTGGGTAATCGGCGCGGACTTAACCCACTGCTGTAGTGTGTTTTGCAGACCGTAACGCTGAGCGAGAAAATCCGCCAGCAGCGACACGCGGCGACTGCTGCGCAACAATTTGGCCGCGTGCTCGCGAAAGCCGGCAAGCTGGTTTTCATCGGCCGCCGGGCCCTTAATGACCAGCGCGCGGGCCGGCGGCACCGCGCGGGCTTTCGCCACGTCGGCAGGCAGCATCAGATACCCTGGGCGGTGGTGGGTCAGCATGTCGCTTAATACCCGGTCAATTTCATGACAGGCGTTGCCCGCCGTTAACGTCGCCTGAGTACAGGTAATATGTTCGCTCATCCGCGAGAAATGGGTGAAATCGCCATCGCCGAGGGTATGGTGCAGCAGTTCGCCGCGCTGCTGCGCGCCGGTAGATGGCGCGCCCACAATGTGCAGCACCGGGATATGTTCCGCATAGCTACCGGCCACTCCGTTTAACGCGCTTAACTCCCCTACGCCATAGGTGGTTAACAGCGCGCCGGCGCCTTTTATACGCGCATAGCCGTCTGCGGCGTAGGCCGCGTTCAGTTCGTTAGCACAGCCGACCCATCCCAAATTTTGATGGGCTATCACGTGATCGAGAAACTGTAAGTTGTAATCACCAGGTACGCCGAACAGGCGATCGATACCACAATCTACGAGACGATCCAGCAGATAATCGCCAATGGTGTAAGTCGGTTGCATATCCATAATCCTTGTTGTTGTGCAGGTAATCTGAGTATTAGATATGCGTTTTACCTGTCCAGATTGTGAGCAATAATGAGGGTGGAAAGCAAAATTTACGCGTTATCCCCATATACTCCGCATGCAACATTGATTAGTGTAAACGTATACACACCCTGTTTTGATGCGGAGGAAGTATGGTTTACCAGGCAAGCGACACGCGTTATCAGACCATGGAATACCGCCGATGCGGACGCAGCGGCCTGAAGCTACCGGCGATATCTCTCGGTCTGTGGCATAACTTTGGCGATGAGACACAGGTCGAGGTCAGCCGCCAGTTGCTGCGTCACGCCTTCGACCTCGGGATTACCCACTTCGACCTGGCGAACAATTACGGCCCACCGCCGGGATCGGCGGAGAGCAACTTCGGGCGGTTCCTGAAAGAAGATTTTCTGCCCTACCGCGACGAACTCATCATCTCCAGTAAAGCCGGCTATACCATGTGGGACGGTCCTTATGGCGACTGGGGATCGCGCAAGTATCTGGTCGCCAGTCTCGACCAGAGCCTGAAGCGGATGGGTCTTGAGTACGTCGATATCTTTTATCACCACCGCCCGGACCCGGAGACGCCGCTGGAAGAAACCATGCGCGCGTTGGATCATCTGGTTCGCCAGGGAAAAGCGCTCTACGTTGGTTTATCGAACTACCCGCTTGAGCTGGCGCGTCAGGCTATCGCTATCCTCAACGATCTCGGCACACCTTGCCTGATTCACCAACCCAAATATTCGATGTTTGAACGCTGGGTGGAAGAAGGATTATTAGCGATGCTGCAGGCCGAAGGCGTGGGAAGTATAGCGTTTTCACCGCTGGCTGGCGGGCAGTTGACCAACCGCTATCTAAACGGTATTCCGCCAGACTCGCGCGCAGCCAGCAATAGCCGTTTTTTACAGCCGGAACAGCTCACCGCCGAGCGGCTGGAAAAAGTCCGCCAGCTTGACGCCATTGCCGGGCGCCGCGGACAGAAGCTATCACAGATGGCCCTGGCCTGGGTGCTGCGTGAAGATAAAGTGACGTCAGTGCTGATCGGCGCCAGTAAAACGACGCAACTGGACGATGCCGTGGGTATGTTAAGCAATCGTCAGTTCAGCGCTGAAGAGTGCGCCGCCATTGACGCGATCCTTGCGGTGTAAACTCATTTTTACTTTGGCAAAAAGTGCTATTTCTTGCGATTTAAGAGTTCCCTGATGCTACGCCTCTTTACCGGCTCGTAATATCTGGTTAACAGGTCATTAAGACCCGATCGTGAGGAGAAGAGTATGTTCAGGTCACTGATTCTGGCTGCGGTACTTCTGGCGTGCGCGCCGGTTATCGCCAATGCTGGTGAAATCACCCTGCTGCCATCGGTAAAATTACAAATTGGCGATCGTGACGGTTACGGTAACTACTGGGACGGTGGCGGCTGGCGCGACCGTGATTACTGGCGTCGTCATTATGAATGGCGCGATCACCGCTGGCATCGCCATGATAACGGCTGGCATCGCGGTTGGGATAAACGCGGCTGGGATCGTGGTCGTGCTTACGAGCGCGGCTATCGCGAAGGCTGGAACGATCGACGTGGCGGCTGGGGCCGAGGCCCTGGCGGCGGGCGCGGACATGGTCACGGGCACCACTAATTGATAAAGGGAGCGAAAGCTCCCTTTTTTGTTGCCGTATTAATCTAATGCGGAACCAATAATCAGCCAGCCGTTCAGCGCCACCACAATCGCCACAATCAGCCAACCGATGCGTTTTACCCAGCGACTGTTTACCAGATCGCCCATTAACCGCGCATCGCTGGTAAAAATCAGCAGCGGCACCAGCGCCAGCGCAATCCCGAAGCTCAGCAATACCTGGCTCATCACCAGGATACGCGTTGGATCCAGCCCCATCATAATCACGATAAACGACGGCAGCATGGTGATAGTCCGGCGAAACCACAGCGGAATATGGAAGCGGATAAACCCCTGCATCACGACCTGCCCGGCAAGCGTTCCGACTACCGTCGACGAGAGACCGGCGGCAACCAGACTGAGACCAAAAATCGTCGCGGCGGCATGGCTAAGCAGCGGTTCGAGAGTTAAATAAGCCTGGTCGAGATCGGCCACGCCGGTGTGGCCGTTGAAGTGAAACGCAGCGGCGGCGGTCGCCATCATCGCCAGGTTAACGAAGCCGGCAATGGTCATTGCAATCGCCACGTCCCAACGCGTGGCGTTATAGCGTTCTTTGCGCGAGCCGTCGTGCAGGTTTTGCGTCAGCGATGAGTGCAGATAGATAACGTGCGGCATAATCGTCGCCCCGAGAACCCCGGCGGCAAGGAATACCGCTTCGCCATTCGGCAGGCTCGGAATAATCATGCCTTTGGCCAGCGGCGCTAACGCCGGCTGCGAGAAGATAAGCTCGACCACATAAGCCACCGCCACAAACAGCAGCAGCCCGCCGATGACTTTTTCCAGCGGTTTCTGCCCGCGACGCTGCAACATCAGGATCAGGAAGGTGGCGACGCCGGTCAGCACCGCCCCCTGTAATAAGGAAACGCCGAGCAGCAGCTTAAAGCCGATGGCCGCGCCGATGAATTCAGCCAGATCGGTCGCCATGGCGATAATTTCCGCCTGTATCCAGTAAAACCACACCACCGGGCGCGGGTAATGGTCGCGGATCTGTTCCGCGAGGTTTTTACCGGTGGCGATACCGAGCTTGGCCGATAACACCTGAATCAGCATCGCCATCAGGTTCGCCCATACCACTACCCATAACAATTGATAGCCAAAGCTGGCGCCTGCCTGGATATTCGTGGCGAAGTTACCCGGATCGATGTAGCCGATGGCAGCAATGAATGCGGGCCCCATCAGTGCGAGCCTCATCTTGCGCGCTGCGCGACCGCTGCTATTCTCAACGCGACTGCTAGTCATTTTCTGCCCCTGGAAATATAGCCTTTGCTATGTTTAATGCTATCAAAATGCGAATGATTATCAAGTTCATTTAGAAAGGTGATAATGATTGCTTTGATAGGAGGGAACGATAGCAGGCCAAATAACGAAACGGGCGTGAAGCTGTCGACAACGCGCCTTTCATCAGATTAGTACATTAATGCAACTTTTAATACCTTTGCATAACATAACAAAAATGTACGATTGATCACTATTTTTGTTATTGGTCACATATCCTTGCAATAGTGTGGATTCGATCTCGTTTTATTTAGGCTTGTTGCATAGAATGTGCACGGAAATTTAACCTGCCTCATATTTGGAGCAAATATGGACCGCGTCTTGCATTTTGTCCTCGCGATCGTTGTGGTGGCTATACTGGCCTTGCTGGTCAGTCACAACCGTAAGCAGATCCGCATTCGTTATGTTATTCAATTACTTGTTATTGAAGTTTTGCTGGCCTGGTTCTTCCTGAACTCCGATGTCGGTCTGGGTTTCGTGAAAGGCTTTTCTGAGATGTTCGAGAAACTTCTCGGTTTCGCCAACGAAGGCACCAACTTCGTATTCGGTAACATGAACGATAAAGGTCTGGCCTTCTTCTTCCTGAAGGTTTTGTGCCCAATCGTCTTTATTTCCGCGCTGATAGGTATTTTACAGCATATTCGCATTCTGCCGATTGTCATCCGCGCGATCGGTACCGTGCTGTCGAAAGTTAACGGCATGGGTAAACTGGAATCTTTCAACGCCGTCAGCTCGCTGATCCTCGGCCAGTCGGAAAACTTCATCGCCTATAAAGATATTCTCGGCAAAATGTCGCGCAACCGTATGTACACCATGGCGGCAACCGCGATGTCTACCGTTTCGATGTCCATCGTCGGCGCCTATATGACTATGCTGCAGCCGAAGTATGTGGTTGCCGCGCTGGTGCTCAACATGTTCAGCACCTTTATTGTTCTGTCGCTGATTAACCCGTATCGCGTTGAGCAGAGCGAAGAAAACCTGCAGATGTCCAATCTGCACGAAGGTCAGAGCTTCTTCGAAATGCTGGGTGAATACATTCTGGCAGGCTTTAAAGTAGCGATTATCGTTGCGGCGATGCTGATCGGCTTTATCGCGCTGATTTCCGCGCTCAACGCCCTGTTCGCCACCGTCACCGGCTGGTTTGGCTACAGCATCTCCTTCCAGGGGATCCTCGGCTACATCTTCTACCCGGTTGCGTGGGTGATGGGTGTGCCGGCGAGCGAAGCGCTGCAGGTAGGCAGTATCATGGCGACCAAACTGGTGTCTAACGAATTCGTGGCGATGATGGATCTGCAGAAAGTGGCAGCGACGCTCTCCCCGCGTGCGGAAGGTATCATCTCCATCTTCCTGGTCTCCTTCGCCAACTTCTCTTCTATCGGCATCATCGCCGGGGCGATTAAAGGCCTGAATGAAGAGCAAGGTAACGTGGTTTCTCGCTTTGGTCTGAAACTGGTTTACGGTTCCACGCTGGTCAGCGTGTTGTCAGCCTCTATCGCTGCGCTGGTACTGTAATCTCAAACAGACGTTAATTAAATAACAAGCCGGGCTGCGTTATCGCCCGGCTTTTTTACGCCTTCAATTCGCTTAACGGCTGCGGTTTGCCAATCAGGTAGCCCTGTAAATAATCGACGCCCAGCGCCAACAGCATCGCCTTTTGCGCCTGAGTCTCTACGTACTCTGCGACGACCGTAAGCTGTTTCGCCCGCGCGATTTCGATAATGGATTTCACGATAATCGCATCAAGCTGGTCGCTCTCGATTTCGTGCACGAAGCAGCCGTCAATTTTTACGATATCCGCCTGCAGGCTTTTCAGACGCTCATAGTTAGCGTAACCGGTACCGAAGTCATCAATGGCGATAGCGCAACCGAACTCACTCAGCAGCTGAATATTATGCATGCTGGTATCCGCATTCGAGAACGCCTGCTCTTCAGTTATCTCAATCGTGATATAAGCAGGCGAAACGCGATAACGCTTAAACAGCGCGATAATCTGCGCGGCGCTATCCTTTTGCATCAGCGTATACGGCAGCAAATTGACGGAGAAGCGTCGGCCGGGATGTTGATCAAGCTGGCTGAACAGCGTTTCCAGCACCAGCATATCGAAGCGCTGGCTGAGGTTAAACTGTGCAATAAGTGGAATAAACCGATCCGGCGTGATAATCGTCTCGCCGCAGCGCATACGGGTGAGGATTTCGTAATAGCCCTCCCCCTCCGCATTTTGAATCGGCTGCGCGTACAGCAGGAGATTACGCTCGTTCAGCGCTTGTTTTATTTTCGTCAGCATCCGCACCTGTTCGGTTGTTTGGTCAGAAACCTCCTCCTGCGCGGTATCTAACGCCAGCACCCGCTGCACGGCGCCAGCCTGCTCCGATAACCAACTAAGCTGGCCGAGCATAGGGTGTAATTCGGTCTCAATGCCGCTGTAACTCCCCCACGCCGCGCCAAACTCTAAATCCAGAACCTGGTTATGCCAGTTAAATTTAGCGTGGTTAAGCATCGCGACGATGTGATTTAGCCGCGCAGCCGGTTCCGGCCCCTCAATCACCAGCAACAACTCGCTACCCGGGAGCTGATAAATTTTATCGCGGTGGTCCAGTAGAGGCTGCAGACGACGGGCTATTTGCCGCTTGCACTCTACGCGCATCATCATGCCGTAATGGCGGCTAAGGAAGTCCAGATTTTCGATGCGCAGACTGCTAATAACAACCCGCGGCGACTGGCGCAAATGTCCTTCCAGCGCCCGCAAATTGGGTAACCCGGTTAACGGATCTTCTTCAGCTCGATCGCGCCAGCGTTGTTTAATTCTGTCACTACGCGAATAAATATCTGTCATGTAAAACAAACAAATCGTGAATGAAATTAACACCGACAGGACAAATGACAAGGAGTACCCCGACTGAACACCCTGCAGAAAATTTTTGTTATAGGCGACTAAAAAGAATGCCGAAATAGCCCACGTAATGCGAATTAACTCATGCCCCAGACGCCCAATACCAACGAAGTAGAGAATAAAAATAATTGGCACCAGATATCCGGCAATTAAATCGGAATCAAAAGGCGCACAAAGCACCAGCATGATTGTGATTAATGCCATAAACCAGTACAAGGTAAAGGTTCTTTTTTCTTTCACCAGCCACGGTTGACAATGACGCAGCCAAAACACCCGCCGATAACGTGGGCTAACTATCATTCTCATCGGATAATAGAAAGCGGTAGTAAAGATTAAGGCGGCGCATATCAACGCCTGGATATCAATAACGGAATAGATGATTGACGCAGTACTGAAGTAGCTGGAGACGGCAAGCGGGAAGGCGAAGAAGCGCCCGGCCAGATACATCGTCAGCTTAAGCAGGATGGGGGCAAAGAAGCCGCCCCAGAAGATACGACGACCGATATGGCGCTTCGCTGGCCTTCCGCTACGCCATTTTTTTCCCGACAACGAGCGCATGATTGCGAAGGTGAAAAAGACGGAAAATAACTGACAGAATAATAGGATAGCGGCCTGCGCATAGGTTAGATCTATTATAAATGTATTAGTAATTGCAAACGCAACAATCAAGGGAGCAACGGCATAACGACCAAAAATACAAATGGTTGCGTACATGACGCTTAATGGCAGCCATGCCAGATAAATTTGTTTTCCGTCGATAAGGGTTTGCGGAGAAATTAATCGAGAAAGCGGAATAAAAATCAAACAAACAATTAACGCCAGCAGAGTTTTTTTAACTTTGATGTTAAATATGTCAGTCATTATTGTTAATCAACACCTCTGCGGCTAAAAATTATAGGCAATCAGAAAATAGTATGTTGGTTAATAATGGCAGGCAAGAAAATAAACCGAGAAAAATTCCTAAATTACGTTGGTTTTTATTTGCTCGATACACGCTGACGTAAGCTGAAAATCATTTACATTGAGGACGCAAAAGCAAAAACCCCCGCCGTAGCGAGGGTTCGAATTTTGGTGGAGCTAAGCGGGATCGAACCGCTGACCTCTTGCATGCCATGCAAGCGCTCTCCCAGCTGAGCTATAGCCCCACAGGACCTCTTTACGAACCAAATCCGCTGGGTGCAGAATTTGGTGGAGCTAAGCGGGATCGAACCGCTGACCTCTTGCATGCCATGCAAGCGCTCTCCCAGCTGAGCTATAGCCCCGTAACGTAAAGCGTGTCGTGTTGACGGGCGGCATAATATGAATTCCTTCGCCAGGTGTCAACGGCAAAATTACCCCTCCTGATTCAATCGCTGAAAAAGCAGGCAAATAGCTGACAATGCGAGCCTTATCGCAGGCAGGCGTTAAACATGTCACTATTTCCTGTAAAAGGATGCTATAACATGAAGCACTAATTCCCACATATTTACTCAGGAAATAGTATGCTCAAGGAACGAATGACTCCGGAAGAAATTGCGCATCTAACTGGCTTCAGCCGACAGACGATAAATAAATGGGTTCGTAAAGAGGGGTGGCAAACTTCTCCGCGGCCTGGCGTACAGGGAGGCAAAGCGCGTCTCGTACACGTTAACGAGCAGGTACGGGAGTTTATCCGCAATGCCCAACGCGTAGCGGAAACGCCCTCTCCCTATTCGGTCGCCGAGACCGATCTCGAACCCTTATTGCTTACGCTCTGCAAAGAGATGACTCATCGCGAACAGAAGCAGCTAATGTCGCTACTGCTGCGCGAAGGCATTACCGGGTTGTTAAACCGTCTTGGAATACGCGGCCAGTAAAATAAGAATGATGAAACTAAAAGAAAAAATGACGCCTGCAGAGCTTGCCGAAGTTCTGGGTCTGGCCAGACAAACGGTCAACCGTTGGGCGCGAGAACAAAAGTGGCGAACCGAAGCGATTCCCGGCGTTAAAGGCGGGCGTGCGCGTTTGATTGTCATCGATAGGACAGTGATTGATTTTCTGACCAATATTCCGGCATTTCGCCATCTGAATGAAGAGTACCAGCTCGCCGAACAGCCCGGCGGCTACTTTATCAATGAAGCGGATGCGGTATGGCGGCAAATCGCCGATACGCTGCAGCTGATGACCGCCGCGGAACAAACTCACCTGCGCGATCTTCTTGCCCGCGATGGCATTAGTGGCTTCCTGGCGCGGTTAGGTATCAACACTGCGACAAAATAGCGGCGAAAAAAAACGGCAGGATTAACCTGCCGCTTGCTTTAGCTTACGCTCGGCCTCAGGACTGCTGGCTTTCGCGTTCGGCGATAAACGCCAGCGCTTTGTTGATACGTTCAACGCTACGGGATTTACCGATAGCATGAACGGTGACGTCCAGCGCCGGAGATTGACCCGCGCCGGTCACGGCCACGCGCAGCGGCATGCCTACTTTCCCCATGCCCACTTCCAGCTCATCGGCGGTCGCCTGAATCGCATGGTGGACATTTTCCGCCGTCCAGTCGCTAATGGCCGCCAGCTTATCGCGAACCACTTCCAGCGGCTGACGTGCCACCGGACGCAGGTGTTTCTTCGCCGCATCGGCGTCGAACTCGGCGAACTCTTCATAGAAGTAGCGGCAGCTCTGGGCAATCTCTTTCAGCGTTTTGCAACGCTCGCCCAGCAGCTTAACCAGCTCGGACAACTGAGGGCCGTTACGGGTATCGATATTTTCCTGCTCAATGTGCCACTGCAGATGCGTCGCCACATATTCCGCCGGCAGCGTGTTGATGTAGTGATGGTTTAACCACAGCAGTTTATCGGTGTTGAACGCACTGGCGGACTTGCTCACCGCGCCCAGCGAGAAGAACTCGATCATCTCTTCGCGAGTGAAGATCTCCTGATCGCCATGGGACCAGCCCAGGCGCACCAGATAGTTCAGCAACGCTTCCGGCAGGTAGCCGTCGTCGCGGTACTGCATCACGCTCACCGCGCCGTGGCGCTTGGAGAGTTTTTTACCGTCATCGCCGTTGATCATCGATACGTGCGCATACACCGGTACCGGCGCATTCAGCGCTTTAAGAATGTTGATCTGGCGCGGGGTATTGTTGATGTGGTCTTCGCCGCGGATCACGTGGGTGATCGCCATATCCCAGTCATCCACCACGACGCAGAAGTTGTAGGTCGGAGAGCCGTCGGTACGGCGAATGATCAGATCGTCCAGCTCCTGATTGCTGAATTCGATCGGCCCGCGGATTTGATCGTCAAAGATAACCGAACCTTCCTGCGGATTAGCAAAACGCACGACGCAAGGCTCATCGGCGGCGTGATGCTGATGATCATGGCGGCAGCGACCGTCGTAGCGCGGCTTTTCGCCGTTCGCCATCTGTTCTTCGCGCAGCGCGTCCAGACGTTCTTTCGAGCAGTAGCATTTATAAGCTGTGCCTGCTTCCAGCATTTCATCAATAACCGCATTATAGCGATCGAAACGTTTAGTCTGGAAATACGGGCCTTCGTCCCATTCCAGATTCAGCCAGTTCATCCCATCCATGATGGCTTCAATTGCTTCCGGGGTGGAGCGTTCGAGATCGGTGTCTTCAATACGCAGCACAAACTCACCGCCGTGGTTACGTGCAAAAAGCCAGGAATAGAGAGCAGTACGCGCACCGCCAACGTGCAGATAGCCTGTTGGGCTTGGCGCGAAGCGAGTTTTGATTTTCATGAAATGGCCTTACGTTTAATAAAGATGCCGATAGCCGGCAGTGTTCTTGGAATTGATAGGGGAATATTCTAACACCACAGGCTGATTCCTCAATGTAGATCCCACTTCAACATCACGCTTTACCATTTTTGTTTATAAATCATACGCCGAAGCTGATTTTGCGATCGCTTTGTTTAATTTTACGACGAACAAACAAATTATTTAGAAAAGGCGTTGACTCAATTTCAACTCTCCCTATAATGCGACTCCACACAGCGGGGGTGATTAGCTCAGCTGGGAGAGCACCTCCCTTACAAGGAGGGGGTCGGCGGTTCGATCCCGTCATCACCCACCAACTACTTTACGTAGTCTCCGCCGTGTAGAACAGAAAATTGAGAAGTGGGTGATTAGCTCAGCTGGGAGAGCACCTCCCTTACAAGGAGGGGGTCGGCGGTTCGATCCCGTCATCACCCACCACTTTCTCGCCAGCTGGATTTTCTGTCAAAATGTGAAGTACCGAAGTGGGTGATTAGCTCAGCTGGGAGAGCACCTCCCTTACAAGGAGGGGGTCGGCGGTTCGATCCCGTCATCACCCACCACTTCGGGTCGTTAGCTCAGTTGGTAGAGCAGTTGACTTTTAATCAATTGGTCGCAGGTTCGAATCCTGCACGACCCACCAATGTAAAAAGGCGCCCTAAAGGCGCCTTTTTGCTATGCGCAGAACGCCAGATAGCGGAACGGCCTGCAACGACAGCCAACAATGAAGAACAGGCTATCAATACGCTTCTGACGGAGTTTTTTCACTTTCCACTCCAGGTTCGATAATCGCCACGACGGTACAGGGTGGCGGCGGCATGATTCCATTATTAATCGCTATCAGATTGCCATCCTCTCTTTGCGCAAACAGCGGTGTTGCACCGGGGTTGGTGCTGAGATACTCCGGCCAGCCAAAATTGTTATTCAGGCGAGTGACTTTCATGACTGCGCCTTTCGCTATCAAGCTACTAAGCCGTGCCCAGGTCATTTCAGTATCGAAAAGCTGTTCGTGACGCGTTTCTTTCTCACTACGTCCTTTGGTCACAGGCCCCGTACGGATTGAGAAGACGCGATTATTACCAAATATATGCTGAAAATGCAGGGCGGTCAGCGCATTCTGGTGACGATTAGGCGACAAGGCGATCACCTGACGAATCTCACTCAGATTCAGGTAGTTTTCCGCATGTTCAGACCAGACATTGCCATAATATGTTGGTAACCCTTCCATTCTTGCCAGCCGGTAGTATTCCCAGCTGTTATCGCTCAGCTGAACCGGAATATCGAGTTTTCTGAGCGCCTGGGCCAGGGTTCTGGCGACCGTATTCGCCCCGACAATCAGCACTCCTCGAGGCCTACGTTGTTGCACGCCAAGCCAGCGCGCCAATTGACTGCTGGTAAGGCTTTGCAAAACTACCGTACCTATAATGATTGCGAAAACGACGGTTACCAGCTGATCCGCGTTCTCATAGCCTTTTTTTTGCAGCGTCAAAGCAAACAGGGAACTGACGGCGGCAGCAACGATTCCGCGCGGGGCGATCCAACATAACATCAGCCTGTCACGCCAATGCAAGCTGGAACGCCATGTCGAGACAAGAATGCATAGTGGACGGGCCACAAACTGGACGATCAGCATCAATATCAGCAGCGGCCAGCCCATCGCCCAGAGTGCATGGATATCCAGACGGGCCGCCAGGATGATAAATAGCGCTGAAAGTAAGATGGCGGATAGCTCTTCTTTAAATTCAACGATATCCGAGGTCTCAACCTCTCGCATATTAGCCAGCCAGATCCCCAGAACCGTTACCGCAAGCAGACCAGATTCATCAGCCAGCGTATTGGACACGCCAAACGTCAATAGAACGAAGGATAAAACAGCGAAGTTTTGCAGATAACCCGGGATCCAACCACGCCTGAGCGCATTCCCTAAGAACACGCCAAATACCGCCCCGCTCACCAGCCCTATAACGACCGTTTTTGTAAGCATGATCAGCAAATGAAGCCATGTGCCCGTTTGCTCCTGCAAAGTAATAAACTCAAATACTAATAGTGTAAAAATCGCTCCCACCGGATCAATGACGATCCCTTCCCAGCGCAGTACCTGATTAATAGAGGCTGTTGGGCGAACCACTCGCATGAGTGGAGAAATCACTGTCGGCCCTGTAACCACCGTGACCGCCCCGATCAGCGCTGAAATCTGCGGCGTGAGGCCTAAAATCCCCCAGCAGGTTAGTGAGATAACGGCGAAGGTAATCAACATTCCAATTGTGACTAAATTGCGCACAATACCACCCAAGCCGCGAATCTCGTCAAAGCGTAGCGTTAGGGCCCCTTCAAACAGAATGATGGCCACCGACAGCGATACCAGTGGGAAAAGTAGAGGACCAAATAATATATCCGGTTGCAATAAATGCACCCCGGGGCCAAGTAGTACGCCGATGAGCAGCAGCGGCAGGATAGAAGGTATACGTAATCGCCACGCCAACCACTGAGCAAGCAGCGAAGCAATGGAAATAATAACGAGCATAAAAGGGACTGATAATTCCATTTTTACCATTCTCAAATAGCGTCTGGAAAATTCAACAGCTCGGCCGCCCGACAATGACACGCTCCGCTCTATTCTCTGTATAGTGTAAACAAGTTGATCGAACGTAGTGTATTTAAACAATGATTCAAATTGGGGCTGTTGATTTCTGAACAGACTAAATTAGGGTTTTCACCAGGCATGAGAAAAGGAAATATCTACGATTGTGCAGTATAAAAAGTAGCGTTCCCCACCAGCGTTAAGAATGACGCTTAGCGCTGATACAGCGGGTCCTCGACCCTGGCTGATGTAAGGTTTGCGCCCTCTTCGCGTACGATTTCCCATAGCGCCTGCGCCGCGGTCGACAGCGAGCGATTTTTTCGCTGCGCCAGCATCAATTGGCGCTCCACAACCGGGGTTAATCTTTTTACCTGCAAACGGCTGCCCTGCGGCAAGGGTAAAGCCAGCGCCGGCAGCACGCTAATACCAATCCCCGATTCCACCATCGGGAACAGCGTCGCCGGATGACCAATCTCCTGCACGATATCGGCTTTGATGGCGAAACGCGCCAGCGCGGCATCAATCAGCGGCCGACTGCCGGAAGCATAGTCCTGCAATACCAGCCTCTCCCCCTGCAGCTCCTGCCAGTTGACCGATGACTGCCGGGAAAAGCGGTGATCCTCACGGCATAACAACAGAAAAGGTTCCGCCAACACGGACTCGCACTGCAGATCTGCCGCCGTCCCCGGATCGATAACGATACCAAAATCAACCTCGCCCTGACGGATACTTTCCAGCACCCACTGCTGCGGCCTGTCATGCAGTACGAAATCAATATCCGGATAGCGGCGATTGCTATGTGCGATGCATTGCGGGATTAGATGCGCCGAGATAGTCTGGCTGGCGGCGACGCGCACGGTCCCCGTCAACTGCTGCCCTACCCGCCCCGCTTCACGTAGGGTCACATGGAGTTCATCAAGCAAACGCTCAAGCCTGCCCGCCAGCTGATGGCCTGCCTCGGTGAGCACCACTTCACGCGTCGTTCTGTCGAGCAAACGCACGCCGGTTTGGTGTTCCAGCTCCTTAACACTATGGCTTACTGCCGACTGGCTGAGACCAATAATCTCCCCGGCACGGCTAAAACTGCGCGCCCTGGCAACGGTGATAAAGACCCTTAACTGACGTAGCGAGTAATTCATCTTTTTTATTCATGAATAGATGCAATAAATCAATTTTATTTCTCAAAACAAAGAAAGCACAATAGCGGCATCGAATTTCAGGAGCGTTTATGAAACTTTTCCGCATTCTTGATCCATTTACACTGACATTGATTACCGTGGTTCTGCTGGCCTCGTTCTTTCCGGCGCGCGGCGAATTCGTCCCTTTCGTCGAGCACCTCACCACCGCCGCTATCGCGCTATTATTCTTTATGCATGGCGCCAAGCTGTCGCGTGAAGCGATTATCGCCGGCGGCAGCCACTGGCGTTTACACCTGTGGGTGATGTGCAGCACCTTTATTGTTTTTCCGGTTCTGGGGGTTCTGTTTGCGTGGTGGGCGCCGATTAAGGTCGACCCGATGCTTTATAGCGGTTTTATTTACCTTTGTATCTTACCGGCGACCGTACAGTCAGCAATTGCCTTTACTTCGCTCGCCGGCGGTAACGTCGCCGCGGCGGTCTGTTCTGCTTCAGCGTCAAGTCTGCTCGGTATTTTTGTCTCGCCATTGCTGGTAGGACTGCTGATGCATTTGCATGGCGCTGGCGGCGATCTGGAACAGGTCGGTAAGATTATGCTGCAGCTGCTGCTGCCGTTTGTACTCGGCCACCTGTCGCGCCCGTGGATCGGTAGTTGGGTGGCGAAACATAAAAAATGGATTGGCAAAACCGACCAGACCTCAATCCTGCTGGTGGTCTACTCCGCCTTTAGCGAAGCCGTCGTCAATGGAATCTGGCATAAAGTGGGCGTGGGATCACTGCTGTTTATCGTCGTTGTCAGCCTGGTACTCTTGGCTATTGTCATCGCGATCAATATCTTTGTCGCCCGCCGCTGCGGCTTTAGCAAGCCGGATGAAATTACCATCGTCTTCTGCGGCTCGAAAAAGAGCCTGGCGAACGGGATACCGATGGCGAATATCCTGTTCCCGGCGTCGATTCTGGGAATAATGGTGCTGCCGCTAATGATCTTCCATCAGATCCAACTGATGGTCTGCGCCGTACTGGCTCGTCGCTATAAAGCGCAGACAGACGCCCAACTGGCGCAGGAGAAATCCCGCGCCACGGCAGGTTAACGCGGTTGTTTCAGGGGCTGAACCAGTTGCGTCAGCCCCTCGGTCTTGATCAATAAGGTCAACGCCATCAGCTCGCCGAGATGCCCGGCAGGGAATTGATCCTTACGGGCAAACCACAGCAAATATTCTTCCGGGACGTCGATCAAGCGTCGCCCCTTATATTTGCCAAACGGCATCTCGGTATTAGCAATCTCGATGAGCTGCGCTTTATCCACGTTATTCTCCCAGCAGGCGCATCATTTCGGCTTCATCGATAACCTCGATGCCTAACTCCTGCGCCTTCGCAAGCTTAGAACCCGCCGCTTCGCCGGCGATCACCAAATCGGTTTTCTTCGACACGCTGCCGGCGACTTTCGCCCCCAGCGCGACCAGCCGCGCTTTGGCATCATCGCGCGACAGCTGGCTCAGGCTACCGGTTAATACCACGGTTTTACCGGCAAACGGACTGTCAATTTCTTCCGCCTTCACCACCACCGGCGCCGGCCAGCGGACACCTTCCGCGCGCAGTTGCGCGATAACCTCGCGGTTGCTCTCTTCGGCGAAGAAGTTAAAAGTATGCGTGGCGACGACAATCCCGACGTCGGGCACCTTCTGTAGTTCCTCGATTGAAGCCTGTTCCAGCGCTTCAATCGTGCCAAAATGCGCCGCCAGTCCCGCGGCGGTCGCTTCGCCAACCTCACGGATACCTAACGCATACAGGAAGCGGGCGAAGGTCGTCTCTTTTGCTTTTTCCAGCGCGTTGACCACGTTTTGCGCCGACTTCGGCCCCATGCGATCCAGCCCGGTTAGCTTACCGGCGCTGAGGCGGAACAGATCGGCTGGCGTATGCACGTACTCTTTCTCAACCAGCTGATCGATGATTTTATCGCCCATACCGTCGACATCCAGCGCCCGTCGGGAGACAAAGTGCTTCAGCGCTTCTTTACGCTGCGCGCCGCAGATAAGCCCGCCGGTACAGCGCGCCACCGCTTCTCCTTCTACGCGTTCAACATCGGAATGACAGACCGGGCAATGGGTTGGGAAGATGATTTCACGCGTATGTTCCGGGCGTTCGGAAAGCACTACGTTGACGACCTGCGGGATCACGTCCCCGGCACGGCGAATCACCACTTTATCGCCAATGCGCAAGCCTAAACGTTCGATTTCGTCGGCGTTATGCAGCGTGGCGTTACTGACCAGCACCCCGGCCACGTGCACCGGTTCCAGGCGCGCAACAGGCGTAATCGCTCCGGTACGGCCAACCTGGAATTCCACATCGTTGACGAAAGTCATCTGCTCCTGGGCCGGGAATTTAAAGGCCACCGCCCAGCGCGGAGCGCGGGCAACGAAACCGAGCTGCTCCTGCAACGCCAGCGAATCAACTTTTATCACCACGCCGTCAATATCAAAACCAAGATGCGGACGGTCTTCTTCAACCTGGCGATAGTAAGTAAGCACTTCCTCTGGAGAATGACACAGCTTCACGCGGTCGCTCACCGGCAATCCCCACTGCTTAAACTGCTGCAAACGCGCAGAGTGGCTGGCCGGCAGTTCGCCGCCTTCCAGCACGCCAACGCCGTAGCAGAAGAAAGTAAGCGGTCGCTTCGCGGTAATACGCGGATCCAACTGGCGCAACGAGCCCGCGGCGGCATTGCGCGGGTTAGCAAACACTTTGCCGCCGGTGCGGCGCGCTTCTTCATTAATTTTTTCAAATCCGGCCTGCGGCAGGAACACTTCCCCGCGTACTTCCAGACGCGCCGGAATATTGTCGCCGCGTAGCTTCAGTGGAATAGCGCGAATGGTCCGCACGTTGGAGGTGATGTCCTCGCCGGTGGTGCCATCGCCACGAGTCGCCGCCTGCATCAGCACGCCGTTTTCATACAGGATGCTGACCGCGAGGCCATCGAGCTTGAGCTCACAGCACCATGTTAGATCCGCGGTATCGCTTAAACGGTCCTGCACGCGTTTGTTAAAGGCGAGGAAACTCTCTTCATCAAACACGTTATCCAGCGACAGCATTGGCACTTCATGGCGAATCTGGCTGAAAGAGGCCAATGGCGCCGCGCCCACGCGCTGGGTCGGCGAGTCGGGGGTTATCAGTTCAGGATGTTGCGCTTCGAGTTCGCGCAGTTCACGCATCAGCCGGTCATATTCCGCATCGGGAATCTCCGGAGTGTCCATAACATGATACAGATATTCATGATGGCGAAGGGTAGTTCGCAGTTCAGTCAGTTTTTGTTCGATTGGTTCCATATCGCACCATCAATGATAAAAAACCCCCGACGGGCGGGGGTTCAGATTAAGCAGACGACACGCTAGCGCGTAGATCAGGCGTTAGCCTCTTTTACTTCGCGAATACGATCCTGGTACTCGCGCAGTTTCTGCGGCGTCATCATCCGACGCTGATCGTCAAGCACCACGCCGCCAACTTCATCGGCGATATACTGCGCCGACTGCAGCATCAGTTTAAAGTTTTGCAGCTCGTCGCCAAACGACGGCACCTGCATAAAGATAGTCACGCCCGGCGTGGTCATATCCACCATCGCATCCGGATTAAAGGTGCCAGGTTTAACCATATTCGCCAGGCTGAACAACACCTGTCCGCTACCGTCCGGGCTTAAATGACGGTGGAAAATATTCATATCGCCAAACTTAAAGCCGGCCTGCTGGATGCTGTTGATCAGCAGTTCACCGTTAAGCTGCGAACCGTGATGCGCGGCGACGTTCATCACGATGACCGTCTCTTTGCGCTCTTTCGGCTGCGGCGCGGCGGCGGGCTGCTGAGGTTCAGCGGCTGGCGCTTCAGGCGCCTGTTGCGGCTGCGGCGCGGCAGGCTGTTGAACCGGCGCAGGTTGTTGAGCAACAGGTTGTTGGACTGGCGCCGGCTGTTGCGCTACAGGCTGCTGCGGCGCAGGCTGCACCGGCTGCTGATATTGCGGCGGTACCGGCTGAGGCTGGGTCGGCTGCGGCTGATGGACCGGCTGCGCAGGGGCAACGTGCTGCGGCGGCTGAACGTGCGGCTGCGGAGCAACAGGCTGCTGCGGGCGCGGCGCGTGCGGCGGCGCCTGATGCACCGGCTCGTCCTGACGCACAGGCTGCTGCACCTGACGCTCGTACGGAGGCTGATACTGGTGTTGCGGCGCCTGACGAGGTGCTTCTTGCTCCCCATATGCGCCGTTCGGGGCGTGATTAACCCGGTGAACGCGAACTTCACCTACGCCTTCAACATCGTCATCAAAGTCATCGCCTTCCGATGTTTCATCGTCGCGAGACTTCATACGTTTCAGTGGGCGATCGCGGAACATCGAGGAACGCTCTTTACGGCTGGTCCAGAAACCATGTACCAGTAAAGCGATTATGGCGATCGCGCCAACAATGATTAATATCAGACGCAAATCCTGCATCATTATATTCTCTGTTGTTCTAACACCTTGCCACCACGGCAAACATTTACTCACTAAGAGTATTTGCCGATTACATCAAGTGCAAGTGCGTCTGCCCCTTTCACCCCATAAAGATGAACTAAATCGTGCTTTTTGCTGTTTTTTCGAACATTTCCTAACTGGTTATTGTCTGGCAACCCGATAAAATAAGCGGGCATTCACACTGAATGTTAAAAAAGGAGCATCGCCTGACTATGGTTTCATCATCCGCAACTACCCCACGTAGCGGCGTCTACTATTTTTCACAAGGCTGGAAACTCATCAGGCTGCCAGGGATCCGACGTTTCGTGTTCCTGCCTTTATTAGTTAACGTCATTCTGATGGGCGGCGCGTTCTGGTGGCTGTTTACCCGCCTCGATAGCTGGATCCCTTCATTAATGAGCCATGTGCCTGAATGGCTTCAGTGGTTAAACTACCTGCTATGGCCGATGGCGGTTATCTCTATTTTGTTGGTATTTGGTTACTTCTTTTCGACCATCGCCAACTGGATTGCCGCGCCGTTTAGCGGTCTGCTGGCGGAACAGCTCGAAGCGCGACTGACCGGCGCCACGCCGCCGGATGTTGGCGTATTCGGCATCATGAAAGATGTCCCGCGCATTATGAAACGCGAATGGCAAAAGTTTGCCTGGTACCTGCCGCGCGCCATCGTTCTGTTGCTGCTGTACTTTATCCCCGGCATTGGCCAAACCGTCGCGCCGGTACTGTGGTTCCTGTTTAGCGCCTGGATGCTGGCCATTCAGTACTGCGACTATCCGTTCGATAACCATAAAGTGCCGTTTAAAACCATGCGCGAGGCGCTGCGCTCGCGGAAGGTCATTAACATGCAGTTTGGCGCGCTGACCAGCCTGTTCACCATGATCCCGGTTCTCAACCTGGTCATTCTGCCAGTCGCTATCTGCGGCGCGACGGCGATGTGGGTGGATTGCTACCGCGATAAGCACGCCATGTGGAAATAGCGAGCTGAGCTGTCTCTTTCAGGGCGGTTCACCGCCGCCCCTTATTTCCGTCTTATTCCTTCTTGCTCATCATTATTTCCCTTCAGCATATAGATATGCTAAATCCTTACTTCCGGATATTGTTTAAGCGGGTATGCTGAAGCCGTACCCCCAAATTTCATACAGTTAAGGACGGGCCATGAGTAAGATTTTTGAAGACAACTCCCTGACTATCGGTCATACGCCGCTGGTACGACTGAACCGCATCGGTAATGGCCGAATCCTGGCCAAGGTAGAATCTCGTAACCCGAGCTTTAGCGTTAAATGCCGTATCGGCGCCAATATGATTTGGGATGCTGAAAAGCGCGGCGTACTGAAACCGGGTGTGGAACTGGTTGAACCAACCAGCGGCAACACCGGTATCGCCCTCGCCTACGTCGCCGCCGCTCGCGGCTACAAACTGACGCTGACCATGCCGGAAACCATGAGCGTGGAACGCCGCAAGCTGCTGAAAGCGCTGGGCGCTAACCTGGTGCTGACCGAAGGCGCGAAAGGCATGAAAGGCGCCATCCAGAAGGCGGAAGAGATTGTCGCCAGCGACCCGGAAAAATATCTGCTGCTGCAGCAGTTCAGTAACCCGGCGAACCCGGAAATTCACGAAAAGACCACCGGCCCGGAAATCTGGGAAGACACCGACGGCCAGGTTGACGTCTTTATCTCCGGCGTAGGTACCGGCGGTACCCTGACCGGTGTCTCTCGTTATATTAAAGGCACGAAAGGCAAAAAAGATCTGATCACCGTCGCCGTTGAGCCAACCGACTCGCCGGTTATCACCCAGGCGCTGGCTGGCGAAGAGCTGAAACCTGGCCCGCACAAAATTCAGGGCATCGGCGCCGGCTTTATCCCGGGCAACCTCGACCTGAAACTGGTCGATAAAGTGGTCGCCATCACCAACGAAGAAGCCATCTCCACCGCTCGTCGCCTGATGGAAGAAGAAGGTATTCTGGCCGGTATCTCTTCCGGCGCGGCTGTCGCCGCGGCGTTAAAGCTGCAGGAAGATGAGGCCTTTACCAATAAGAATATTGTGGTTATCCTACCGTCTTCCGGTGAGCGTTATTTAAGCACGGCGCTGTTCGCAGATCTCTTCACCGAGAAAGAATTGCAACAGTAGTGCCAGTTTGTAAAAACCGTGTAAAAAAGCACCTTTTCGGGTGCTTTTTTGTGGCATACGTCAAAGTTTTACCCCTCCTGGCATTGATTCACCTCGTAGGGTCTGGTATTTAACCAGCACATTTATTTTGAAGCGCGAAATTATTCAGATTTGGATTTCCGCAGGCTGAATCGATTTTATGATTTGGTTCAAGTCTTCCTTTCGCGGCATAATGTTTAATGAAGTGCTAGACGTCAACGGACTTAAGGTCCTCTCAGCGGTTCCGCTGCTGACGCCTTAGCCACACACGTAACGCCGGCGCTAACAATACAGGCTAAAGTTTGGTCGTTAGGCTAGACTTTAGGTCCACAACACTAAACCTATAAGTTGGGGAAATATAATGTTCCAGCAAGAAGTTACCATTACCGCTCCGAACGGTCTGCACACCCGCCCTGCTGCTCAGTTTGTTAAAGAAGCGAAAGGCTTCACTTCTGAGATCACTGTAACCTCCAACGGCAAAAGCGCCAGCGCAAAAAGCCTGTTCAAACTGCAAACTCTGGGCCTGACTCAGGGTACCGTTGTGACCATCTCCGCTGAAGGCGAAGATGAGCAAAAAGCAGTTGAGCATCTGGTTAAACTGATGGCTGAACTCGAGTAAGTTCACGGGTTCTTTTTAATATCAGTCACAAGTAAGGTAGGGTTATGATTTCAGGCATTTTAGCATCCCCGGGTATCGCTTTCGGCAAGGCTCTCCTGCTGAAAGAAGACGAAATTGTCATCGACCGGAAGAAAATTTCTGCCGATAAGGTTGATCAGGAAGTTGAACGTTTCCTGAACGGCCGCACCAAGGCCTCCGCCCAGCTGGAGGTCATCAAAACCAAAGCTGGTGAAACTTTCGGTGAAGAAAAAGAAGCCATCTTCGAAGGGCATATTATGCTGCTGGAAGATGAGGAGCTTGAGCAGGAAATCATAGCCCTGATTAAAGATAAGCACATGACTGCCGATGCGGCAGCCAATGAAGTTATCGAAGGTCAGGCAACTGCACTGGAAGAGCTGGATGACGAATACCTGAAAGAGCGTGCCGCTGACGTACGCGACATCGGTAAACGTCTGCTGCGCAACATTCTGGGCCTGGCAATCATCGATCTGAGCGCTATCGCGGATGAAGTTATCCTCGTTGCCGCCGATCTCACCCCGTCGGAAACCGCACAGCTGAACCTGAACAAGGTGCTGGGTTTCATCACCGACGCGGGTGGCCGTACTTCCCACACCTCTATCATGGCGCGCTCCCTTGAGCTGCCGGCAATCGTCGGTACCGGAAGCGTCACCTCCCAGGTGAAAAACGGCGACTATCTGATTCTCGATGCGGTTAACAACCAGGTTCTGGTTAACCCAAGCAACGAAAAAATCGAAGAGCTGCGTGCGCTGCAGGCGCAGGTTGCTGAAGAAAAAGCAGAACTGGCGAAACTGAAAGATCTGCCGGCCATCACTCTCGACGGTCATCAGGTTGAAGTTTGCGCCAACATCGGTACCGTTCGCGACGTCGATGGCGCTGAGCGCAACGGCGCGGAAGGCGTTGGCCTGTACCGTACTGAATTCCTGTTCATGGACCGCGATTCTCTGCCGACTGAAGAAGAACAGTTTGCAGCTTATAAAGCGGTGGCTGAAGCGTGCGGCTCACAGGCCGTTATCGTTCGCACCATGGACATCGGCGGCGATAAAGAGCTGCCGTACATGAACTTCCCGAAAGAAGAGAACCCGTTCCTCGGCTGGCGCGCCGTGCGTATCGCGATGGATCGTAAAGAGATCCTCCGCGACCAGGTTCGCGCTATCCTGCGTGCCTCCGCTTTCGGTAAGCTGCGCATCATGTTCCCGATGATCATCTCTGTTGAAGAAGTGCGCGCACTGAAGAAAGAGATTGAGATCTACAAACAGGAACTGCGTGACGAAGGTAAAGCTTTTGACGAATCGATTGAGATCGGCGTGATGGTGGAAACCCCGGCAGCCGCGACCATTGCTCGTCATTTAGCCAAAGAAGTTGATTTCTTTAGTATCGGAACCAATGATTTAACGCAATATACTCTGGCAGTTGACCGTGGTAATGATATGATCTCGCATCTTTACCAGCCGATGTCACCGTCTGTGCTGACTCTGATCAAGCAAGTTATTGATGCTTCTCATGCAGAAGGCAAATGGACGGGTATGTGTGGTGAGCTTGCAGGCGATGAACGTGCTACACTTCTGTTGCTGGGTATGGGGCTGGACGAATTCTCTATGAGCGCCATTTCCATCCCGCGCATCAAGAAGATTATTCGTAACACGAACTTCGAAGATGCAAAAGTATTAGCAGAGCAGGCTCTTGCTCAACCGACGACGGACGAGTTAATGACGCTGGTTAACAAGTTCATTGAAGAAAAAACAATCTGCTAATCCACGAGATGCGCGGCCCAAATTACTGCTTAGGAGAAGATCATGGGTTTGTTCGATAAACTGAAATCTCTGGTTTCTGATGACAAAAAAGACACCGGAACTATTGAGATTGTTGCTCCGCTCTCTGGCGAGATCGTCAACATCGAAGACGTGCCGGATGTGGTTTTTGCGGAGAAAATTGTGGGTGATGGCATTGCCATCAAACCTACTGGCAACAAAATGGTTGCGCCGGTAGAGGGTACCATCGGTAAAATTTTTGAAACCAACCATGCTTTCTCTATTGAATCCGATAGCGGCATTGAGCTGTTTGTTCACTTCGGTATCGATACCGTTGAACTGAAAGGCGAAGGCTTCAAGCGCATCGCTGAAGAAGGTCAGCGCGTGAAAGTCGGCGACCCGGTTATCGAATTCGATCTGCCGCTGCTGGAAGAAAAAGCCAAGTCTACCCTGACTCCGGTTGTTATCTCCAACATGGACGAGATCAAAGAGCTGATCAAACTGTCCGGTAGCGTCACCGTTGGTGAAACTCCGGTTATCCGCATCAAGAAGTAATTCTTGCTTGCCGAGAAAATGGCGCCTTCAGGCGCCATTTTTTTATGCCGGCCGGTAGCACTTTTCACTCGCCAGGATTTTCATCCCCTGCGGGCTACTTTCCAGAATCCGCCGTTCGCTATCCGCGACCCATAGCTCGCACTGGCAGCCGCTCTCGTTTTCAAACATCGTTCTCGCCCTACAGGCATCTTCCAGAGCGTTCATCCCCATCGTCTCAAAATGGCCAACGGTTCTCCCCTCCCTGCGTACCACTAACCGATAGCTATGCATCGTTATTGCGCTCCCGACGGCGGTAAAATGAGTTCATCGCAGCCCTGACTCTCGGTCCAGGTCATTACCGCCAGCACGCGCTGAGCGGCGGCGCGCGTAGCGTCGCCCAACGGCATGTCGCACACCAGGTTGCTGATGAGCTCGGCGCAGAACAGGTCGCCGGTACCTTTGAGGTCGGTTTCGACGCGAGGATGGACGACCACTTCGACCGCGTCGTCGGTGACCACCAGCACGTTAATAGTCGAAGCATCCAGCCCAGGCGCGCTGGTAATCACCACCCACTTTAGGGTATCGGAAAGCAGACTACGCGCGGCGATCACCGCTTCCTGCTGGTTGTGGCACGGCATGCCGCTGAGGGTTTCGAGCTCGAAAAGATTTGGCGTGATCCCCCGCGCCAGCGGCAACAGGTGGCGGCGATAAGCCTCGGGGATCTCCGCTTTTACGTAGATGCCGCTATCTACATCGCCAATCACCGGGTCAACCAGAATACAGAGGTCGGGATGGTGCACACGGATCCGCTGCAGCCACTGCGCCAGCAGCGCAATTTGCCCGGCGCTGCCCATATACCCGGTGGTTACCGCCCGCAGCTCGCGAAGCGCATCACGCTCCTCCAGCGCCCGCAGATAGCCGCTAAACCACTCTTCCGGGATCACCCCACCGTAGAAAGTATCGTAATGTGGAGTATTGCTGAATAACACCGTGGGCACCGCCATCACCCGCAATTCATGCTGCTTGATTGCCGGTACCGCGATACTGTTACCAACGCTGCCATAGACCACCTGCGATTGCACCGCCACGATATCAACCTCCAGCGCCCGGCTGTGGTCGTTAAAGAGCACGGACTGTATTTCGTCTTGCTGACTCATCCTTTCTCCCCCCGCTGGACAGCGGGTCATACTCTGATTATCATTCGTCCTATGCTAAAATTCATTTTGTCATAGGTCAATAATGTTCACCGGAAAAACCGCAAACGAGATTTTCGATAACATCCGTCATCTGGTGCAGAGCGGCGCGTTGCAACCCGGAGAGGCGCTGCCGCCGGTGCGCGAGCTGGCAGGCGAACTGGCAGTCAACCGCAATACGGTGGCGGCGGCCTACAAGCGGCTGGTGACCTCAGGGCTCGCCGTAAGCCAGGGGCGCAACGGCACGGCCATTAAGGCGCTTAATACGCTTAATGCGGTCGAGGGCGGCGATCCGACGACATCGCTGATTGATATTTCCGGCGGCAATCCGGATCCGCGACGTCTACCGGATATTGGCCGTTTTCTTCCCAAGCTGTCGCGGACCCCGCACTTATATGGCGATGCCGCCGTTGAGCCGCGTCTGGCTAACTGGGCGCGGGAGTGGGTCAGTCGCGATATTGGCCACGAATTTGACATCAACTTGACCAGCGGCGCAATTGACGCCCTTGAACGCCTGCTCTGCGCACTGCTGCTACCCGGCGACAGCGTCGCGGTAGAAGACCCCTGCTTTCTGAGCAGCATCAATATGCTGCGTTACGCCGGTTTCCAGCCCAGCCCTGTCGCCGTCGACGGTGAAGGCATGAACCCAGAGCGGCTTGAAGAAGCGCTGCGCAACGGCGCCCGTGCGGTAATACTGACTCCACGCGCCCACAACCCGACCGGCTGCAGTTTGACGCCCGAGCGCGCACAAGCGATTCGCACCGTGCTCGCCCGCTATCCGCAGACGCTGGCGATCGTTGACGATCACTTCGCCCTGCTCTCAGCGACACGCTGGCACAATCCTCTACCTGAAGGCATTCAGCGTTGGGCGCTGGTGCGCTCAATGTCCAAAACCCTGGGCCCGGATTTGCGCCTGGCGATAGTCGCCAGCGATCCGACCACCTCAGCGGCGCTGCGCCTGCGCCTGAACGCCGGTAGCCAGTGGGTCAGCCATTTACTACAAGAGCTGGCGTTCTCCTGCCTGAATGATAACGCTTTTACCGCTTCTCTGACTGCGAGCCAGCGCCATTATCAGCAGCAAAATCAGCGGCTCGCCGCCGCGTTGGCCCGCCAGGGCGTTGGCGATTTTCCGCCTGGCGATGGTCTTAATTTCTGGCTGCCGCTATCAACCGTCAGCCAGTCGCTGGCGCTGCGTCTGGCGCGTGCCGGTTGGCTGGTGCGTGAAGGTGAAGCCTTTGGCGTGAAAACACCGTCGCACGGCCTGCGCCTGTCGCTGGGCGCTTTAACCGAGGCGCAAATTGAACAACTTGCACACGATTTATCGCTGGTCTTACCTTGTTAAACACGGGAGTTGTTATGCGGATCCACTTTATCGTCCATGAAGTTTTTGAAGCGCCTGGCGCCTATCTGCGCTGGGTTAACGCGCGCGGCTATCAGGCCAGCTGGTCGCGAGTTTATGTCGGGGATCCGCTGCCGGCGAATGCCGAAGGTTTTGATATGTTGGTGGTACTTGGCGGCCCGCAATCACCACGCACTACGCTTGCCGAGTGCCCATGGTTTGATGCCCATGCCGAGAAAAACCTGATTGCCCAGGCGATTGCCGCCGGGCGTATCGTGGTCGGGATTTGCCTCGGGTCGCAGCTTATCGGCGAAGCGCTGGGGGCGCCGGTGATGCAAAGCCCGGAAAAAGAGATTGGCCACTATCCTATCATCCTGACCACCGCCGGACTGCAGGATGACAACATCGCCCATTTCGGTCCATCGGTGGTAGTCGGCCACTGGCACAACGATATGCCGGGCCTGACGCCTGCGGCGGAAGTCCTGGCCTCCAGCGAAGGGTGCCCGCGGCAAATCGTCAAATATAGCGATCGGGTCTACGGTTTTCAGTGCCATATGGAGTTTGACACGGAGGTCATCGAGTTATTAATTACGCACTCGCAACCTGAACTTACCGCCGCAAAAGGCAGGCGCTTTATTCGCAGCGAAGATGAAATGAGGCAATGGGATTATCGCGAGATGAATCAAAAGCTATGGGCGTTTCTGGATAAGCTGGTAGCGAAATACGCACTTTAGGTTAACCGCCCCCCATGCCAGGCATGGGAGGCCGTGATAGCGCGTTTAGATACCCGCCCCCTGGCTGAAGTGTTCTTCGCCGAACACGCCGGTTGAGAGATAGCGATCGCCGCGATCGCAGATGATCGCCACCACCACCGCGCCCGGATTGGCGCGAGCAATACGCAGCGCCCCGGCAACCGCGCCGCCGGAACTGACGCCACAGAAGATCCCTTCCTGTACGGCCAACTGGCGCATCGTGTTTTCCGCATCCTGCTGGTGGATATCCAGCACCTCATCCACCAACGAGGCATTAAAAATGCCCGGCATATATTCCTGCGGCCAGCGGCGGATCCCCGGAATACTGCTGCCCTCTTCCGGCTGCAGCCCAATGATGCTTACCGGCTTCACCTGTTCGCGCAGAAAACGCGATACGCCGGTAATGGTACCGGTGGTGCCCATGCTGGAAACAAAGTGGGTGATACGCCCGTCCGTCTGGCGCCAGATCTCCGGGCCGGTAGTGGTGTAATGGGCGTAAGGGTTATCCGGATTGTTAAACTGATCCAATAGTTTACCCTCGCCACGCTCGGCCATCGCGGCGGCCAGATCGCGAGCGCCTTCCATCCCCTGCTCTTTGGTGACCAGGATGAGTTCAGCGCCGTAGGCGCGCATTGCGGCACGGCGCTCCTGGCTCATGTTGTCCGGCATCAGCAGTTTCATCTGATAGCCTTTTAACGCCGCTATCATCGCCAGCGCGATACCGGTATTACCGCTGGTCGCCTCGATAAGCACGTCGCCTGGTTTAATTTCGCCGCGCTTTTCCGCTTCGACAATCATCGACAGCGCGGCGCGATCTTTTACCGAGCCCGCCGGGTTATTGCCCTCAAGCTTAAGCCAGATTTCGCTGCCGTTGTCCGGCCCCAGACGTTGTAATTTCACCAGCGGCGTGTTGCCGATTGTTTGTTCTAATGTGTTCACTTCAGCTGTCCAATAAAAAGCCCGGCCGCGTCATGCGCTCCGGGCTGTCGGCCGGGTCAGCGCAGCGCCGCCCGGCAAAAGCACGTGGATTTAAGCTATCAGGCCGTCTCTGCCAGAGCAAGTTCGCCGCGCGGTTCGATGCGTTCGGTTCCATTATACAGGCGCGCATTCTGCAAGCCGACAAACAGGCGTTCGCCGCGGGACGGGGCCTCATCGCCCGCCAGCACCACGCTCAGCGGTTCGTCATACCACCCCAGAGGCTGGACAACTAATTGGGTGTAGTGCCCCTTCGGACTGGCTTCCAGCACCTGCACCGGCAATGGCGAATCCAGGCTGGTACGGCGGCTGATATCTACTTCCCACGGTCGCAGGAACAGATCGACCGGCCCCTGATATGCCGGGGTATAGCCTAAAGGCCAGCGGTGGGCGCCGACGTGGAACTGGCCGCCGCGAATGGTGCCCTGCAGGCGGTTAACTTCGCCCATAAACTCGAGCACAAAACGGGTCGAAGGTTCCCGCCACACGCGTTCAGGCGCATCGGCTTGTTCGATATTGCCCTGGCTCATTACCACCACCCGATCGGCGACTTCCATCGCCTCTTCCTGATCGTGGGTAACAAACACGCTGGTGAATTTTAATTCTTCGTGCAGCTGGCGCAGCCAGCGGCGCAGTTCTTTACGCACCTGCGCATCCAGCGCGCCAAAGGGTTCATCCAGCAGCAGAATTTGCGGCTCGACCGCCAGCGCGCGCGCTAACGCTACGCGCTGCTTCTGGCCGCCGGAAAGCTGCGCCGGATAACGGTCGGCAAGATGGGCCAGTTGCACCATCTCCAGCAGTTTGGTCACTTTGGCTTTAATCGCCGCCGCATTGGGACGCTCACGACGCGGCAGGACGGTCAGGCCAAAGGCGATGTTATCGAACACCGTCATATGACGGAACAGCGCATAGTGCTGGAAAACAAAGCCCACTTTACGATCGCGGGCGTGCATCCGGCTCACGTCGGTGCCGTGAAAACGAATATGGCCGCTGGATTGATGCTCCAGCCCGGCGATAATCCGCAATAAGGTGGTTTTACCGGAGCCGGACGGCCCCAGCAGCGCAACCATTTGCCCGGAAGGGATATCCAGCGAGATATCATTCAGCACCTGGGTGCGACCAAACGATTTCTTAATATTGGCAATCTCAATGCTCATGATTTCCCTCCTGTTGCGCGCGTTTTTCCTGATTGGCCAGACGCCATTGCAACATACTCTTTAAAAACAGGGTCAAAATAGCCATTAACGTCAGCAGGGCCGCGGCGGTAAACGAACCGACGGTGTTGTAGTCCTGCTGTAGTAATTCAATTTGCAGCGGCAGAGATAACGTTTCGCCGCGGATCGAGCCGGAAACGACCGACACCGCGCCGAATTCGCCAATCGCGCGGGCGTTGGTCAACACCACGCCGTACAGCAGCGCCCAGCGAATATTGGGTAGCGTCACCCGGCGGAACATCTGCCAACCGGAAGCGCCGAGCAGGATCGCCGCTTCATCTTCATTGCTCCCCTGACTCATCATGACCGGCACCAGCTCGCGGACCACAAACGGACAGGTGACGAAGATAGTCGCCAGCACCATGCCCGGCCAGGCGAACATGATCTGCAGGTTGTGCTCATCAAGCCAGCCGCCGAGTGGGCCGTTGGAGCCGTAAAACAGTAAATAAACCAGACCTGCCACCACCGGCGAAACGGCGAACGGGATATCCAGCATCGTCAGCAGCAGCTGGCGGCCTGGGAAGGTAAAGCGCGTCACCAGCCAGGCCAGCAGCGTACCGAACACCAGATTCACCGGCACGGTAATCAACGCAATCATCACCGTCAGCCAGATGGCGTGCAGCATGTCCGGATTGGCCAGATTTTCCAGCACCGGCATTAACCCTTTACTGAAAGCCTGGACAAAAATATAAATCATCGGCACCACGAGGATGAAGGCGGATACCAGCATCCCGATGCCGATCAGAAACCATTTGCCCCAGTTGATCCGGGGCGCGTCATAGCGCTTCAATTGAGTAACTTCCGCCATTAGTGACCTACCACGCGTCGACCAAAGCGACTCTGCAGAGTGTTGATGGAGAACAGCAGCAGCAGCGAAGCCGCGAGGATCACCGAGGCAATCGCGCTCGCCGCCGGGTAATCAAACTCTTGCAAACGAATGAAAATCATCAGCGAAGTCACTTCCGTTTTCCACGCGATGTTGCCAGCGATAAAAATCACCGCGCCGAACTCGCCAAGGCTGCGGGTAAACGACAGCGCAATCCCCGCCAGCAGAGCCGGCGACAGCTCCGGCAGCACCACTTTGCGGAAACTCTGTAAGCGCGTCGCGCCGAGGGTTTCCGCCGCTTCTTCATATTCCGGCCCTAACTCTTCCAGCACCGGCTGCACGGTACGCACCACAAACGGAATACTGGTAAAGGCCATCGCCACCGCGATGCCAAGCCAGGTATAAGTCACTTTGATATCAAACTTCGCCAGCCATTCGCCGTACAAGCCATTGACCGAGAACAGCGAGGCCAGCGTCAGGCCGGCCACCGCCGTCGGCAGCGCGAACGGCAGGTCCATCAGGGCATCCAGCAGGGTACGGCCCGGGAAACGATAGCGGGTAAGGATCCACGCCATCAGCAGGCCAAACACACCGTTAAAAATTGACGCCACAAAAGCAGACAGCAGCGTGACTTTATAGGCAGCGACCACCTGCGGGTTGGTAATCACCTCCCAGTACTGCGCCCAGCTCATCTGCGCCAGCTGCATTACCAGCGCGCTGAGCGGCAACAGTAAAATCAGGCACACAAATAGCAGGCTGGTGCCAAGGCTCAGGGTAAAGCCCGGCAGCACGCGCTTGGACGACACAGCCAACATTACTGACGCCCCGCTGCCAGCAGTTTGTCCAGCTCGCCGCCGCTGACGAAGTGGGTTTTCATCACTTCAGGCCAGCTGCCAAACTGGTCTTCCACGCGGAACAGTTCGGTCTGCGGGAATTTATCTTTCAGCGACGCCATGACTTTCGGGTCGTTCACGCGATAGTAGTAATCGGTGATGATGGTCTGCGCCTGCGGACTATAGAGATAGTTCAGGTAGGCTTTCGCCGCTTTTTCAGTACCGTTGGCCTTAACGTTTTTGTCTACCCACGCGACCGGGAATTCGGCGAGGATATTGACCTTCGGCACAACGACTTCGAACCCCTGCGCTTCATACTGTTTACGGATGTTGTTAACTTCCGATTCAAAAGTAATCAGCACATCGCCCAACCCGCGCTCGACGAAGGTGGTCGTCGCGCCGCGACCGCCGGTATCGAATACCTCGACGTTCTTCAGGAACTGGGTCATGAACTGTTCGGTTTTGGCTTTATCACCGCCATCGGCTTTGTCTGCCGCCCCCCAGGCCGCAAGATAGGTATAGCGCGCGTTGCCTGAAGTTTTAGGATTCGGGAAGATCAGCTTCACGTCAGAACGCACCAGATCGTTCCAGTCGTGAATATTTTTGGGGTTGCCCTTACGCACCAGGAACGCCATGGTCGAATAAAACGGCGAGCTGTTATTCGGCAGACGGCCCTGCCAGTCCGCCGGGATCAGGTTGCCTTTATCATGCAGAATCTGGACGTCCGTCACCTGGTTATAGGTCACGACGTCAGCCTTCAGACCTTGCAGAATCGCCAATGCCTGCTTGGAGGAGCCCGCATGGGACTGCTTGATGGTCAGCTTATCGCCGCCGTTTTCTTTTGCCCACTGCTGCTCAAAAGGCGGATTAAGGGCGGCGAACAGCTCGCGGGAAACATCATAGGAACTGTTCAGCAGTTCAGTCGCCTGCGCCTGCGCCACCAGCAGCATGGAAGCCGCCAGCGCCAGATATCCTTTTTTCAGTGATTTAACGGCCATTGCGCACCCTTATCAAAAATGATCATTTACTGATGATCATCATATTTATAACGAGTACGAAAGGAGTAACGGTTTTATATACCGTTTGGCGATTTAGAAGTAGAAAAGAGAATAAGCAACTGGCAAAGCTTTGCTGAAAGCGGCTCGCAGATTCGACGTGTCATTGTGACAAACGGCAGCCAGGGGTGCACTGTGTTTATATGAAAAACACACAGATATTTGCTCGGCAGCTCAGACGTAGCTTAACGCCAACAGAACATCGACTATGGTACTTACTGCGCAACCGCCGTTTTGCTTGCTATAAGTTTCGCCGCCAGCATCCCGTTGGTCCCTACATTCTCGATTTTGCCTGCTGCGCAACACGGCTGGCGATTGAACTGGACGGCGGTCAGCACGATGAGAGGCGCGTCTACGATGTTCGCCGCACCCGCTGGCTACAGAGCCAGGGATGGCGGGTTTTACGCTTCTGGAATAATGAGTTTGAAGAGTATGAAGATGCGGTGATGGAGAGAATACTTGAAGCGCTTGACTCGCCGATGCCCTCACCCCGCCCCTCTCACTGAGGGAGAGGGAGAAAGAGAGTCCACCGTGCCGTCCCCTCTCCCCCTTGGGGAGAGGGTTAGGGTGAGGGGAAAAATTACAGCGCCTGAATACGCTCCAGCGACGGCGCGAAGTAATAACCGCCGGTCACCGGTTTAGTGAAGCGCAGCATGGCATCACGCTTACCGTCGGTATCGCCGAACATGCTCAGCAGCTGCTGTTCAATGTTGTACAGGCGCGCGCAGTAGGCGCAGAAGTACAGGCCGTTAGTGCCGCTGGCGGTACCGTACGGCAGGCTCTGGCGGACGATTTTCAGCCCTTTGCCATCTTCTTTTAAGTCCACGCGGCTCAGGTGCGAAGTGACCGGGCGCTCGTCGCCGTCGATCTCTTCATTGGCTTCTTTGGTACGGCCAATCATCATCTCCTGATCCGGCACGCTCATGCGGTTCAGTTGCTTAAGATTGTGCTCCCAGCGTTGCACAAATACGTAGCTGCCGCCCGCGTCAACGCCGTCTTTAATCACCGCGACTTCACGGCGAGTTTCTTCGCCTGCCGGGTTTTCGGTGCCGTCAACGAAGCCACTCAGATCGCGTTCTTCCACCCAGCGGAAACCGTGAATTTCTTCTTTCACTTCGATGGCGTCGCCGAACGCGGCCATCGCCGCCTGGGCGACGGAAAAGTTCACTTCATGGCGGGCGGATAAAATATGAATTAACACGTCATACTGCGTGGATGGCGCCAGCCCTTTGCCGTAAACCGGAAAATCTTTTAACTCTTCCGCGCCTTCACCACCGCTCAGCTGACGCCAGACGGTATTGCCGAAAGCCACCACCGCGCCGAGTTTGGCATCGGGGAATTTAGCCTGGAAGGTGGCTACTTTATCGACAAAAATTTTGCTCGCTTCGCGCAGGGCGTTAACATCCCCTTTGACATTGGCTTCAATCCAAATCGCCGCGCGGCAATGTTCCGGCAAAATGCCGCTCTGAACCTGAGACATCGCTCCTCCTGAAATGATGCAACCACAACGCTATGACGTTGCTAACGCGCCATTGTAACCGTTTTTATCCGCCCACGTGTCTCTTCAGATCAAATTAGCGACGCCAGATAATTTTGCTGACTTTCCAGTTTTTCAGGGTATCGTCGGACGGCATCAGCTCGTCCGGACCGCTCCAGTGGCCGGTAAAGGCGTAGCTGATGTGCTGGCTGCCAGGCGCTTTACATTCCACCACCGCGCCGTTATCGGGAGCGCCTTTCTCGCAGTTGCCGAACGCTTTGCTGTACAGCTCGCTAAACGGGGTACCAATTTTCACGCCGCTGGCGGCAGGAATCGCGCTATCGCGCACGTCAATGCGGCTCACCGTACCGCCATCGCCGTTGATGGTCAGCGCCAGCTTGTCATCCTTCAGCGCTTCAAAATAGTGAACGATTTTGCCATCCGTGGTTTTCATTCCGCTGCGCAGACGGTAGCTGCCGCCGAGGGCATCGCTAATCGCCTGCTCATTCAGCGGCGTCGATGCTGTCAGTTTACCCACGCCCTGCTCGGTGACCTCGTTGGAGGAACCAAACCAGTTCCACGGATAGGCAGCCGACCAGTTCACCGCGCTCATCGTTGAGCAGCCGGTTAGCGCCAGCGGAAGCGCGCAGAGCATTAGACGTAGCGATTTCATATCTCAATCCTTCTGATTAATTCAACGCATGTTGGAGTACGCGATCGGCAAAAAGTGCCATTAAAGCGCTTCGAGGCGAAAACAGGCGTGCAACCTGCGGCTGGTTATCAGCCACCATAGCGCATAAATATCGGCCGCCAGCAGGGCGATGGTCAGCGCAGAAGGCGCCTCGCCGGTGAACCACAGCCACGGCTGCCAGGCCAGCAACAGCGCCTGCGAGGCAATCAGCAGCCAGCGCATCAGCGGCCAGAGACGCGGGAAACGCTGACGCTGACCGCTAAGCAGAAATGCCGCGACCGCCGGTACGCCGGGCAGTAACCCCAGCCAGAAGTTATCGTGATCGGGATAGAACAGGCTCAACAGCGCGTCGCCCTGCTGGCGGGAGGCGCCGGCTATGACGAACAGTACCCAGGTGCGCGCCTGCAGCAACAGCACGCCCCAAAACAACAGCGGCAGCCGCAAACGGCCCTGGGCATCGTAATCGGCAGGAATAAATTCAGTATTCTTCATCTTCAATCAGGCGTTTACCCAGGGTGAGTACATCCGAGTGCTCGTAACCGAGACGCTCATACATCCCCTGCACCACTTCGTTATCGTCACGCACCATAATTGAAATTTTCGGGCAGCCGCGGGCGATCAGCTTCTTTTCCAGCCGATTGAGCAGCGCATTAGCGATACCGCGGCCGCGATATTCCGGATGTACGCCAAGATAGTAAGCGGAACCGCGGTGACCGTCGTAACCGCCCATTACCGTCCCTACCACTTCACCGTTCACTTCAGCGACCAGAAACAAGCTCACGTCGTGGTTGAGCTTACGCTCGATATCCATTTCCGGATCGTTCCATGGGCGCAGAAGATCGCAGCGCTCCCAAAGGGTGATCACTTCTTCGAAATCCTGCTGGCGAAAAACGCGAATCTCCATGGTATTCCCCACCATTTACGGTTAAAAACAGTGATTATGGCGCGAATATGACTGATAGCCAATATCAGGCGAAATCATCGGCAAAAAATGGCATAATATATCTTTGTCATGTATTGAAATGAAAAGTAAAACAATTCTTATTTTGAGTGGTCGTAACGGGAAACGCGATACGATATAACATTGGACATCACTTGTTTACAATTCAGGCCGAATGAGCACTTTTAAACCATTAAAAATACTTGCTTCGCGCCGTCAGGTGCTGAAAGCAGGACTGGCTGCGATGACGCTAACCGGCGTCGCTTCCCAGGCCAATGCCAAAGAACAGCCGCTAAAAACTTCCAATGGACACAGCAAACCCGTCGCAAAGAAAGCAGGCAGCAAGCGCCTGGTGATGCTTGACCCCGGTCATGGCGGCATCGATACGGGGGCAATTGGCCACAACGGTTCGAAAGAAAAACACGTCGTGCTGGCCATTGCCAAAAATGTGCGCAGTATTTTACGCAGCAACGGCATCGATGCCCGCCTGACGCGTAGCGGCGATACCTTTATTCCGCTATACGATCGCGTTGAAATCGCCCACCAGCACGGCGCCGATCTGTTTATGTCGATTCACGCCGACGGCTTTACCAACCCGAGTGCGGCCGGCGCCTCCGTCTTTGCGCTCTCCAACCGCGGCGCCAGTAGCGCCATGGCGAAATATCTCTCCGAGCGCGAAAACCGCGCCGATGAGGTCGCCGGTAAAAAAGCGACGGATAAGGACCATCTGCTGCAGCAGGTATTGTTCGATCTGGTGCAAACCGACACTATTAAGAACAGCCTGACGCTCGGCTCGCATATTCTGAAAAAGATTAAGCCGGTGCATAAGCTGCACAGCCGTAATACAGAACAGGCGGCCTTTGTGGTGCTGAAGTCACCTTCCATTCCCTCGGTGCTGGTCGAGACATCGTTCATTACCAACCCAAATGAAGAGAAGCTACTCGGCACAACCGCTTTCCGCCAGAAGATCGCCAACGCTATTGCTTCCGGTATTATTAGTTATTTCCACTGGTTCGATAACCAGAAAGCGCATTCGAAGAGACGTTAATGAAACCCGATGTACAGCAGGTCAAAGCCTTCCTTCTTCAGCTGCAGGATGCCATTTGCGCCAACCTCTCCGCCGTTGACGGTAAAGATTTTGTCGAAGATAGCTGGCAGCGCGAAGGCGGCGGCGGCGGACGCAGCCGGGTTTTACGCGACGGCGGCGTCTTTGAGCAGGCCGGGGTTAACTTCTCTCACGTCCACGGCGATGCGATGCCTGCATCGGCAACCGCCCACCGCCCGGAGCTCGCCGGGCGCAGCTTTGAAGCGATGGGCGTTTCGCTGGTGGTGCATCCGCGCAACCCCTATGTGCCGACCAGCCACGCCAACGTCCGCTTTTTCATTGCCGAGAAGCCCGGCGCCGACCCGGTGTGGTGGTTCGGCGGCGGGTTTGATTTAACGCCTTATTACGGATTTGAAGAAGACGCCATCCACTGGCATCGTACCGCCCGCGATTTGTGCCTGCCGTTCGGCGACGAGGTCTATCCGCGCTATAAAAAGTGGTGCGATGACTACTTCTACCTCAAGCACCGTAACGAACAGCGCGGCATTGGCGGCCTGTTCTTCGATGATTTAAATACCCCGGACTTTGACCACTGCTTCGCCTTTATGCAGGCGGTGGGCAACGGCTTTACTGACGCCTATCTGCCAATCGTTGAGCGCCGAAAAACCACGCCTTACGGCGAACGCGAGCGCGATTTCCAGCTTTATCGCCGAGGGCGCTATGTGGAATTCAATCTGGTGTGGGATCGCGGCACGCTGTTCGGCCTGCAGACCGGCGGGCGTACGGAGTCTATTCTGATGTCGATGCCGCCGCTGGTGCGCTGGGAATACAACTTCCACCCGCAGGAAGGCAGCCCGGAAGCCGCACTGAGCGAGTTCATCAAAGTGAAAGAGTGGATCTGAATTTAGCCACCTGAGACAAAAAAGCCCCGGAATACCGGGGCTTAATTTTTTGCGTTTACAGCGGCTGGGTCTGCGCTTCCACGACCGCCAGCGCCACCATGTTGACGATACGGCGCACGGAGGCGATAGGCGTCAGAATATGCACCGGCTTAGCGATACCCATCAGTACCGGCCCGACGGTGACCCCTTCCGAACTGGAGACGCGCAGCAGGTTGTAGCTGATACGCGCGGCTTCCATATTCGGCATCACCAGAATATTGGCCGCCCCTTTCAGCGGGCTATCCGGCATACGGTCATTACGGATGCTTTCGACCAGCGCGGCATCGCCGTGCATTTCACCGTCAATCATCAGATCCGGCGCGCTCGCCTTCACCAGCTCCAGCGTTTTACGCATTTTGCTGGCCGACGGGCAATCGGCGGAACCGAAGTTAGAGTGCGACAGCAGCGCCACGCGCGGTTCG
Source organism: Klebsiella sp. 141153 (assembly GCF_032601995.1). Lineage (NCBI taxonomy): Bacteria > Pseudomonadati > Pseudomonadota > Gammaproteobacteria > Enterobacterales > Enterobacteriaceae > Klebsiella > Klebsiella sp. 141153. The sequence continues at coordinate 127,623 of NZ_JAQIRJ010000010.1, read as the reverse complement.
ATACCAAAACGACGCACGCTTTCCGCCGCCATCAGGGTGATCTCCGCCAGCTCTTCCGGCGATGGATCGTGATTGACGTAGGTGTCGGCGATAAAGGTGTTACCGCTTGGCAGCAGCAGCGCGTTCATCGCCCCGGCGGTGCTGACGCCGTCGCGGAAGCCAAACAGCGGCTGTACCACGCGATAGTGCTCATGATAATCGCCGATGGTTCCGCAGATCATCGCGTCCGCCTCACCGCGATGAACCATGATCGCGCCAATGACCGAGGTGTTGCTAATTACTGCCCGTTGCGCCTGCTCCTGGGTAATGCCGCGGCGCTTCATCAGCTGATAGTACTCGCTCCAGTACTCTTTAAAGCGCGGATCGGATTCATTATTGACGATTTCAAAGTCCACGCCCGGTTTGATCTGCAGACCCAGTTTCTGGATGCGCATTTCAATCACGCTCGGACGACCGATGAGGATTGGCTTCGCCAGCCCCAGCGATACCAGCTCCTGCGTGGCGTGCAGCACGCGGGTCTCCTCACCTTCCGCCAGCACCACGCGCTTCGGCTCTTTGCGCGCCTGGGAGAAGATCGGCTTCATAAACAGGTTGGTTTTATAAACGAACTCGCTCAGCTTCTCGATGTAGGCATCGAAGTCGGCAATCGGCCGCGTCGCCACGCCGGATTCCATCGCCGCTTTGGCAACCGCTGGCGCGATCTTGACGATCAGGCGCGGATCGAACGGTTTCGGAATAATGTACTCCGGGCCAAAGCTGAGATCCTGGTCGCCATAGGCGGAAGCCACGACTTCACTCTGTTCGGCATGCGCCAGCTCGGCGATAGCGTGAACCGCCGCCAGCTTCATCTCTTCGTTAATCGCCGTCGCGCCAACATCCAGCGCGCCGCGGAAAATGAACGGGAAGCACAGCACGTTGTTGACCTGGTTTGGATAGTCGGAACGGCCGGTACAAATAATCACATCGTCGCGCACTTCCTTCGCCAACGGCGGCAGGATTTCCGGCTCCGGGTTCGCCAGCGCGAGGATCAGCGGCGAGCGCGCCATTTTCTTGACCATCTCCGGAGTCAGAACTTTCGGCCCGGAGCAGCCGAGGAAAATGTCCGCGCCATCGATGACATCGTCGAGGGTACGTTTCCCGTCGTCTTCCACCGCGTAGGCCGCTTTGGTTTCCGCCATGTTGGCTTCGCGATCTTTATAGATTACGCCTTTCGAGTCGCAGACCACGATATTGTGTTTCTGCATTCCCAGCGCCACCAGCAGGTTCATACAGGCGATTGCCGCCGCTCCCGCGCCGGAGACCACCATCCGCACATCGGAGAGATTCTTCTCAACCACCCGCAGACCGTTGAGAATTGCCGCGGTGCTGATAATCGCCGTGCCGTGCTGATCGTCGTGGAACACCGGAATATTCATGCGTTCACGCAGTTTCTGCTCAATATAGAAACATTCCGGCGCTTTAATATCTTCGAGGTTGATGCCGCCAAACGTCGGCTCCAGGGCGGCGACGACATTAATGAATTTGTCAGGATCCAGCTCATCGACTTCAATATCAAACACATCAATGCCGGCGAATTTCTTAAACAGAACGCCCTTTCCTTCCATTACCGGTTTTCCGGCCAGCGCGCCGATATTGCCTAAACCGAGGACGGCGGTACCGTTAGAGACCACCGCAACAAGGTTGCCGCGAGCGGTGTATTTGTAAGCGGCCAAAGGATCCTTCTCAATTTCCAGGCACGGCGCGGCAACGCCCGGCGAATATGCCAGCGCCAGATCGCGTTGGGTCGCCAGGGGTTTGGTCGGCGACACCTGAATTTTCCCGGGCACCGGGAACTCGTGGAAATCGAGGGCGCTTTGTTTCAACTGCTCATCCATTTTATGGTTCCTTTCACGTATCGAATCGTAGGGGGTGAAGCGTGATGGCGAGCCGTCGGCCCGCCTTAAGGCGATGCTTAGTATCGCGCCTGACGGCGGTTTAAACTTTGAAGGCCGCCATACTCTTGCCATCACAAAGGTCTGGTTGTTATCAATTTATAATATTTATGTAACCTAGTTTCACGGTCAATGATAGCCCCGTCTGCTATGCTTTTTAGTTATGTACCTCATCACCATCTCTACCGCATAACGACAAGAACTCATGCAACTTATTGTTCCAGGAGTACTTTTTAATGAATCAGCTAGACAGTATCAAACAATTCACCACCGTGGTCGCCGACAGCGGCGACATTGAATCTATCCGCCACTATCAGCCGGAAGATGCCACCACCAACCCTTCGCTGCTATTAAAGGCTGCCGGATTGGATAACTACGCCGGGCTTATCGATGATGCCCTCGCCTGGGCCGCGAAACAGGGCGGCAACCGCGAGGCGCAGGTCGCTAATGCCTGCGATAAGCTGGCGGTCAATTTCGGCGCGGAAATACTCAAAAGCATTCCAGGGCGCGTCTCTACCGAAGTCGATGCCCGTCTCTCCTTCAATCGTGAAAAAAGTATTGAGAAAGCGCGCCACCTGGTCGCTCTCTATCAGGAAATGGGGATCGATAAGTCGCGGATCCTGATCAAACTGGCCTCCACATGGGAGGGGATCCGCGCCGCGGAGGTGCTGGAAAAAGAAGGGATCCACTGCAACCTGACGCTGTTGTTCTCATTCGCCCAGGCTCGCGCCTGCGCCGAAGCCGGCGTGTTTCTGATTTCGCCCTTCGTCGGGCGTATTTACGACTGGTATCAGGCGCGTCAGCCGTTAGAGCCTTACGTGGTTGATGAAGACCCGGGGGTGAAATCGGTGCGCAATATCTACGACTATTTCAAACTCCATAAGTACAACACCATCGTGATGGGCGCCAGCTTCCGCCGTACCGAACAAATCCTCGCGCTGGTCGGCTGCGACCGCCTCACCATCTCCCCGGCCTTGTTACAAGAGCTGCAGGCCAGCGACGCGCCGGTAATACGTAAACTCATCCCCGCTCATCAGATACTTCCGCGCCCGGTTCCGCTAAGCGAAGCGGAATTCCGCTGGGAGCATAACCAGGATCCGATGGCGGTAGAAAAGCTGGCGGAAGGTATTCGCCAGTTCGCCGTCGATCAACGCAAACTGGAAGATCTGCTAGCAGCAAAACTGTCATCCTTTGTCACGGAGTAAACGACTATGTCCCGAAGAGAGCTTGCTAACGCCATTCGCGCCCTGAGCATGGACGCCGTCCAGAAAGCCAACTCCGGCCACCCCGGCGCTCCGATGGGGATGGCGGATATTGCCGAAGTGCTGTGGAACGATTTTCTCAAGCACAACCCGGCAAACCCGCACTGGTACGATCGCGATCGTTTCATTTTGTCTAACGGCCATGCTTCGATGCTGCTGTATAGCCTGCTGCATTTGACCGGCTACGATCTGCCGATGAATGAGCTGAAAAACTTCCGCCAGCTGCATTCGAAAACGCCGGGCCACCCGGAACATGGCTATACCCCCGGCGTGGAAACCACCACCGGGCCGCTCGGCCAGGGGCTGGCTAACGCCGTCGGGATGGCTATCGCCGAACGTACGCTGGCGGCGCAGTTTAACCGTCCCGGCCACGACATCGTCGATCACTACACCTGGGTGTTTATGGGCGATGGCTGTCTGATGGAGGGGATTTCACACGAGGCCAGTTCGCTGGCGGGCACCCTGGGATTAGGCAAGCTGATTGGGTTCTACGATCACAACGGTATCTCTATTGACGGCCACGTTGAAGGCTGGTTCACCGACGATACCGCCGAGCGCTTTCGCGCCTACCACTGGCACGTGATTGGCGATATCGACGGTCACGATCCGCAGGCGGTGAAGCAGGCAATCCAGCAAGCGCAGGCGGTAACAGACAAACCTTCGCTGATTATTTGCCGCACCATAATCGGTTTTGGTTCACCGAATAAAGCCGGTTCCGAAGAGTCGCACGGCGCGGCCTTGGGGGAAAAGGAGGTCGCGCTGGCCCGCGAACAGCTGGGCTGGAAATATCCGCCGTTTGAAATCCCAAAAGAAATTTATCAGGGCTGGGATGCGCGGCCGCGCGGCGAGAAAGCAGAACATGCGTGGAATGAAAAATTCGCCGCTTATCAGCAGCAGTATCCAGAACTGGCGGCTGAGCTCAAACGGCGCATGGAAGGTGAGCTCCCGGCTGACTGGCAAAAAACGGCCCATGACTATGTGGCGAAGCTACAGTCGGAACCGGCGAAAATAGCCAGCCGTAAGGCTTCGCAAAATGCGCTTAACGCCTACGGCCCGGATCTGCCTGAGCTGCTCGGCGGTTCCGCCGACCTGGCGCCCAGTAACCTGACGATCTGGTCCGGCTCGAAGTCGATCAAAGAGGATCAGGCGGGTAATTATATCCACTACGGCGTACGCGAATTCGGTATGACCGCGGTAGCTAACGGCATCGCCCTGCACGGCGGTTTTATTCCCTATACCTCGACCTTCCTGATGTTCGTCGAATACGCGCGTAACGCCGCACGCATGGCGGCGCTGATGAAGGCGCATCAGATTATGGTCTATACCCATGATTCAATCGGCCTTGGCGAAGACGGTCCAACGCACCAGGCGGTAGAGCAGCTGGCAAGCCTGCGCCTGACGCCCAATTTTAGTACCTGGCGGCCGTGCGATCAGGTGGAAACCGCCGTCGCCTGGCAGGCGGCCATCGAGCGCAATGACGGCCCTACCGCGTTAATCCTTTCGCGACAGAATCTGGCGCAAATGGCCCGTACGCCGGAACAGGTGCAGGAAATTGCGCGCGGCGGTTACGTTCTGAAGGATGCGGGCGGCAAGCCGGATCTCATCCTTATCGCCACCGGTTCGGAAGTCGAGATTACCGTTCAGGCGGCGGAGACGCTGCTGGCCAGCGGCGTAAACGTGCGGGTGGTGTCGCTGCCCTCCACCGACGTTTTCGATGCTCAGGATGAGGCCTGGCGCGAGTCGGTGCTGCCTTCCGATGTTAGCGCCCGCGTCGCTATCGAAGCCGGTATCGCCGACTACTGGTATAAATATGTCGGCCTGAAAGGCGCAATTGTTGCTATGACCCGCTACGGGGAATCGGCGCCAGCCGACAAGCTGTTCCCGTTCTTCGGCTTTACCGCTGAACATATTGTCGAAGTCAGCCGCAAAGTGCTTAACGGGTGATCCATAATGTGGGCCAGGCGTCTGGCCCCTGCCAGTTATCGCACTGCGGTTGCTGAGCGTAGCGGGTCAAATTAAACCGCTGGCCGTCATAGCGCCAGCGGGTTTGGATCCCGCAATCGCCCGGCGCGCGGCCTTTATCGAATGTCACCAGTTCATGACGCTGCTCATCGAAGCTGGCGTTAATCAACTCAATATCGCGCGGCGCATTGCCGGGCGGCTGGAAAGGCAGCGCCAGCCGCACCTGACGGGCAAGATGCGGCGTTTTGCGCGACACCAGCCACGCCAGCCAGACGGTGTTATACGCGCCCGCTTCGCAACTGGTCATCAACAGAACTTTCTCATCGGTTAGCGCGGTGACGCGGATTTCCCGGCGGAAAGGATCGAGCGAACAGGGGCTGGCGTTCATCCGCTCATTGCCGTAATCGATAAGCTCATTAAGTTCGTCGCGGCTGAGCGGCGACTGCGCTACTTCCGCTTTACCCACGGTTCGCAACGCCGGTGCCGGCGGTACGCTGAGCGGCGGTTCTTCACCTTTGCCGACCCACGCGGTTTCGCTGCCGACCCGCTTTTGCCGATTATCAATAAATAACAGCGCGGCCTTCAGGCCCTTCAATGAAATGCTTTGCAGACCGTTTTGCAGGGTAATCTCTTTCCCCTCCTGGGCCTGCTGCAGGAAAGCGTCGATACTGACGCTATCGCCGGTTTTAATCAGCTTATCGGCAATCTGCCAGTGTTTGCCGTCAAAATGCAGCGGTTTACCATCTAGCTGCAGCCGCGGGCCGATGGCCGCCAGCGCGGCGACCGGATTACCAACGCCGCCAAGTTCAATGCGCAAAGCGGCATCGGTGGCCGCTCCCGCGCTCCGGCTTAGGGTCATCACCAATCCATGATGCAGCCCGACATTACGCGTGACGCAATAATTTTGATTGTTGCAGGTGACAAGCCAATCTCCAAACAACTGCTGGGCTGGCGCCGCCCACGCCAACGATGTCGGCAGAAAACCGAAAAAAAGCAGTATTAAAACCCGATAAAGCATGAGCGGCACAATCCCGAAGTATGACTGACAGAGTGATTTCTAATTCATCATTATCATCAGCACTGGCGGGGTTTTGCTCAATCAGATTTATCAGAGATCCCGCGACATGAGGCCGGAATTTTGTAGGTATTGCAGCAGGATCACCGCTTTGCCATCCTGGATTTCACCGCTGGCGACCATTTCCAGCGCCCGGACGAACGGCAGTTCCAGCACCTCAATATCTTCATCATCTACGCCGCCGCCCCGGTTAGCGCGCTGCGCCTCGCTGTATTCGGCGATAAAAAAGTGAATCAGTTCGGTCACGCCGCCGGGCGACATATAGAGTTCGAAGACCTTGCGCGCCTCGCCGACCTGATAACCGGTCTCCTCGATCGCTTCCTTGCGGATACACACCTCCGGCGCGTCGTTATCCAGCAGTCCGGCGCAGGTTTCAATCAGCATGCCATCCGGGTTGCCGTTAACCCAGGTGGCGACGCGGAACTGGCGCACCAGTACCACGCTTTGCTTGCCGGGGTTGTAAAGCAGAACCGTGGCGCCGTTGCCGCGATCGTACACTTCGCGCTTGTGACGCACGACGCTGCCGTCGCGGCGCGTCAACTCATAGGTCATGTTGCGCAGTACGAAGTAGTTTTCGGAGAGGATTTTATCTTTAATGACGTGGATATTAAGTGACATGCAAACTCCGCAGCGTGAAATAACCCGGCCATACTACGCCGCGGAGCCTGCTTTGTCGTTAGTGCGTCAGTGCGGAAGCGACGCCCAGGTAGTCCATGATCCCCTGCGCGGCATGCCGCCCTTCCGCCATCGCCGTCACCACCAAATCCGCGCCGCGCACCGCGTCGCCACCGGCGAAGATCTTCTGATTACTGGTCTGGTAACGATAGCGGCTCTCCACGTTCGCCTTGATCCGCCCGCGGTTATCCAGCTGTACCCCCGCGGCTTCCAGCCACGGCATTGAATGCGGGTGGAAACCAAACGCCATAATGACCGCGTCGGCAGGCATCACAAATTCGCTGCCGGGGATCGGCGACGGGCTGCGGCGGCCCTGAGCGTCCGGTTCGCCAAGCTGGGTGCGCAGAAAACGCACGCCGCTGACCCGGCCATCCTCACCGAGCTCAAGGGTGATCGGCTGAACATTGAATTCAAAACTCGCCCCCTCTTCCCGGGCATTTTTGACCTCTTTTTTCGACCCCGGCATATTGGCTTCATCACGACGATAGGCGCAGGTGACCTGCTGCGCGCCGTGGCGCAGCGCGGTACGCACGCAGTCCATCGCCGTATCGCCGCCCCCCAGCACGACCACCTTCAGCCCGGCGGTATCGATATAAGGTTCATCGGCCAGCGCCTCCAGCCCCATCACCTGTTTGGTGTTGGCGATAAGGAACGGCAGCGCCTCATACACGCCCGGCGCCTCCTCGTTAGGCAGATCGGCTTTCATTGAGCGATAGGTACCGGCGCCAACGAAAACCGCGTCATAGTCTGCAAGCAGTTGTGTGAGTTTGATGTCTTTACCCACCTCGCAGTTCAGTTCAAAGCGGATGCCCATCTGGCTGAAAATCTCGCGCCGACGGGCCAGCAATGATTTATCCAGCTTGAAAGGCGGGATGCCGAACGTCAGCAGGCCGCCGATTTCCGGGTGGCGATCGAACACCACCGGCGCCACGCCGCTACGCGCCAGAAGGTCGGCGCAGGCCAGGCCCGCAGGCCCGGCGCCGATAATCGCCACTCTCTTACCGCTGGCTTTTACCGCCGAAAGGTCCGGGCGCCAGCCGCCAGCCAGCGCCTGGTCGGAGATATAGCGTTCGATATTGCCGATCGTCACCGAGCCGCTCTCATCGCGCAGCGTGCAGGCCCCCTCGCACAGACGATCCTGCGGGCAGACGCGACCGGTGATTTCCGGCAGGCAGTTGGTTTGATGGGAAAGCTCAACGGCGCTGGCGATGTCGCCGGCTTTTACCCGCTCGATCCACTGCGGAATATGGTTATGCAGCGGACAGGTCCACTCGCAGATGCTGCGATCGCCGCATTTCAGACAGCGCTGCGTTTCCCGCTGCGCCTGCGCCGCGCTGAACGGCAAATAGATTTCGCCAAAGTGCTGTTTACGCGCGTCAGCCGCCAGTTTATCCGCCTCGCCGCGGGTGGGCGTGGCCGCCATCTGGCTAGCCTTATCGCCGGCGGTTGACGCTAAAGCGGTCAAAGTCCGATGTTGCCAGGACGCCGCATCCGCACGCGCCGCCCGCAGCCGCCGCGCTTTCGCCATCTCGCTTAACGCGGAATCGGTCGCCAACTGTAACGCCTGCGCCGGACAATTCTGCACGCAGGCTGGCCCGGCTTCGCGACCATGGCATAAGTCGCATTTGTGCGCCGTCGCTCTGCCGTTTGGCGTGACGACGATTTGCATCACGCCAAAGGGACAGGCCACCACGCAGGATTTACAGCCGATACATTTTTCTTCCTGCACCAATACGCTGTCTTCCTGCCGGCTAATGGCGCCGTTAGGACAGCTACGCGCGCAGGGCGCGCCTTCACAGTGACGACAGGTTACCGCGTTACGCTGTTTCTGGTTTTTAATCACGGTAATGCGCGGCAAAAAGCGCTGTGGGGTCAAGACATGTTGTTCGCCATTATGCGCCATCACGCAGGCCACTTCGCAGCCCCTGCATCCGATGCATTTGCGACTATCGCTCATAATAAAGTGGTTCATACATCCTTCCGGCTTATCGCTAATAACCCCTCATTTAGTATGACTGTTTATTACCTGACATCATGACCGTGGGACAATGGTCGTTTGCCCAGAAATCGGCTTTTCTCACCAGAATCCGGTTTAGATCAAAAATATTGACCTGAATGAAATTTTGTTTCATTTAGCTGAGCAATAATAAGCGGCTTTGACGGAATGACAGAAAAGACGTGATAAGCGCATATAAATTCAGAGAGGAGCGGCAGACGTTTCTTTACGCTCTCATAAAAGACACATGATAAATTACACTATCTCCTTAATTTCTCCACGATTGCCTGCGGGGTTATCTATAAAGTATCACAGGCTGCGAAATAACAAAAAATGTACACAATGAGGTCCTGATTCCGATGGCGAATTTCTTTATCGATCGCCCCATTTTTGCCTGGGTTTTGGCTATTTTATTAGTCCTGACCGGCACGCTGGCAATTTTGTCGCTCCCCGTAGAACAATATCCGGATTTGGCGCCGCCTAACGTCCGAGTGACGGCCAATTATCCCGGCGCTTCGGCGCAAACGCTGGAGAATACCGTCACCCAGGTTATCGAACAGAATATGACCGGCCTTGATAACCTTATGTACATGTCATCGCAGAGTAGCGCCACCGGTCAGGCAACGGTTACCCTGAGCTTTACCGCCGGTACCGACCCGGATGAAGCCGTACAGCAGGTACAAAACCAGCTACAATCGGCGATGCGTAAACTGCCGCAGGCGGTACAGAATCAGGGGGTCACGGTGCGCAAAACCGGCGACACCAACATTCTCACTCTCGCGTTTGTCTCTACCGACGGCAGCATGGATAAGCAGGATATTGCCGACTACGTCGCCAGTAACGTGCAGGATCCTCTAAGCCGCGTCAACGGCGTCGGCGATATCGACGCCTACGGTTCGCAGTACTCAATGCGTATCTGGCTCGATCCGGCGAAACTCAACAGCTATCAGATGACGGCGAAAGATGTGACTGACGCCATCGAATCGCAGAACGCGCAGATTGCCGTCGGCCAGTTGGGCGGTACGCCGTCGGTTGATAACCAGGCGCTGAACGCCACCATCAACTCACAATCGCTGCTACAAACGCCGCAGCAGTTCCGCGATATTACCCTGCGCGTTAATAAGGATGGTTCGGAAGTCACGCTGGGCGACGTCGCCAGCGTCGAAATGGGCGCAGAAAAATATGATTATCTGAGCCGCTATAATCGTCAGGCCGCTTCGGGGCTGGGGATTAAGCTCGCCTCGGGTGCCAACGAAATGGCCACCGCCGAGCGCGTTATCGCCCGTCTTAATGAACTGTCTCAATATTTCCCGCACGGACTGCAGTATAAAGTCGCCTACGAGACCACCTCTTTTGTAAAAGCCTCGATTACCGATGTGGTGAAAACGCTGCTGGAGGCGATTCTGCTGGTGTTCCTGGTCATGTATTTGTTCTTGCAGAACTTCCGCGCGACCCTGATCCCGACAATCGCCGTGCCGGTGGTATTGATGGGCACCTTCGCCGTGCTCTACGCCTGCGGCTACAGTATTAACACCCTGACGATGTTCGCGACGGTGCTGGCTATCGGCCTGCTGGTCGATGACGCCATCGTCGTCGTCGAAAACGTCGAGCGCATTATGAGCGAAGAAGGTCTTTCGCCGCGCGAAGCGACGCGAAAATCGATGAAGCAGATCCAGGGGGCGCTGGTCGGTATCGCCATGGTCCTTTCGGCGGTATTCGTCCCTATGGCCTTCTTCGGCGGCACCACCGGCGCCATTTACCGCCAGTTCTCCATCACCATCGTTTCAGCAATGGTGCTGTCGGTGCTGGTGGCGATGATCCTCACCCCGGCGCTCTGCGCCACGCTGTTAAAACCGATTCACAAAGGCGAGGAGCATGGTCAAAAAGGGTTCTTCGGCTGGTTTAACCGCACCTTCAACCGCAGCGCCAGCCGCTATGAAACTTTCGTGGGCAAAATTCTCCATCGCTCGCTGCGCTGGATTTTGATTTACGTCCTGCTGCTCGGCGGCATGGTGCTGCTGTTCCTGCATCTGCCGACTTCGTTCCTGCCGCTGGAAGACCGCGGTATGTTCACCACCTCGATACAGCTCCCGAGCGGCTCCACCCAACAGCAGACGCTGAAAGTGGTGCAAAAAGCGGAAGATTATTTCCTCAATAACGAGAAGAGTAACGTCGAGTCAGTGTTTGCTACCGTCGGCTCCGGCCCCGGCGGCAACGGCCAGAACGTCGCACGTATGTTTGTCCGCCTGAAAGACTGGGATCAGCGCGACCCAAAAACCGGCTCCTCGTTCGCTATCATTGAGCGCGCGACCAAAGCCTTCAATAAAATTAAAGAAGCGCGCGTGTTTGCCAGCAGCCCGCCGGCCATCAGCGGCCTTGGCAGCTCCGCGGGCTTCGATATGGAGCTGGAAGATCACGCCGGCAACGGCCACGAGGCGCTGATGTCGGCGCGCGACAAACTGCTGGAGCTGGCGGCGAACAACGACCAGCTCACCCGCGTACGCCACAACGGCCTGGACGACAGTCCGCAGCTACAGGTTGATATCGACCAGCGTAAAGCCCAGGCGCTGGGGGTCTCCATTGATGATATTAACGATACGCTGCAGACCGCCTGGGGTTCGAGCTACGTGAACGACTTTATGGATCGCGGACGCGTGAAGAAGGTCTACGTCCAGGCGGCGGCGAAATATCGCATGCTGCCGGACGATATCAATTTGTGGTATGTGCGTAACAGTAGCGGCACCATGGTACCGTTCTCCGCCTTCGCCACCTCGCGTTGGGAAACGGGTTCGCCGCGCCTCGAACGTTACAATGGCTACTCAGCGGTCGAGATCGTCGGTGAAGCCGCGCCTGGCATCAGCACCGGTACCGCCATGACCATTATGGAAGAGTTAGCCAAACAGCTCCCGAACGGTTTCGGCCTGGAATGGACGGCGATGTCCTATCAGGAGCGTTTGTCTGGCGCTCAGGCGCCTGCCCTGTACGCCATTTCTCTGCTGGTGGTCTTCCTGTGTCTGGCGGCGCTATATGAAAGCTGGTCGGTACCGTTCTCGGTGATGCTGGTGGTGCCGCTGGGGGTTATCGGCGCGCTGCTGGCGACCTGGATGCGCGGCCTGGAAAACGATGTCTACTTCCAGGTAGGTCTGTTGACGGTCATCGGCCTGTCGGCAAAGAACGCCATCCTGATTGTTGAGTTCGCCAACGAGCTGAACCAGAAAGGCGAAGATCTGCTGACCGCCACCCTATCGGCCTGTCGCCAGCGTCTACGCCCGATACTGATGACCTCACTGGCGTTTATCTTCGGCGTGCTGCCAATGGCCACCAGTACCGGCGCGGGCTCCGGCAGCCAGCACGCTGTTGGTACCGGCGTCATGGGCGGAATGATCTCCGCCACCGTGCTGGCCATCTTCTTTGTACCGCTGTTCTTCGTGTTGGTACGCCGCCGCTTCCCGCTGAAAGAGAGGCCGGAATAAACCGTCAAATAACAGAAAAGGCGACTGTCACAGTCGCCTTTTTCATGGGTCAAACATTGTCTTCAGTACCGACAAAGCCAGATTTTATTTACGCAGCATATCTTCGATAAAATCTTTCCAGTTCCCCAGTTCATGTTCAATCATAATAGCCTCTCTTATTATTATGGCGATTTTAGATAAATTCCCCGCTCAGGAGAAGTTCGTCCGATCTATCGCTCTAATCGCTTTTCTTGTCACCGCAAGCCTTGAATACTCTGGCTTGCGGCTACCATAAGCCGGTTCATGTAAATTTAATGTGACATAGAGCAACATTACGCAACATTTTGTTAATATCAGAATTCCTGTAATTCATTATCTTAGTCTGTCGCGAAAAAGAACAAATTTTAATCAGACAAGGCTGAAAAGTTATATTTATCCAGCCGATTCACGTATTATTTAACAAAGCTTATATATTCGGAAAAAACTGAGAAACATATTCTTTTAACGTGAAGGTTTAATTATGTTGACCATGTACGGCATCAAAAACTGCGACACCATTAAAAAGGCCCGCCGCTGGCTGGAAGCCCATCAGATAGACTATCGCTTCCATGATTATCGTGTTGACGGACTGGACCGCGAATTGCTGAATACCTTTATTGCCGAATTAGGCTGGGAAGCGCTGCTTAACACCCGCGGCACCACTTGGCGCAAACTCGATGAATCGGTCCGCACTGGGATCGATAATGCCGATGCGGCGGCGGCGTTGATGCTGGAAATGCCGGCAATTATCAAACGCCCATTGCTCTGCGCGCCCGGTCAGCCTATGCTGCTGGGCTTTAGCGAAGCAAACTACGAAAAATTTATTAACGAGGTGTAGTCTATGTCTTGCCCGGTCATTGAGCTGGCTCAGCAGCTTATTCGCCGCCCTTCCCTTAGCCCCAATGATGCGGGATGCCAGGCGTTAATGATTGAACGCCTGCGGGCGATCGGCTTTACCGTTGAAGCGATGGACTTCGGCGATACGCAAAATTTCTGGGCCTGGCGCGGACAGGGTGAAACGCTGGCCTTTGCCGGCCATACCGATGTGGTGCCGGCCGGCGACGCCGACCGCTGGATCAACCCGCCGTTTGAACCAACTATTCGCGATGGCATGCTGTTTGGCCGCGGCGCGGCGGATATGAAAGGATCGCTGGCGGCAATGGTTGTCGCCGCCGAGCGCTTTGTCGCGCAGTATCCGGATCATAAAGGACGCCTGGCGTTTCTCATCACCTCTGATGAAGAAGCCAGCGCCACCCATGGCACGGTAAAAGTGGTCGAAACGCTGATGGCGCGTAACGAGCGCCTTGATTACTGCCTGGTCGGCGAACCTTCAAGTACCGAAGTGGTCGGCGATGTCGTGAAAAACGGCCGCCGCGGTTCACTCACCTGTAACCTGACGATTCATGGTGTCCAGGGCCACGTCGCTTATCCGCACCTCGCCGATAACCCGGTGCACCGCGCCGCGCCGATGCTGGCGGAGCTGGTGGCTATCGAATGGGATAAAGGCAACGAATACTTCCCGCCGACCAGCATGCAAATCGCCAACGTGCAGGCTGGCACCGGCAGTAACAACGTCATCCCTGGCGATATGTTCGTTCAGTTCAACTTCCGTTTCAGCACCGAGCTGACCGACGAGATGATCAAAGCACGCATCATCGCGCTGCTGGAAAAATATCAGCTGCGCTATACCGTCGAATGGTGGCTTTCCGGCCAGCCGTTCCTGACCGGTCGCGGCAATCTTGTCGATGCGGTCGTGAACGCCATTGAGCACTATAATGAAGTAAAACCGCAGTTGCTAACCACCGGCGGTACCTCTGACGGACGCTTTATCGCCCGCATGGGCGCGCAGGTGGTGGAACTGGGCCCGGTGAACGCGACCATTCACAAAATTAATGAATGCGTCAATGCCGCCGACCTGCAGCTGCTGGCGCGGATGTATCAACGCATCATGGAACAACTGGTCGCCTGACGACAATAACGATTACCCTGCAGCGCCGCTGCGGGGTAAAAAGAGGACACAGCATGGAATGGCTTATCAACCACTGGTGGATTCTGGTGTTGGTATTTTTAGTCGGCGTGATGATCAACGTGATTAAAGATCTTAATCGCGTCGACCCGAAAAAATATCTCGACAACAAACCGGATCTGCCGCCGCATCGCGACTTCAATAGCAAGTGGGATGACGACGACGACTGGCCGAACAAAGACCAGCCGAAGAAGTAAACCTGCGTTCCCCGTCATCACGCGGGCTGGATGCATTCCCGGGTAGCGGCTGACGCCTTACCCGGGCTACGGCCCGTACCATTGCGAGCTGAAGTTCTTAATTTTACCTCTGTACCCGTGGCTACTGAAACTGCTGGTGTTGGTGGCCTCAAAATTCCCCGGTGGCGCTGCCGCTTACCGGGGCTACAGCGCTGTGCGATTTGGTAGCCCGGAGAAGGCGCAACGCGCCGCGTCCGGAAAACCCTTAAAAAAGTTGTAAACCGATAACAGTATCTACCTATACCAGCCGACGTTGTACCGCGGGGCCATTACAGCATTTCGATAATATCGTCATCTTTCGGCGTACCGCCGCTCAACGCTTCATCAAAATAGTGCTTCGGTACGGTATAACGCAGACGGTCGAGGGCAAACTGCATGCTCCGGTCATCAATGGCATGTCCGAGATCTTCAACGATATCCAGCGTGACATCTCCACCCAGCTCCTGCAGCCGCTCCTGCGCGGAGACCGCCCACGCCAGATCGATCACCCGATCCTCGCCGCCGTGGATCAGATGCACGGTGGTTTGCGTGGTCGCCGTTTGCGGCAGCGTCGCGTAACGGCCGTTAAAGGCAATTACCCGCGACGCCAGTCCTGGCTCGGCTTTAATACTCTCGAGCGACATAATCGCACCCTGCGAAAAACCGATCAGCGCCGTCGCCTGCGCACCCAAACCGCTCTGTTTTTGCCAGTAGCGTACCGTTTCAATAAAGGTCGGCATAATGGCATCAATGCGCTGCTGACGATTCTCTTCCGTCACGCCTTGTACCGAAAACCACTGGCGCGCCGGCGCCGGACCGCAGGGCTCCGCACCACCGATACTGACAATGAGCGCGTTGGGAAACAGCGGCGCAAACCAGCTACCTATTTGCCCCATCGAAACCGGATTATCGCCCACGCCATGAAACAGCAGCAGCAACTGTTGCGCAGGCGTCGCCGGGCTCTGAACAATAAAGTGATCGTGTTTCATGGTTATCTCCTGATGTCTCAGATAAACAGGAATCGGGCTCCTGATTGATGCAAGGCAGTTTACGCCGCGCAGAGAATATGACCATGCCATTTAACTGAATGAGTTAGTTAAAAAAATTGCAGCTTCCTGACCCACTCTTCCAGCCGCTGCGCGCGGGCAGGATCGAGTCCCGCCATGGCCGAAGCCGCCTCTTCCCGCAGTCGCGCCAGCAGCGCCTTGCGACCGGATAAGCCGAGGTCCACGCATAGCGCTGCTTCATCCTGCTGCGCTAAGCGCGCGCGTAGCGCCACTAACGGCAGCGGCGTCGCCTGCAGAAGCCGGTTCAGACTCCCGACCGCCGCCAACAGCGGACGATGCGCAAAGGCAAAACCGGCGACCTCCAGCCAGTCCTCCTCAGTAAGCATAGCTGTTTCATCCATCGTCACCGGAGCGCGTTCATCACGCCACTGACTCAGCCAGCGTTCATCCCGCGCCAGCCGTTGATGTTCGCGCCAGGCCAGTTGCCGCCCCTCTTCGCTGAGCGGATAGAGCGCCATCGCCGTATAGCAGCCGCTGCTCGCCTCGCGATGCGTGCCCATGCGCACCAGCAGAAACCCGCAGCGCTGCCAGAAGCGCCATAGTTCAGGGGTAAAACCAAAGCTGACGGAGAGATAGTCACAGCCGTGCGTCTGCTTGACGGCATGGGCGATTAAACGCTGCCCCAACCCTTCGCGCTGGCGCGCTGGATGGACGGCAATACGACTGACGCGCCTGCCGGTCAGCGTCGCCGCCAGCGGGCTACCGCCGTGCGCGGCCAATGATTGGGCGACAAGATTGCCGCGCGGGCGGCGATATCCGGCCCAGACGGCGCGGCTAAGCTCAGGTTCGAGACCGCCCTCTTCCACCAGCCACACCGCGCCAGCGACGCCATCCGCGCAGCGAGCCACGGTGAAGTGCTGGCCTGGCGCATCCATCATCCTGCGCAAATCCAGCGGCGAAGTGCGGTAATGCGCGCCGGAAAGCAGTTGATAAGCCTCTGATGGGCGCGTGGGTTGTTCGCGCCAGGCATCCTGGCTTAACGTCTCCAGCTGCGGTTCCCCATGCGGCGCCAGCAGAAATGCCTCATCGTTAAATAACAATAACCTGTCGATAACCGACTCCAGCGGGCAACCCGGCGCCCAGCGAATCGGCGACGACAGGTTATACCGCCGTAGCGTTGGGAAACCGGCGCAGAACTTCAATAAGAAGCCGCGGCCGGTTCCCTCATAGCCCTGAACCGTCGTCGTTAACAGCGTATGGGGAAAACGCGCCGTCAGCTGGCGCAGCGTCGGTGCCGGGATAGCGGCGGCCTCATCGACCACCAGCCAGTCGGCTTTCGCATCGCTTGCCAGCAGCGCATCGGGCGCCATAAAGCATATCTTTTGTCCCGCAAAAACGGCGATGACTTCCGTCGCGTCGCGCGTCGGCGCGGTGACGATGGTGGAGCCGGTGAGCTGATGAATCAACATTCCCGCCAGCGCAGATTTACCGCGCCCGCGCCCGGCGGTGACGGCGGCAATTTCCGGGGGCGATGACAGTAGTGACGAAAGAATGGCGGCCTGTTCGGCCTGCGGGTAGCCATCGGCAGCGTGCCAGTCTCTGCGCGGAGCGAGCTCCGGCAACCGTAAGCCGTAGCCCTGTCGCCACAGTGCGACCTCAGGATCCGCGGTGAAGAGCTGGAGACAACGGTGGACAAAGTTAGGGGTGGCGATTGGTTCAGACGTATCGCTCCAGCGCAGCGAATCGCCATCCGCCTGCTCAGGCCAGCGGGCAAAATCCGGCGCCAGCAGCACTAACCAGCTGCCGGCGCGCAGCGTGCCGGCAAGCGCGGCAAAAGCCGCCACGTCAAAACCGCGGCGAGCGTCGAAAAAGGCATGCTGAAATTCGCGCCCGAGCAGCGTTTTCAGCGCGCCCGGCGCCGCGCAGGGCGCCAGCTGTGACGACGGGCCGACCCACAGTCCATCGCCCTCCAGCCGCGCTCGCAAATCCAGGGCTTGCGTCAGGCACCAGTCTTCGTCGCCGCTAAGCACCAGCAGGCGACGAATGCCCTCGCGCGCCATCCGCGCGGTCAGGTCAAGCAGTGCTTTCATCGGCGAACGTTAGCGAAGCGCGCTGCCGAAGGTATTACACTGCGCAGGATCGCCGCTATCAAAACCGCGTTTGAACCAGGTATAGCGCTGCTGGGAAGTCCCATGGGTGAAGCTGTCCGGCACTACGCGGCCCTGGCTTTGTTCCTGCAGACGATCGTCGCCGATGGCCTCAGCGGCATTGAGCGCTTCCTGCAGATCGCCGGTTTCCATCACATCCTGCTTCTGCATGTTATTGCCCCAGACGCCCGCAAAGCAGTCTGCCTGCAGCTCCATTTTCACCGACAGGCGGTTCACTTCGGTCTGCGAAGCCTGCTGCTGCATCTGACGGACCTTAGGTTCGATGCCGAGCAGTTTCTGCACATGATGGCCGACTTCGTGCGCAATCACGTAGCCCTGCGCAAAGTCGCCGTCAGCGCCGAGTTTGTTTTTCATCTCGTCATAGAATGACAGGTCGATATAGACCGTGCTGTCCGCCGGACAGTAGAACGGCCCCATCACCGATTGGCCGGTGCCGCAACCGGTACGGGTCGCGCCGCGATACATCACCAGCTTCGGCTGAACGTATTGCCGCCCCATCTTTTCGAAAATAGGCCCCCAGGTGTCTTCGGTGGTTGCCAGAATAACGGAGGTGAACTTCGCCGCTTCGTCATCCTTCGGGCTGATGGAACGTTGGGTAGAAGTCTGCTGCTGCGGCATCGGTTCGCCGGTCAGCATGCCGGTTAAATCCACGCCATAATAACCCGCCACCAGAACGATAATCAGCAGGACGATGCCGCCTTTACCGCTTGGAATGCGGAAACCGCCACCGCCGCCGCCCAGCGGCGAACCTGAATCACTACGTCTGTCTTCCACATTGTCGCTTTCACGACGCCCTTGCCAGCGCATAAGCACCTCTATTCCATCATGTTACGAATATGAGAGATCGTAGGCGGTTCAGCGGAGGATTACCACAGGAAACAACGAATAAGAGCGCCGGAAGAGACGATTTCTTCCGGCGCGGAGGAGATTAGTCGAGCTTGACGCCCAGACGGTGGGCCACTTCTTCGTAAGCTTCGATCAGGCCGCCGAGACTCTGGCGGAAGCGATCTTTGTCCATTTTATCGAGGGTGTTTTTATCCCACAGACGGCTACCGTCCGGAGAAAATTCATCGCCAAGCACCACTTCGCCTTTGAACAGGCCGAACTCCAGCTTGAAGTCGACCAGAATCAGACCGGCATCATCAAACAGCTTGCTGAGTACGTCATTCGCTTTGTAGCTGAGCTCTTTCATGCGCGCCAGGTTTTCTTTATTCACCCAGCCGAACGTCTCGCAGTAGGATTCGTTGACCATCGGGTCGTGCATGGCGTCGTTTTTCAGGAACAGATCGAACAACGGCGGAGTCAGTTCGATACCTTCTTCAATACCCAGGCGTTTCACCAGCGAGCCCGCCGCGCGGTTACGAATCACGCATTCAACCGGCACCATATCCAGCTTCTTCACCAGGCATTCAGTATCGGAAAGCAGCGCTTCCATTTGGGTCGGGATACCGGCTTGTTCCAGCTTGCTCATAATGAAATGGTTGAATTTGTTATTCACCATACCTTTACGATCGAACTGTTCGATGCGGGCGCCATCCCCTGCTGACGTATCGTTACGGAATTCAAGTACCAGCAGATCCGGGTTTTCGGTGCTGTATACCGTTTTCGCTTTGCCACGATACAACTCAGCTTGCTTTTTCATCTTTCACCACTCCAGTGATATTAAGCCAAAAAATTACGTTTCCGCCCGTAGGCAAAATCAGGCAATTTACCGGACTTTGCGGCCACGCACACGTTTGCGTCACTATACATTAAAAAGGGCCGGATTGCTCCAGCCCTTTTTATTACTTGTTAAATGCGGCCTGGAATACGGCTACCAGGGCGTCATTTTGCGACTGCGTCAGAGTATGGCCTTTCGGGTCGATGAACTGCAGACTACTGCGGTTATCGAGATCGCCGACCTGCAGTTTATAGTCGCCAGAGACCAGCTGTGGGTCACTGGCGCCCAGTTCCTGCCAGCTGCTGTCAGACAGCGGCTTGTAAGTTACCGCCATGCTGCCCTGGGAGCGAGTGCTGTCGGTCACCTTCATGCCCACTTTTTCAAGCGTGGCCGGCAGTTTCTGCCATACCATGTTGAATGGCGCGCGCACCACCAGCATCGGCAAGCCGGTGTCATCCGCCGCGCTCTGCACGTCGAAGGTCGCGCCAGCGCTTCTCTGCGCCGCGTTCTGCGCATTGGTGGCGTTAGAATCAAGACCGGAAGAGATAACGTTCAGCATCGAGGTGCTGTAGCGCTGCAGAGAAGCCGGGTCAGACACGGGCTTGCCCGCCTGCTCCAGGTTCACCAACTTCACTACCACCGCCTGCTGATAGCCCTGCGGCTTAACGGAGATTTGATAACGGCCACGGTACTGCTGGTCTTCATCAAGGCGGTTCCACTCTACCCAATCGGTATTCAGCGTCTGGCCTGCATCGTCACGCTTGGTGATGGTGTAGTTTTTCGCCTGGATGATGCTGACAACCTGCGCCCATAAAGAACCGCTGCGGCTATTTTCAACCATCAAGGTGGAGGTGTCGCCGTTAAACTGGGTACGCGCGCCGCTGACCAGGGCTAACGCCTGAGCCGGTGGACGAATGTCCAGCGCCTTACCTACCGCGCCGGTGCTCGCGGCAACCGGAATGTTGTAGTCGCCAGTCTGCAGCGGCAGGATCATCCCCGCCGGGGCGTGAAGTTCACTGAGCGGCGCGGCATCTAAATAAGCCTCGTCGCCGCTAACCTGACGCTTATAGCGCGAGTCAGAACTACAGGCCGCGAGGAGTAAAACCAGCGAAACACCCGCAACCTTCGCCAGGCGCGACTTCTGTACTGAGTAAGCCATCAAATCTCCCTAAACTCTACAGCAAACCGGCATGCTTCAGCGCTGCGGTAACCGCTTTCGTACCCGCTTCGGTAATCGGCGTCATCGGCAGGCGCAGCGTGTCGGTCGCTACAAGTCCCAACGCCTTACAAGCCCATTTGACTGGGATCGGGTTGGGTTCGACAAATAATTTTGTATGCAGCGGCATCAGACGCTGGTTAATCGCGCGAGCTTCCGCGAATTGCCCCGCCATCGCCAGTCGGCACATGTCCGCCATTTCACGCGCAGCAACGTTCGCCGTGACGGAAATGACGCCGACGCCGCCGAGCTGGATAAAGTCCATGCCGGTCGCGTCATCGCCGCTCAGCAGAATAAAGTCGTCTGAAACCAGCTCTTTGATCTGGTGAACACGACTTAAGTTCCCTGTTGCTTCCTTAATACCGACAATATTTTTAATTTCCGCCAGGCGACCGACGGTTTCCGGCAGCATATCGCAACCGGTACGGGACGGCACATTATACAGAATTTGCGGCAGGTCAGTATGTTCAGCGATAGCTTTAAAGTGTTGGAACAGGCCTTCCTGGGTCGGACGGTTATAATAAGGAGTGACCGTCAGGCAGCCGACAACGCCGCTATCGTTAAAACGCTTGGTCAGGCTAATCGCCTCTGCGGTTGCATTTGCACCGGTACCTGCAATGACCGGAATGCGGCCATCGGCCAGCTCGAGGGTCATCATTACGACGTCGCCATGCTCTTCATGGCTTAACGTGGCGGATTCGCCGGTAGTCCCTACAGAAACAATCGCCGAGGTTCCGTTGGCGACATGGTAATCAATCAGTTTTTTCAGGCTTGACCGGCAGACATTACCGTTATCATCCATCGGCGTGACAAGCGCTACAATACTTCCCGTGAACATGGGCCATCCTCAGAGCAGAAGTGGGACAAGATTCTCAATGTTACGTTTGGTGCCGCAATAAAAGCAAGAGACCCAACGCCATCTGGGATGTTGTACGCCGGTTTTTTTTATGCTTTCCTAATGTTACCTCACCTTTTTAAAGGAAGAACAGGTTTGACAGCCTCATTACAACACTATCTGGTGATTACCGCTCTGGGCGCAGACCGCCCCGGCATCGTAAACACAATCACTCGCCACGTCAGCAGCTGCGGCTGCAACATTGAAGACAGCCGGTTGGCCATGCTCGGCGACGAGTTCACGTTTATAATGCTGCTTTCCGGCTCGTGGAACGCGATTAACCTGATCGAATCAACGCTGCCGTTAAAAGGAGCCGAGCTGGATTTGCTGATCGTAATGAAGCGCACCTCCGCCCGGCCGCCGCAGGCGATGCCGAATACGGTTTGGATCCAGGTAGAGGTGCCGGACTCGCCGCATATTATTGAGCGCTTTACCGCGCTGTGCGACACGTGGAATATGAATATTGCCGAACTGGTCTCCCGAACTCAACCGGGAGAAGATAAAGACGCCGCTCAGCTATTTATTCAAATCACCGCGCACAGTCCTGCCTCGCAAAACACGACAAATATCGAGCAAGCGTTCAAAGCACTATGTACAGAACTGAGCGCACAAGGCAGTATTAACATCGTTAATTATTCACAGCATGATGAACAGGATGGAGTTTAACCAATGACCCCACTGAAAGCCGGTGATATCGCACCGAAATTTAGCTTACCGGACCAGGACGGCGAGGAAGTAAATTTAACCGACTTCCAGGGACAGCGTGTTCTGGTTTATTTTTACCCGAAAGCCATGACCCCAGGCTGCACCGTACAAGCGTGCGGTTTACGCGATAATATGGACGACCTGAAAAAAGCGGGCGTCGAAGTACTGGGTATCAGCACTGATAAACCAGAAAAGCTGTCTCGTTTTGCCGAAAAAGAGCTGCTGAACTTTACGCTGCTGTCTGATGAAGATCATCAGGTCTGCGAACAGTTCGGCGTCTGGGGCGAAAAATCATTTATGGGGAAAACCTACGACGGCATTCACCGTATTAGCTTCCTCATTGATGCTGACGGCAAGATTGAACATGTGTTTGATAACTTCAAAACCAGCAATCACCACGATGTCGTGCTGAACTGGCTGAAAGAAAACGCATAACCTCTAAATGAAAAACGCCGGGGGATAAAAAATCGCCCGGCGTTTTTTTTGGTTCAATCAGCGCGTCACTCGTCTTCGATAGCCATTCCATCTGGCCAGGCATGCATTACCGCCTTGATAAGCGTCGCCAGCGGAATCGCGAAGAAAACGCCCCAGAAGCCCCACAGCCCGCCAAAAATCACCACCGACAGAATGATCACCAGCGGATGTAAATTCACCGCCTCCGAGAACAGCACCGGCACCAGCAGGTTGCCGTCCAGCCCCTGAATAATCAGGTATACGGCAAACAGGCTCCAGAACTCAGTACCCGCGCCGAACTGGAACAACGCCACGCCGATCACCGGAATAGTGACCACAAAAGCGCCGATATAGGGGATTAACACCGAGAATCCCACCAGTACGGCCAGCAGCAGCGAGTAGTTAAGACCGAAGAGAATGAAGCCTATCCAGGTAGCGACGCCGACGACAATCATCTCCAGCACCTTACCGCGGATATAGTTGGTAATCTGCTGGTTCATCTCCTTCCACACCTGCCCCGCCAGACCGCGATTACGCGGCAATACCCGGCGTACGGCATTCAGCATCTGCTGTTTGTCTTTCAGCAGGAAGAAAACCATCAGCGGAACCAGGACCAGATAAACCGCCAGGGTCAGCAGGCCCACCAGCGAGGCGAGCGAATACTTCACCACCGAATCCCCCACGGTCAACATGCGAGTGCGCACGTTTTCCGCCATCGCATCGATGATGCCGGCATCCACCAATGCCGGATAGCGACGCGGCAGCGTGGCGGCGAAATCGGAAAGCTTATTAAGCATGCCAGGCATATCGCGGATGAGATAAATGCCCTGTTGCCAGGCCACCGGCATCACCACAAAGGCCATCAGCAGCAAGATACCGACAAATAGCACCAGCACCAGCGAGGTGGCCCAGGTTCGCGACAGGCCGATACGCTCCAGGCGAACGGTCGGCCACTCCAGCAGATAGGCCAACACGATGGCGACCAGAAGCGGCGCCAGCAGGCCGCTGAAAAAGAACATAATGCCGAAGCCGGCCAGCAGAATAACCAGCAGCGCTATCGCTTCCGGGTCGCTGAAACGACGACGATACCACTGCATTAACATCTCAAGCATAAACCCTTCCCTGAAGCGCAAATCGCCACAATCCGGGGAATTGTATCTAAGTGTCACAAAAAAGACTTCGCTTTTTATTGGCTATGACACAAACCTGCACAACTGTGCGAATATCATATTTTCAACGCCATCAACCACAGCTAAACTCGCAGAATCTGCGGCACGGGAACATTGGGCCGCGCAACCGGTCAAACTGGCACACCCACATTACAGGACAGAGGTTATGTTCAGGCAGTTAAAGAAAACGCTGGTGGCCGCCGCCGTCGCGTCGCTGACGCTGGGGACGATATTACCTGCCGCCGCTGACTCGGCTGATACGCTGCCGGATATGGGCACCTCGGCAGGAAGCACGCTTTCCATCGGTCAGGAAATGCAGATGGGGGATTACTACGTGCGCCAGCTGCGCGGCAGCGCGCCGCTGATTAACGACCCGCTGCTGGTGCAATACATTAACGGGCTGGGCATGCGCCTGGTCGCCCATGCTAACTCCGTGCGTACGCCGTTCCACTTTTATCTGATTAATAACGATCAGATTAACGCCTTCGCCTTCTTCGGCGGCAACGTGGTGTTGCACTCGGCGCTGTTCCGTTATTCCGATAACGAAAGCGAGCTCGCCTCGGTGATGGCGCACGAAATCTCCCACGTTACCCAGCGCCATCTGGCGCGCGCGATGGAAGACCAAAAACGTAGCGCGCCGCTAACCTGGGTGGGCGCGCTGGGCTCAATTCTGCTGGCGATGGCCAGCCCGCAGGCGGGGATGGCGGCATTAACCGGCACCCTTGCCGGCACCCAGCAGGGGATGATTAGTTTCACCCGTCAGAATGAAGAAGAAGCTGACCGCATCGGTATTCAGGTATTGCAGCGTTCCGGTTTCGATCCGCAGGCAATGCCGGCGTTTATGGGTAAATTACTCGACGAATCCCGTTATTCCAGCCGCCCGCCGGAAATGCTGCTTACTCACCCGCTGCCGGAAAGCCGTCTGGCCGACGCCCGTAACCGCGCCAATCAGATGCGTCCGGTGGTGGTCCAGTCGTCGGCGGATTTCTATCTCGCCAAGGCCCGTACGCTCGGGATGTACAATTCCGGGGAAAATAAGCTCGGCAGCGATCTGCTTGACGCCTGGTCGAAAGGCAATATCCGCGAGCAGCACGCCGCGCTGTATGGCCGCGCGCTATTGGCCATGGAGAGCAATAACTACGATCAGGCGCGCAAAACGCTACAGCCGCTACTCAGCGCCGATCCGCAAAATCCCTGGTATCTTGACCTTGCCACCGATATCGATCTTGGACAGAAAAAGACCACTGACGCGATTAACCGTCTGAAAAACGCCAAAGAGATCCGCACCGATCCGGTCCTGCAGCTGAACCTGGCCAACGCCTATCTTCAGGGCGGGCAGCCGGCGGAAGCCGCTACCATACTCAATCGCTACACCTTTAATAATAAAGATGACGGCAACGGTTGGGACCTGCTGGCGCAGGCGGAAGGCGCCTTGGGTCATCGCGACCAGGAGCTGGCGGCGCGGGCCGAAGGCATGGCGCTGGCCGGCAGGCTTGACCAGGCCATCTCGCTGCTGAGCAGCGCCAGTTCGCAAGTGAAATTGGGCAGTTTGCAGCAGGCGCGCTACGACGCTCGCATCGACCAGCTGCGCCAGCTGCAGGAAAGATTCCGCCCCTATCAGAAAATGTAAGGAGACCACATGTCTGACGCGGTAAAAATTTACCACAACCCGCGCTGCTCGAAGAGCCGCGACACGCTCAGCCTGCTGAAAGCCAACGGCATCGACCCTGAAGTGGTGCTGTATCTGGAGACACCGCCGGATGCCGCGACGCTGCGCCAGCTGTTGAAAATGCTCAATATGAGCAGCGCCCGTGAACTGATGCGCCAGAAAGAAGATCTGTATAAGTCGCTCAATCTCGCCGACCCACAGCTCAGCGAAGAGGCGTTGATTAAGGCCATGGTCGAGAACCCGAAACTCATCGAACGGCCCATCGTGGTCAGCCACGGCCAGGCGCGTATCGGCCGCCCGCCGGAACAGGTGCTGGAAATCGTCAGCTAACCCCTACGCGCCGCCGGTGTTGCCCGCGGCGCGATTTTTTTCGTGGCCGCTTCCAGAAAAAACAGGCCAATCCCCTCGCCTCGCGCAGTAGTGCTACTGTCCGTCCATCACCTGAATCCACTGGACGGATTGCCAATGAATAAAGCTATTTCCACACCGCATGACGCAGTATTTAAAACCTATCTTTCCCATTCGGATACCGCGCGCGATTTTCTCCAGTTGTATCTTCCTGAAGCGCTTAAGAAGATCTGCGATCTGCGTACGCTACATTTAGAATCGGGTAATTTTGTCGAAGAAGATCTCAGACCTTACTACTCAGATATTCTCTACTCGCTGCAAACCACCGCGGGCGACGGCTATATTTACGCGCTGATCGAACATCAAAGCAGTCCCGACCGGCATATGGCCTTTCGCCTGATGCGCTACGCCGTCGCCGTCATGCAGCGCCACCTTGATGCCGGACACGAAAAACTCCCCCTGGTAATCCCGGTACTTTTCTACCACGGCCTGGTAACGCCCTATCCGTTTTCTATGCGCTGGCTGGATGAGTTTGCCGCGCCGGAGCTGGCGACCACGCTCTACCATGGCGAATTTCCGCTGGCGGATATCACCGTCATACCGGATGATGAAATCGCCACTCATCAACGTATGGCAACGCTGGAATTACTGCAAAAACATATTCGACAACGCGATCTGGCGCAGTTACTCGACAAGCTGGGCGAATTATTATTGACTGGATTAGCCACGCAAACACAGGTGCAGGCGCTAATGCACTACCTGGTGCTCGCGGGAAATAGCCGCGAACCGATAAAGTTTATTCGTGAGCTGGCGCGCCGGACGCCGCAACATAAGGAGACGCTGATGACTATTGCAGAATATCTCGAGCAGCAAGGGCTGGAGCGCGGTCTGCTTCAGGGCCGGCAAGAAGGTCTGGCTGAGGGGCGTAAAGAAGAAGCGCTGCGTATCGCCGCCGCGATGTTACGTAGCGGCCTCGCCCCCGCGCTGGTGGCGCAGCTAACCGGCCTGGCAGAGCAGGAGCTGGCGTCGCTTTCGGCCTAAAGCTTCAGGATCTCTTTAACGAATGGGATCGTCAGTTTTCGTTGGGCGGTAATCGACGCGTGATCCAGCTGATCGAGCGTCATAAACAGCGAGCGCATTTCTCTATCCAGCCGCTTGAGCAGGAAACGGCAGACGTCTTCCGGCATCTCGAAACCGCGTAATCTGGCGCGCAGCTGCAGCGCCTGCAGCTTATCTTCATCCGACAGCGGTTGCAGCTTGTAGATTTGGCCCCAGTCAAGGCGCGAGGCGAGATCCGGCAGGCCGAGATGCAGCTGCCGCGGCGGGCAATCGCCGGTGATCAGCAGGCGAGTTTTACCTGATTCGAGAATACGGTTATAGAGATTAAAGATAGCCATCTCCCAGGGCTCATCCCCCGCCACGCACTCGATGTTATCGATACACACCAGCGCCAGTTGCTCCATGCCGTCCAGCACTTCCGGCACGAACCACGTGCGCTTATCCAACGGCACGTAGCCGACGGCATCGCCACGCTGGGATAGCTCAGCGCAGGCGGCATGCAAAAGGTGGCTACGCCCCGCGCCTTCGCGTGACCAGATATAGATGTATCCGCTGTGTTCCTGCCGCAGTACGTTCTGCAGAGCGGCAAGTAGGGAAGGATTATCACCCGGCCAGAAACTCGCGAACGTTTCGTCGTCAGGAAGATACAGTGGCAAAGAGAGCTGTGCCGGAGCGTTCAGATGGACCTCAACATAGGCTTACAGAAAAACGCGAAGAGTTTAACACAGTTTTAGGTCCGGAGA
This sequence comes from Klebsiella sp. 141153, assembly GCF_032601995.1. Lineage (NCBI taxonomy): Bacteria > Pseudomonadati > Pseudomonadota > Gammaproteobacteria > Enterobacterales > Enterobacteriaceae > Klebsiella > Klebsiella sp. 141153. The sequence goes on along the minus strand of NZ_JAQIRJ010000010.1, from coordinate 99,898 downwards.
GAACCGGGCAGGATCGCTGCCCGGTATCAGGATCGTTATTTCGCTTCTTCGCTATCCGCGGCGTCCAGCACCACTTCTTCCGGACGCAGGACGCTGATCAGTTTAAAGATCAGGCTCAGGCAGATACCGACGATCGTCGCCAGCGCCATGCCTTTCAGCTCCGCCGCGCCAATATGCACCTTGGCGCCGCTCACGCCGATGATCAGAATGACTGAGGTCAGAATCAGGTTCTGCGCTTTGCTGTAATCGACCTTTGATTCGATCAGCACGCGGATACCGGATGCGCCGATCACCCCGTACAGCAGCAGAGAAACGCCGCCCATCACCGGAACCGGGATAATCTGGATCGCCGCCGCCAGCTTCCCGACGCAGGAGAGCAGAATCGCGATAATCGCCGCACCGCCAATAACCCAGGTACTGTATACGCGGGTAATCGCCATCACGCCGATATTTTCACCGTAGGTGGTGTTTGGCGTCGAGCCAAAGAAACCGGAGACAATCGTCGACAGCCCGTTGGCGAACATCGAGCGGTGCAGACCCGGATCGCGGATCAGGTCGCGCTTAACAATATTGGCGGTCACCACCAGGTGCCCCACGTGCTCGGCAATGACCACCAGCGCGGCAGGCAGAATGGTGAAAATGGCAAACCACTCAAAGCGCGGGGTGTAGAAGGTCGGCAATGCGAACCAGTGCGCTTCGGCGATAGGCGTCGTATCGACTACGCCCATCACGAAGGAGAGCGCATAGCCCACCAGCACGCCGATAAGAATTGGGATAATCGCCAGGAAACCGCGGAACAGTACGGAACCAAAAACCGTCACCGCCAGCGTTACCATCGAAATAATAATGGTTTTGCTGTCGGGGGCTTGACCGTCAGCCGGCAGCAGCCCGGCCATATTCGCCGCCACGCCCGCCAGTTCCAGGCCGATAACCGCCACGATGGCGCCCATCGCCGCCGGCGGGAACATTACATCCAGCCAGCCGGTACCGGCTTTTTTGACAATAAAGGAGACGATGCAGAACAGGACGCCGCACATAATGAAGCCGCCGAGCGCCACTTCATAACCCAGCGGCAACAACAGTAACACCGGGGAGATAAAGGCGAAGCTCGACCCCAGATAGGCCGGAATTTTGCCTTTACAGATAAAGAGGTACAACAGCGTACCGATGCCGTTAAACAGCAGTACGGTAGCCGGGTTAATGTGGAACAGGATAGGCACCAGAACCGTTGCGCCAAACATGGCGAACAGATGTTGCAAACTAAGCGGGATTGTCTGTAAAAGCGGCGGTCTTTCACTCACCCCGATTGCACGGCGCGTCATAATGTTGTCCTCTGAGAGTCGTTTGTTATTTGTTGTGGGCGTGATTTATTCAAAAAAAAGCCGACTCTCAAAGTCGGCTTTTTATCACTTCATCATTTATTTGGTACCGAAAATCTTATCGCCGGCATCGCCGAGGCCCGGAATAATGTATCCGTGCTCGTTGAGGCCCTGGTCGACGGACGCGGTGTACAGCTCGACGTCAGGATGCGCTTTCTCCAGCGCGGCAATGCCTTCCGGCGCCGCCACCAGCACCAGCACCTTAATGCTCGAGCAGCCCGCTTTTTTCAGCAGGTCGATAGTCGCGATCATCGAACCGCCGGTTGCCAGCATTGGGTCAACCACCAGCGCCATACGCTCGTCAATGTTAGAAACCAGCTTCTGGAAGTAAGGAACCGGCTCCAGAGTTTCTTCATCACGGTAGATACCCACGACGCTGATACGCGCGCTCGGCACGTGCTCCAGCACGCCTTCCATCATCCCCAGACCGGCACGCAGAATGGGCACTACGGTAATTTTCTTCCCTTTGATCTGCTCAACTTCGACCGGACCGTTCCAGCCTTCGATGGTGACACGCTCGGTAGCGAGATCGGCGGTTGCTTCGTAGGTCAGTAAGCTACCAACCTCTGAGGCGAGTTCACGGAAGCGTTTAGTACTGATGTCATGCTCACGCATCAGGCCCAGCTTGTGTTTGACGAGTGGATGTTTCACTTCCACGATCTTCATTCTCTTTCTCCTCTGAGGGGCAGCCACAAAAAAAATCGCGGGATTATACCGCTTTTTGCGGATTGCGCCATACCCATCTTGCTTGACGTATATCAAACAAAGTGATTTATGGATTGTTACACATTATAAAACAAACAAAAAAAGCCGGAGGTTCCCCTTCGGCTTTTATATCTGGCAACGCTACGCTTGTTGGCAACTACAGGTTTTCGCCGTTACTGGCAATAACCTGCTGATACCAGGCAAAAGATTTTTTCCGGCTGCGGGCCAACGTACCGCGACCTTCGTTATCTTTATCAACAAAGATAAATCCATAGCGCTTTTTCATCTCCCCGGTACCGGCGGAGACCAGGTCGATGCAGCCCCACGGGGTATACCCCATCAGGTCGACGCCATCTTCCACCACCGCTTTTTTCATTTCGGCAATATGGGCGCTGAGATAATCGATACGATACTGGTCGTCCACGCTGCCGTCCGCTTCACGCACGTCAATGGCGCCAAAGCCGTTTTCAACGATAAACAGCGGCAGTTGATAATGATCCCAGAACCAATTGAGCGAGTAGCGCAGGCCAACCGGGTCAATCTGCCAGCCCCAATCCGATTTCTTCACGTACGGGTTGGAGACCAGGCTGGTGCTTTCGTCGTAATCCAGGTGCGGATTATCGTCAGTCGCTTTGGTGGCGAAGGACATATAGTAGCTAAAACCAATATAGTCGACACAGCCCTCTTGTAACGCCCGGCGGTCGGCGTCGGTAATATCCAGCGTAAAACCGCGGCGCGCGAAGTAGTTGAGCAGATGTTGCGGATAGCGACCGCGTACATGCACATCGGTAAACCAGTAACGACGATGCATGGCGTTCATCGCCATCATCATGTCGTCCGGCGCGCAGGTGAGCGGATAGATAGGACACATCGCGATCATACAGCCAATCTGCAGGGCAGGATTAATCTCGCGTGCCGCCTCTACCGCCAGCGCACTGGCGACTAGTTCATAATGGGCGGCCTGGAACATCACCGGTTCACGGTCTTCGCCGGGCTGATACTTCAGGCCCGAGTTGGTAAAGGGGGCGAAATCTTCATGGAAGTTGGCCTGGTTGTTGATCTCGTTAAAGGTCATCCAGTACTTCACTTTGTGCTGATAGCGGGTAAACACTACCTTCGCGAAGCGGACAAAGAAATCAATGAGTTTACGGTTGCGCCAGCCGCCGTATTCAGTCACCAGGTGGTAAGGCATCTCAAAATGGGAGAGCGTGATCACCGGTTCGATACCATATTTCAGGCACTCGTCGAACAGATCGTCATAGAATTGCAGGCCCGCTTCATTGGGCTCCAGCTCATCACCCAGCGGAAAAATGCGCGTCCAGGCAATTGAAGTACGGAAACACTTAAATCCCAGTTCGGCAAACAGCGCTACGTCTTCTTTATAACGATAATAAAAATCAATTGCCTCATGGTTGGGATAGTTATGACCAGGCAGTACGCCGTCGGTGATCGTACGCGGCACCCCGTGGGCGCCTGCGGTCATCACGTCAGCAACGCTAACCCCCTTCCCTCCTTCTTGCCAGCCGCCCTCAAGCTGATGCGCCGCTACCGCGCCGCCCCACAGAAAACCTTCTTTGAATCCGGACATATGCTCTCCCTTTAGACGATCGTTATTCGCTTTTCACCAAACAGAAACCGGTTTCATTGGCATAATGATCATTCAACAAAGGCGAGGCAAGCAGAAGACTGTACCCGGTTTCATTTTCGTGAACAGTATCAAATTTGCTCATCTGTAAGCCGTTTTAAATCGAGTGTAAAGCAGGCTCGCAAACGTTTGCTTTCCCTGTTAGAATTGCGCCGATTTTTCTTGCTACCGCAAACGCGTGGAGACTTCGCAGTGACCGATAAAACCTCTCTCAGCTATAAAGATGCCGGCGTGGATATTGATGCAGGCAACGCTCTCGTCGACCGTATTAAGGGCGTGGTGAAGAAAACCCGTCGCCCGGAAGTGATGGGCGGACTGGGCGGATTCGGCGCGCTGTGCGCTCTGCCGCAGAAATACCGCGAACCGGTACTGGTCTCCGGCACCGACGGCGTCGGCACCAAGCTGCGTCTGGCGATGGACCTTAAACGTCACGACACTATCGGTATCGATCTGGTCGCCATGTGCGTTAATGACCTGGTGGTTCAGGGCGCCGAGCCGCTATTTTTCCTTGACTACTACGCGACCGGTAAACTGGACGTAGACACCGCGGCAAGCGTCATCAACGGCATCGCCGAAGGCTGCTTACAGTCCGGCTGCGCGCTGGTTGGCGGCGAAACGGCAGAGATGCCGGGTATGTACCATGGTGAAGATTATGACGTGGCCGGTTTCTGCGTCGGCGTGGTAGAAAAATCAGAAATCATCGACGGCAGCAAAGTGGCTGACGGCGACGTACTGGTCGCGCTTGCCTCCAGCGGCCCGCACTCTAACGGCTACTCGCTGGTACGTAAGATTATCGAAGTCAGCGGCGTTGACCCGCAGACCACCGACCTCAACGGCAAACCGCTGGCCGACCACCTGCTGGCGCCGACCCGTATTTATGTCAAATCGATTCTGAATCTGATTGCCAATGTCGACGTCCACGCTATCGCCCACCTGACCGGCGGCGGCTTCTGGGAAAATATCCCGCGCGTACTGCCGGACAACACCCAGGCAGTGATCGACGAGTCATCCTGGCAGTGGCCGGAAGTCTTCAACTGGCTGCAAACCGCCGGTAATGTCAGCAGCCACGAAATGTACCGCACCTTTAACTGCGGCGTCGGCATGCTGGTCGCGCTCCCGGCAGCCGAGGCGGATAAAGCTATCGCCCTGCTGAACGAGCAGGGTGAAAACGCGTGGAAAATCGGTTATATCAAGGCATCCGATGCCGAACAACGTGTGGTCATTGAATGAAAAACATTGTGGTGCTGATTTCCGGTAACGGCAGTAATCTACAGGCGATTATTGATGCCTGCGCCCGGAAGCAAATCAACGGCACCCTGCGTGCGGTATTCAGCAATAAGGCCGAAGCATTCGGCCTTGAGCGCGCCCGCGAGGCCGGTATTCCGGCCTTTGCGCTCTCGCCGAAAGCGTTTGATAGCCGCGAGGCCTTCGACCGCGAGCTGATGCAGCAAATCGACGCCTTTCAACCGGATTTGGTGGTGCTGGCAGGCTATATGCGCATCCTTAGCCCAGCGTTTGTTGACCACTATCAGGGGCGCTTGCTGAATATCCATCCTTCTCTGCTGCCGAAATATCCCGGGCTGCATACTCATCGCCAGGCGCTGGAAAACGGTGATGAGGAACATGGCACCTCGGTGCATTTCGTCACCGACGAGCTCGACGGCGGGCCGGTGATCTTACAGGCTCGGGTACCGGTATTTCCGGAAGACAGCGAAGATGACGTTACCGCCCGCGTTCAGGCGCAGGAGCACGATATCTACCCGCTGGTGGTGAGCTGGTTTGTTGATGGTCGCCTGCGTATGGAAGCTAACTCTGCGTGGCTGGATAATCGCAAGCTGCCGCCGCAGGGCTATGCCGCTGAAGAATAACTTGTTCTGGCCCCGGAGCAATCGCCGGGGCAACTTCCTCTCTTGTTTCCTCGCTAAATATCTCCGTTTTCCAGACATAGCGCGTTAGGGTTCCAGGCTGCCGGTAATGGGGTCGGGCGCTGATAATCAAATTCGCGCAGTGTCAGACCCGCTACGCCGTTAGCATACAGTACCGGCAAACCGCCGGGATAAGGCTCGACACCCCAAACGCGGCCGCTTTGCGGATTCAAACACCAGGCGTTATCAATCCCCATCCCGGTCGGCGACATCGGATTGCACGGCGGGCGGATATCATAAAGCCCCTGCTCCGCTGCCAGGTTCAGCTTCTGGGTTAGCTGCACGCCGTCAAACAGAATGCGCCGGATCTGACCTGGCGTTTCACTATGCAGGTTTATCGCGCCTTCGCACTCGCCAACCAGCCCGCGGAACTGGATCTGTGAGATTTCGCCGGGTTCAATCGCCGGATCGCGACGGCGCGCGGAAAGGAAAACAGGGTCCGCCTCGCCCCAATGACAGGCCGGCGCGCTCACGCAATCAAAAGCAATGCTGCTAAAAATCATCCGCCGTAGCCGCCCGCCGTCGCGGGATATCAGGCCAATGCCGCGATTGGAGTCAAAGATAGTGCAGTTACTCACCAGCACATCTTCAATATCCCGCCAGGTTTCAGTACCGATTTTAAAGGCGCAGCTTTTCGAGCGCAGCGTGCAGTTAACGATGGTTACCTGACGCAACGGTCGCTGGATGCGCTCAGGTTTATCGGTGGTTTTCAAACAGATGGCATCATCCGCCGCGCTGAAATAGCTATTGGCGATATGGACCTGCTGGCAGCTGTCGATATCCAGCGCATCGGTATTAGCCATCGTCAAATCATTGTCGACGGTAACGCCGTCAACCACCACGCCCGTACAGGAGACCAGATGGATTGTCCACATCGGGGCATGTCGTACGGTGATATTTTCCAGCCGGACGCGACGGCAATTCTCCAGCAAAATGATCCGCGGGCGCGCCCTGGCTGGCGTGCGGTAGCCCATGGCATCAACGCCACGGGAGAACCAGCCGTCAGCGCTGCCGTAAATCTCGCCGCCGCCGCAGATGGTAATATTCTGTGCATCCACAGCATACAGAAAGGCCCGATCTGAAGATTCCGCCCGGCTCAGCGCCGTCGCCTGAGCAAAGTCATCATAGTTTTCGCTAACGATAAGCTCAGCCCCCGGCGACAGCCACAGACAGGTGTTCGACCCTATCCGCAAACCGCCAAGCGCATACCTGCCGCAATCAACTACCAACTGGCCGCCGCCCGCCTGCGCCAGTTCGTCCAGCGCCTGTTGAAAAAGTTCGGTATCCGGCGTCACGCCATCCGCATGGGGATGGCGCTGCGAAAGATAAATGTTCATAGCATGTCCTGGAAATCAACGTATTACCTATCTCACCATCTCTCTCGCCCTCAGCGTAGGGTCTAAATCACTACCGCGGAAATATCTGCGTACCCTTTCACATTCCCCGTCACGCTCAGAGGAAAAACGTGAGATAACGCGCATAATTTACCGGCGAAAAAAATGAAAACAGGGCCGTTATCACAGTTATTGCCCTCTTAAACCGCAGCATATGTGAGCAGCATCACGGGATTTATTTCATTTTGTCGCCATTTGGCATGCTGCTCGCAGAACGGTACGAAAAACCGACTGTCGGGATTCTCGCCCCCCTCCCCCTCTTTTACTGTGCAACCTCGCATTCCTTACCAAAGAGATACGCTCATGACGAGGACAGTGACCCCGCAACGAGAAGTCAAAACCCGCAACATCCTCTGCTGGGGGATGGGCGATATTTTCGGCAGCGGCGCGATGACCATCACCGGCCTGTGGCTGCTCTACTTTTATATCGAAGTCGCCGGGCTCTCACCCGCCGCCGCGGCCTCTATTTTCGCCATCGCCAAGATTTGGGACGGCATCACGGATCCGGTGATGGGCTACATTACCGACAACATTCGCACCCGTTGGGGACGGCGACGGATCTTCTTCATTCTCGGCGCGCCGCTATCGCTCTGTTTCGCTCTGATGTGGATAAGTGGTTTTGGCTACGCCTGGTACCTTGGTACCTATCTACTATTCAGCACCGTCTTCACCCTGCTGATGGTGCCTTACGATACGCTGCCTGCAGAGATGACCACCCGCTATGATTTGCGCTCGAAAATGTCCGGCGCGCGAATGCTATTCGCTCAGGCGACAGCCTTTCTCGCGGCGCTGATCCCCGGGCAAATCATGGCCCACGTCGCCGATAAATCGCAGGCGTTTCTCTATATCGGCATTATCTTCGCCCTGCTTTTTGCCTTGCCGTGGATCTTCGTCTGGCGCGGTACCTGGGAGCGCGACAACCTCCCGCCTCCGCAGACGCAGCAAGGTTTAGGCAAAACGCTGCGTTCGCTGTATCGGGAAATGGCCTCGACCTTCCGTCTGCGGACCTTCCGTATTCATATCATGATGTACGTCGGCGGCGCGGTGGCGCTGGATATTTTCGGCTCGCTGTTTATGCACTATATGACCTACGTGCTGCGTGTCGGCACATCGCTGGCTTCGCAGGCCATGAGTCTGATGACGCTGTTTCAGTTCTTCGCGATCCCTTTATTTACCTGGCTTTGCATCCGCGTCGGCAACGGCAACGCCTATAAGGTGGCCATCGCGCTGATCCTCTGCGCGCTACTGTGGTTCAGCCAATTGACCGCTTCTTTCAACCATCTTTCCTGGCTGCTGCTCGGCGGCGCAATCGTGATGGGCATCGCCCGCGGCGGCACCTATCTTATCCCATGGAATGTCTACAATTTTCTGCCCGATATCGATGAAGCCTACACCGGCGTGCGCCGCGAAGGGATCTACGCTGGGGTGATGATGCTGACGCGCAAATTCTCCCAGGCGCTGGCGCTGTTTATCGTCGGCCTGGCGCTGGAAGCCTTTGGATTCACCAAAGGCGCCGAAACGCAGAATACCGCCGCGCTGAATGGCATCTGGTGGGTATTCCTCGTTGGCCCCGGCCTGCTGGCCCTACTGGCGATGTATGGCGCGTTTCGTTTTCGCTTGAGCCAGCCGCGACATCAAATCCTGATTAGCGAACTGGAGCGTCTGCGCGCCGGTGGTCATCCACAGGATGCCAGCCCGCTGGCACGCGAAACCATCGAGCTATTGACCGGCCATCCACATCGCAACGATCGCTGGCAACGCGCCGCCGTTTCTTCTCAAGGAAATCACTATGTCGCAGAAAAACAACCGTCCTGAATTACAGTCACTCATCGAAGCGCTAATCGGCAACTTAACCGCGATTACCGACGATAGCGGCCAGTATTTGCAACGGCTGGCGGATGGCCGGGTGGTTGACACCAAAGGTTGGGACGGCTGGGAGTGGACGCATGGCATCGCCCTGTTTGGCCTGTTTCGCTACCAGCAACTGACAGGATCGCTTCGGGCTCGTGAACTTATTGACGGCTGGTTTAGCGCCCGCTTCGCCGAGGGCACGCCGGAAAAAAACATCAATACCGCTTGCCCGTTTTTAACCCTGGCGCTGCGCTATCAACAGACGCCTCGCAGCGACTGGCGCGCCTACCTGGAAAGCTGGGGAGACGCTATATATCGCCAGATGCCGCGTACCGATGAAGGCTGCCTGCAGCACGTCACCTATGAGGCTCCCCATCATCAACAAATCTGGGACGATACGCTAATGATGGCGGTGCTGCCGCTGGCGATGCTCGGCAAAATGTTTGCTAAATCGCGCTGGGTAGAAGAGGCGAAATTTCAGTTTTTGCAGCACCTGCACTATTTAAGCGACCGCCAAAGCGGCCTGTGGTTTCACGGCTGGCATTTCAACGGCAGACACCATTTCGCCGGCGCGCTGTGGGCTCGCGGCAATAGCTGGATAACGCTGGCGATACCGGAGCTACTGGAGATGCTCGATCTCGACGAGCACGACGCCTTTTACCGCCAGTTACAAAATACTCTGCAAATTCAGGTCAGCGCCCTTGCCCGCTGCCAGGCCGAAAACGGCCTATGGCCGACGCTGCTCAACGAGCCGGATAGTTATCTGGAAGCCTCTGCGACGGCGGGGTTTGCCGCGGGTATTTTCAAGGCGGTGCGCCTCGGCTACCTCGACGACGCGTTTCTGCCGGTCGCCGAGCGGGCCTGCCGGGGTATAATCGAACATATCTCGCCGCAAGGAGAGTTAACGCAGGTGTCGTTTGGCACAGCGATGGGCAACGACCTCGACCACTATCGTAATATCCCCCTGACCGCCATGCCCTACGGCCAGGCAATGGCGATACTGTGCCTGGTTGAAGCCCTACGTCGCACCCTTTAATGCAGTTACCTGAGCGCCGCCAGCTCGGTGCTCAGGCTATCCGCCAGATTACGTGCTCGTACAGGATCGAACATCACGTAAAACGCCGGCGAGGCCTCGCCAATCTGCTGACAAAGCGTTTCCATTTCCGATGCGCAGCGATATAACGCCTGCACGTTGATATGGCAAATTTCCCGCATGCTCCAGCTGTTTTCCACCTCTCGGGCGTAGTGCAGGGTAAAGAAGGCCTTTTGCGCATGGGTAAATAACTGGCAATAGAGCGGCAGTCCCTGCCACTCTTCACGCCACCGAAGCGCCAGCGCGGCGGGAAAATCCGCGGTGAGAGCGAACGCTTGCGCCGCTATCCCCAACTGCTGCGCGCTGGCTGCGACTTCATCTTTTTCTTGCGCGATTTGCGTGAGATTAGCCATCGACTTCTGCGGGTCATCGCGGGTGAAGTGGATATCCTGCGCCGAACCGGGTAACCAGTGGCTACGCGCCAGTTGTCCGTAAAGGCTCCACACCGCCTGGCCGTAGCTTTCAGGCAATTGGCTATGGCGATGGAAAACATGGTCACGCACATATATTGACTGGTAGAGCGTCTGCGTCGCCTGTTCAAGCAGCAACTGGAACTGCTGCGCGACATCGGCTGACGGACACCAGCCGTAACGTTGCGCCAGCCATTGCACCAGTAACTGCTGCTGATTTTTTACCGCCCCTTCACCCAGCAACTGACTACAGGCGAAGAGGTTGCATTCGCTTAGCGTCGCAGGGATCCAGTGATTATCGATACTTTCCCAACTGGTTTTACAGATAGCGCCGGTAATGCGCGGGTTGCGACTCTGACACCACAACAGTCGCCCCTGCAGCTCATCAATACGTAAAAACGGCATGACGCCCCATCCCACTTCTTCGCCGGCAAGATCGATATCGATCCATACATCCCGCGTCTGCACCGCCAACAGCGCCGGATTGTTAGGGAAAGCAGGCCAGAAACGTTCCGGCGTGAGTTTTATCGATACCGAAACCGCAGGCGGCAGCGGTTCAATCGCATCCAGCACGGCGCTGAGATCGTCATTGCTGGCAGGGAAGACACGCAGTACCAGATGCTTATTTTGCGCGGCTACCGCCTGGCTCAGGGCATTAAAGCAGCGGCGATAGAGCATCAAGCTTTGCGCCGGCTGGCGAAGACCGTCGCTTTGCCTGACCCACTGCGGGCGAGAGATCGGCAGTAAACCGTCGGTACTGGAGAGCGCGATAATCAAACCGGTGAGCGCCGGCACGCTTTGGCACACGGCGCGCACTTTGTCAGTTAACCAGCGGCTCCAGAAATCGACATCAAAACGCACCCCGCGCGGGGTATCCAGCAGTTCCGGATGCGCTAATAACAGTTCGGTGGGAAAGCTAAGTTCTTTCGCCTGCAGATAAAATCGCAACCCCTGTTCACGACAACGCAACGCCAGGCGATTGAGATAGATACAGCGCGCTCGTTGTTGGCTCGACAAGCGGTCGTTATAGTCAAAAGGCGTATACCCCTGTGGCGAAACCAGCTTGCCAAATAGCTCGGCCTGCCCCACCACCACGGTATTAAAATCATGCTCAATTGCGTATTCAATCAACCGGCAGGCCGACGGCCAGTGCCAGATATCCTGATTGTTAAGCTCCAGCGCCCGCGTTTCCCACATCGTTTCGCCCTCCATTTCGCCCCTGACTGAACATAACGTAAGCAAACAAACGCGTCCGCTTTTTCCTGACATCCGATTGAAAGAAAACTGTCATATTGCTTTGACATAGTTGGACATTCAATGGCAAAGCTCGCCATAATGAAAAAGCGACGTCAATGATCCGGAGTGTGAGTTGTAATGGGCCAGGAAAAGCTATACATCGAAAAAGAACTCAGCTGGTTGTCCTTTAACGAGCGCGTACTTCAGGAAGCGGCGGACAAGAGTAACCCGCTTATCGAGCGCATGCGCTTCTTAGGAATTTACTCCAATAACCTTGATGAGTTTTACAAAGTGCGTTTCGCTGAACTTAAGCGACGCATTCTTATCAGTGAAGAACAAGGTAGTACCGCCCATTCACGTCATCTGTTAGGTAAAATCCAGGCCCGCGTGCTCAAGGCCGATCAGGAATTTGATGGTCTTTATAATGAACTGCTGCTGGAAATGGCGCGTAATCAGATCTTCCTGATTAACGAACGCCAGCTGTCCGTTAATCAGCAGTCCTGGCTGCGCAACTACTTCAAACAGTATCTTCGCCAGCATATTTCGCCGATTCTGATCAATCGCGAAACGGATCTGGTTCAATTCCTGAAAGATGATTACACCTATCTGGCGGTGGAGATTATCCGCGGCGATACCATTAACTACGCGCTGCTGGAAATTCCATCCGATAAGGTGCCGCGCTTTGTGAACCTGCCGCCGGAAACGCCGCGACGCCGCAAGCCAATGATTCTGCTGGATAACATTCTGCGTTACTGCCTGGATGATATCTTCAAGGGTTTCTTTGACTACGATGCCCTTAATGCATACTCGATGAAAATGACCCGTGATGCCGAGTACGATCTGGTACACGAAATGGAATCGAGCCTGATGGAGCTGATGTCCTCGAGCCTGAAGCAGCGCTTAACCGCCGAGCCGGTACGTTTTGTCTACCAGCGCGATATGCCGGACGCGATGGTTGAAATGCTGCGCGATAAGCTCTCCATCTCCAACTACGATTCAATGCTGCCGGGCGGGCGTTATCACAACTTTAAAGACTTTATCGGTTTCCCGAATGTTGGCAAGGCCAACCTGGTCAACAAACCGATGCCGCGCCTGCGCCACCTGTGGTTCGATAAATTCCGCAACGGCTTTGACGCCATCCGCGAACGCGACGTACTGCTCTACTATCCGTATCATACCTTCGAGCACGTGCTTGAACTGCTGCGTCAGGCCTCGTTCGATCCAAGCGTGTTGGCAATCAAAATCAATATTTACCGCGTCGCTAAGGATTCACGGATTATCGATTCGATGATCCACGCCGCCCACAATGGTAAAAAAGTGACCGTGGTGGTTGAACTGCAGGCGCGCTTCGATGAAGAGGCCAATATTCATTGGGCTAAACGTCTGACTGAAGCCGGCGTACACGTTATCTTCTCGGCGCCGGGGCTGAAGATCCACGCCAAACTATTCCTCATTTCACGTAAAGAAGGCGATGAGGTAGTACGTTATGCACATATCGGCACCGGCAACTTCAACGAGAAAACCGCTCGTATCTACACCGACTATTCATTACTCACTGCCGACGCGCGCATCACCAATGAAGTCCGTCGCGTATTTAACTTTATCGAAAACCCTTACCGACCCGTCAGCTTCGACTACCTGCTCGTATCGCCGCAGAACTCGCGTCGTCTGCTGTATGAAATGATCGATCGCGAAATCGCCAATGCGCAGAATGGGCAACCGTCCGGAATTACGCTTAAATTAAATAACCTGGTCGATAAAGGGCTGGTGGACAGACTCTACGCCGCCTCCAGCACCGGCGTACCGGTGAACCTGCTCATCCGCGGCATGTGCTCGCTGATCCCGGGTCTTGAGGGGATTAGCGAAAATATTCGCGTTATTAGTATCGTTGACCGTTTCCTTGAGCACGACAGGGTCTATTGTTTTGAAAACGGCGGTGATAAACAGGTGTGGTTATCCTCCGCCGACTGGATGACGCGCAATATCGACTATCGTATCGAAGTGGCCGTACCGCTGCTGGACCCGCGTCTGAAGCAACGCGTACTGGATATTCTCGATATCCTGTTCAACGATACCGTAAAAGCGCGCTATCTTGATAAAGAACTGAGTAATCGCTACGTGCCGCGCGGCAATCGTCGCAAAGTACGCGCACAGATGGCGATTTACGATTATCTCAAATCACTCGAACAACCCGATTAACCTATGCCAATAAACGAAAAAACACCTCGGCCGCAGGAGTTCGCTGCGGTCGACCTTGGTTCGAACAGTTTTCATATGGTGATCGCCCGTGTCGTCGACGGGGCAATGCAGATCATCGGTCGCCTGAAGCAGCGCGTCCACCTGGCCGATGGCCTGGATGAAAACTCGGTGTTGAGCGAAGAAGCGATTACTCGCGGACTGAACTGCCTGTCGTTGTTTGCTGAACGTCTGCAGGGGTTCTCCCCTTCCAGCGTTTGTATCGTCGGGACGCATACCCTGCGCCAGGCGGCTAACGCGGCGGATTTTCTCAAACGAGCGGAAAAAGTCATTCCTTATCCCATCGAGATAATCTCCGGTAACGAAGAAGCGCGTCTGATTTTTATGGGCGTTGAACACACGCAACCGGAACGCGGACGTAAGCTGGTTATCGACATCGGCGGCGGTTCGACTGAGCTCGTTATCGGCGAAGATTTCGAGCCCCGCCTGGTGGAAAGCCGACGTATGGGCTGCGTAAGCTTCTCGCAGGCCTATTTCGCCGGCGGCGTTATCAATAAAGAAAACTTCCAGCGCGCGCGCCTGGCGGCGGTGCAGAAACTGGAAACCCTGGCCTGGCAATTCCGTATTCAGGGGTGGAACGTGGCGCTGGGCGCCTCTGGCACCATCAAAGCAGCGCACGAAGTGCTGGTCGCGATGGGTGAAAAGGACGGATTCATTACCCCAGAACGCCTTGAAATGCTGGTCAGTGAACTGCTGAAGAATAAAAACTTCGATTCATTAAGCCTGCCGGGATTGTCGGAAGACCGTAAAGCGGTATTTGCACCCGGTCTGGCCATTTTGTGCGGGGTATTCGACGCGCTGGCGATCAAAGAGCTGCGCCTGTCCGACGGCGCGCTGCGCGAAGGCGTGCTGTACGAGATGGAAGGTCGCTTCCGTCATCAGGATATTCGCAGCCGTACGGCCCAGAGCCTCGCAAACCAGTACAATATCGATCGCGAGCAGGCGCGCCGGGTACTGGAGACCACCACTCAGATGCTCGAGCAGTGGCAGGAACAAAACCCGAAACTGGCGAATCCGCATCTGTCCGCCCTGCTGAAGTGGGCGGTAATGCTACATGAAGTGGGGCTGAACATTAACCACAGCGGCATGCATCGCCACTCCGCCTATATCCTGCAAAATAGCGATCTACCGGGCTTTAATCAGGAGCAGCAGATGCTGATGGCTACGCTGGTGCGCTATCACCGCAAAGCTATCAAGCTTGATGATCTGCCGCGTTTTACCTTGTTTAAGAAAAAACAATTCTTGCCGCTGATCCAACTGCTGCGTCTGGGCGTATTGCTGAATAATCAGCGTCAGGCGACGACTACGCCGCCAAAACTGACATTGAAGACGGAAGCCAATCACTGGACATTAATTTTCCCCCACGACTGGTTTAGCCAGAACGCGTTAGTGCTACTGGATCTGGAGAAAGAGCAAGAATACTGGGAAGGCGTGCCGGAATGGCTGCTGAAAATTACTGAAGAAGAAGCGTAAAGCTGGATTCTTTCACTAAAAACGGCCGGGTCATACGCCCGGCCGTTTTTTATGCGACGTCAGCCGCGCAGGCCAGCTGTTCTATCGGAACCGGCATACCAATGTCATAGCCCTGCATATAATCAATCCCCAGTGAAATCACAGCCTGGCGGATCTCCGGCGATTCCACATATTCCGCCACTACCTGCATGTTTTTGATTTGCGCTAACCGGCAAATCGACGCTACGACCTGATAATCCAGGCTACTGGTGACCAGATTACGGATAAAGCTACCGTCAATTTTCAGCATGTCGACGTTAAGCGTTTTCAGCCGCGCATAGCTGGCATAGCCGGTGCCAAAATCATCAATCGCCACCCGGCATCCCAATTCCTGCAACCGCGCGAGCGTTTGTTGCGCCTGCTCCGGATTACTGAGCGAGTGGTTTTCCGTCAGTTCAAAAATAAGCTGCCACGGCTCGATATTATAATGATGCAGCATTTCCTCGACTTCATCCGGGAAACGGCTGCGACTGACCGAGACTGGCGACAGATTGATGGCCAGACGCATGCCTGGCAACGTATGGCGATTATCGTTCATAAAAGCCAGCGTATTGTCGATAACCCAGCTGTCGATGCGCGAAGCCAGGCCAAATTCGTGCGCCGCGGACAAAAAATTATCCGGCGCAACCAGCTCGCCCTGCTCGCCAACCATGCGTAACAGGACTTCATGATAGCTATCGCCGCGCATGCCGATAATTGGCTGCGCCATCAGCCGAAAGCGATTCTGCTCCAGCGCCTGCAGGATCTGGTTCATCATGGACACACGTTCTTTTAGCCCCTGTTGAACGTGAACGGCGCCGCGGCGCTGCACGTTTTCCGGCTGTCCGCTGGTTAACGACATGTCGGCAATATTATTCAGTTCACCGAGCAGTAAATACAGATGCTTGACCGGAGAGCGCACGTTGCAATAGCTGATCCCGACGGGCGGCTGCAGCGGAATACCATCCCAAATGAAACGGAACTGCTTAATCCGCTCATCCAGCATCACAATGCGTTTTTGATGATCGTCGCTATTCAGGCGTACCACAAGGTCATGGCCCGAAAGATGACAGACCATTTCGTTTGGCTGCAGTAGGTGACTCAAATACTCCGACAGCTGCTGCTTATACTGAATTCGCAGCATCACGCCGTAGTGCCGCCCGAGCAGCTCCAACTCTGGCATGCGTAAAAAGCACAGTACCGACCAGGTCGAGTGGTTTAGCGCCCGGCTCAGGGCGCGCAAATTTGGCATATGAACGACCGGGTCGAGAAAGGCCATTCTTCGAACCCGACGGTGGATCATCCGCTGCTGCGTCGCCAGCATTGCCATATAAGCGATAATAAAAGAGAAAACCAGGTAGCTGGAGGAGGTAATCGCCAGCTGGTTATTGTAGATGGGGGAAAATGGCAAGTAGCTGTAATGAAAATGGATGACCAGAATTAATATCGGCGGCCACACCAGGGAAATAAAACGATAACCAAAGCGCATCGCTCCCCATAACATGACCGGCATAAGTAATGACAATGTATAATTTGTGCTAAATATCGTGCTGTTGACATTTAACGGCATGAATAATAAAGCCAGTATTATTAACAATGCTATTGCCCAGACAATAATTTCCAGCGGTTTTATTTTTTGGTCGATTTGTAAACGCACCTGGGATATAAAGCCGCGTAAATGCAAAGGATTACGAATAACGCGCAGCAAAAAATAGCACAGCGGCACGCCGGTCAGACAACCGACCATCAGCGCCTGAAAAGTGATTAACGATCGTAAACTAAATGGCGTCGTCCCAACCAGCTCCGCCGCGCGCGGATGCAGACCCAGATACTCCGCAAGTTGCGAGATAATGAGAAAAATCACCGAAGGCAGCAGCATTTGCCAGAACAATCGATGCGGCATCAGGGCAACATTGCCGTGGGAAATCTGCTGGCGGCGCGGAACGAAAATACGATATCCGCCCCAGCACAGCACCGCGGGGATCAAAAAATGAAATAACACGCCGATGGCCTGCTCAAAGGTCATGCCGCGCGTAATGGTCAGCAGCAAGCCGATAACAATGCCAGGCAATGCCGCCCAGCCAAAAAATAGCATCAGGCTTAATACTAGCGCCAGCGGAAGGTAATACAGGAAGACGGTATGACCGTTAAGATTCGCGAATGTATTTGCAGCGCGCGCTAATGGCAACAACAACGTAGGTAAGACGAGCGGTAGTGCCCACCATTTATCCTGATATCGTTTGTATAGTTTAATAATACTCATAGATGCTCGACAGATTACCCCAACTCCTGCGGAGTATATTCAGACAGGCATCCAACCCGACCAGGCTAACCGCGAAAGTAATAACGATGCGGAACAGATGGTCGATTTTAGTGAGCAACAGAATCAAGCAATTGACGCAAATCAATAAACTATTTAGCTAATATTAATAAAACTTATTTTTTTGCGACCTTGTGCAACAACCAAAATCCGTGTAAATACGATGTTCATCTTATATAACATTAAGTAATGTTTTAGCTCTACGATTTTTACACCGCCGACAATTGACCCCACCGCTATACTATGACTTAATAGCCCCATTGCCCGTCTTCGGGTATACTTCAAGGAACCTTTTGTGAGTCAGGCACCCAGTATGCGTAAACGACATCGATTTAACCGTCGCATGACCCGTATCGTACTACTTATCAGTTTTCTCTTCTTCTTTGGACGCTTTGTCTACTCTTCTATCGGCGCCTGGTACCATCATCAGGGCAAGCAAGAGTCGCAGCAATCGACCATCACCATTGATGCTCCCGCGACGCCAACCACTCCAGCCCAGGAATAACGCCTACGGCCAATGTAACGGCTCTTTCGAGAACCCGCGCCCTTCCGCTTTATCTTTCTGTGACAGGGTAAGCAACTGCAGCAAAAATTGACATTCACCCGTCGCGGCGTTCTTTTAACGTTGCTGATTGACTCGACTTCATGGCGTGTTCGCTAATCGTCAGGCATCGTTTTTAATCCAGACCATATGCCCAACCGACATCAAACATCATTACGGACATAAAAAAACCCTCTGTAAACAGAGGGTTTCGTTCAACTATCAGCAGGAATTATTCCCACTCAATAGTCGCTGGCGGCTTGCCACTGATGTCGTACACCACACGGGAAATACCGTTAACTTCGTTGATGATGCGGTTGGAGACGCGGCCGAGGAAATCATACGGCAGGTGCGCCCAGTGCGCGGTCATAAAGTCGATGGTTTCTACCGCACGCAGGGAGACGACCCAGTCGTACTTACGACCATCGCCCATCACGCCGACGGAGCGAACCGGCAGGAACACGGTGAATGCCTGGCTTACTTTGTCATACAGGTCGGCTTTGCGCAGTTCTTCAATGAAGATAGCGTCCGCGCGACGCAGCAGGTCGCAGTACTCTTTCTTCACTTCGCCAAGTACGCGAACGCCGAGGCCCGGCCCCGGGAACGGGTGGCGGAACAGCATGTCGTACGGCAGGCCCAGCTCCAGACCAATCTTACGCACTTCGTCTTTGAACAGCTCTTTCAGCGGCTCAACGAGGCCCATCTTCATTTCTTTCGGCAGGCCGCCAACGTTGTGGTGAGACTTGATGACGTGCGCTTTACCGGTCGCGGAAGCAGCGGATTCGATCACGTCAGGGTAGATAGTGCCCTGCGCCAGCCATTTCACGTCTTCCAGCTTCAGCGCTTCTTCGTCAAACACTTCAACGAAGACGCGGCCAATGATTTTACGCTTCGCTTCCGGATCGTTTTCGCCCTTCAGCGCGGTCAGGAAGCGATCTTCCGCCGCAACGTGTACGATGTTCAGGCCGAAACGGTCGCCGAACATATCCATAACCTGCTCGGCTTCGTTCAGGCGCAGCAGGCCGTTATCCACGAATACGCAGGTCAGATTTTTACCGATGGCGCGGTGCAGCAGCATCGCGGTAACAGAAGAGTCAACGCCGCCGGACAGGCCGAGGATGACTTTATCTTCACCCACCTGCTGACGAATACGCTCAACCGCGTCGTCGATGATCTTCGCCGGCGTCCACAGCGCTTCACACTGGCAGATGTCGCGCACGAAGCGCTCCAGCATACGCAGCCCCTGACGAGTGTGGGTGACTTCCGGGTGGAACTGTACGCCGTAGAAGCGTTTTTCTTCATTCGCCATGATGGCGAACGGGCAACTCTCAGTGCTGGCGACGGTCACAAAGTCGGAAGGGATAGCGGTGACTTTATCACCATGGCTCATCCACACGTCCAGCAGCGGCTTACCGTCAGCGCTCAGCGCATCTTCGATGCCCTTGATCAGCGCGCTGTCGGTCTGCACTTCCACCTGCGCGTAACCGAACTCGCGCTCGTTGGAAGCTTCAACGTGGCCGCCCAGCTGCATAGCCATGGTCTGCATGCCATAGCATACACCGAAAACCGGTACGCCGGCTTCGAAGACGTACTGCGGCGCGCGCGGGCTGTTGTCTTCGGTAGTGCTTTCCGGGCCGCCGGAAAGAATGATGCCGTTCGGGTTGAACTCACGGATTTGAGCTTCGGTCACGTCCCAAGCCCAGAGTTCGCAATAGACCCCTAACTCACGTACGCGACGTGCAACCAGCTGGGTGTACTGTGAACCGAAGTCCAGGATAAGAATGCGATGTTTATGAATGTTATCCGTCATTGACGTTAATTCCAGAGAAGTAGCGATGATTGAATAAAAATCGCCCGGCGCGTAGCCGGGCGATGAAAATCAGGAGCCCATGCGGTAGTTCGGGGATTCCTTGGTGATCGTCACGTCGTGAACGTGGCTCTCCTGGATGCCCGCGCCGCTGATGCGCACGAACTCTGCTTTGGTACGCAGTGCGTCAATAGTACCACAACCGGTCAGACCCATACAGGAGCGCAGGCCGCCCATCTGCTGGTGAATGATCTCTTTCAGGCGGCCTTTATAGGCAACGCGGCCTTCGATACCTTCCGGTACCAGTTTGTCAGCGGCGTTATCGCTCTGGAAGTAACGGTCGGAGGAACCTTTGGACATCGCGCCCAGGGAACCCATACCGCGGTAGGATTTATAAGAACGGCCCTGATAGAGCTCGATTTCACCCGGGGATTCTTCGGTACCGGCCAGCATGGAGCCTACCATCACCGCGGCGGCGCCTGCGGCAATCGCTTTTGCGATATCGCCGGAGAAGCGGATACCGCCATCGGCGATAACCGGAATACCGGTGCCTTCCAGCGCTTCAACCGCGTCAGAAACGGCGGTGATCTGCGGAACGCCTACGCCGGTAACGATACGGGTAGTACAGATGGAGCCAGGGCCAATACCCACTTTCACCGCGCTGACGCCCGCTTCCGCCAGGGCACGAGCGCCCGCGCCGGTCGCCACGTTGCCGCCGATGATTTGCAGGTCAGGATATTTAGCGCGCGTTTCGCGAATACGCTGCAGAACGCCTTCGGAGTGACCGTGAGAGGAGTCGATCAGCAGAACGTCAACGCCTGCGGCGACCAGCGCGTCAACGCGCTCTTCGTTACCGGCGCCAGCGCCAACGGCGGCGCCAACGCGCAGACGACCGTGCTCGTCTTTACACGCATTCGGTTTACGTTCCGCTTTCTGGAAATCTTTTACGGTGATCATGCCGCGCAGATGGAAGCTATCATCCACTACCAGCGCTTTTTCTACGCGTTTTTCGTGCATTTTCGCGAAGACCACTTCACGGCTTTCGCCTTCACGCACGGTGACCAGGCGCTCTTTCGGCGTCATATAAACGCTGACCGGCTGATTCAGGTCGGTAACAAAACGCACGTCGCGGCCGGTGATAATGCCGACCAGTTCGTTGTCTTCGGTCACTACCGGATAACCGGCGAAACCGTTACGTTCGGTCAGTTCTTTCACTTCGCGCAGGGTGGTAGTCGGCAGAACGGTCTGTGGATCGCTTACCACGCCGGATTCATGTTTCTTCACGCGGCGGACTTCTTCAGCCTGGCGCTCGATTGACATGTTTTTATGAATAAAGCCGATGCCGCCTTCCTGGGCCAGGGCAATTGCCAGGCGCGCTTCAGTTACGGTATCCATCGCCGCGGAGAGCATAGGAATATTCAGACGAATCGTTTTCGTCAGCTGCGTGCTGAGATCGGCGGTATTCGGCAGAACGGTAGAATGAGCGGGAACAAGGAGGACGTCGTCAAACGTCAGGGCTTCTTTAGCGATACGTAGCATGGGCAATATCTCGACCAGGGTGGATAAATATTGCCGTGGCATTATACAGAGCGTAACCGATTGCATCCACCCTTTTTTGCAAATAATACTTGCGATCCCCTCTCAGCGCGTTACTATCGACTGAATAACCTGCTGATTTAGAATTTGATCTTGCTCACATGTTGCCATCTCAATCCCCTGCAATATTTACGGTCAGCCGCCTGAATCAGACGGTTCGCTTACTGCTGGAACGCGAAATGGGCCAGGTCTGGATAAGCGGCGAGATCTCTAACTTCAGCCAGCCCTCTTCCGGCCACTGGTACTTCACCTTAAAAGACGATAACGCCCAGGTGCGCTGCGCGATGTTCCGCAACAGCAACCGCCGCGTCACGTTTCGCCCGCAGCATGGCCAGCAGGTGCTGGTTCGCGCCAACATTACGCTTTACGAGCCGCGCGGCGACTACCAGATCATCGTCGAAAGCATGCAACCCGCCGGTGAAGGCATGCTGCAGCAGAAATATGAGCAGCTCAAAGCGCTCCTGACGGCGGAAGGGTTATTCGATCAAAGTCACAAGCAGGCGCTCCCCTCACCCGCGCACTGCGTCGGCGTTATCACCTCCAAAACCGGCGCCGCGCTGCATGATATTTTACATGTGTTGAAACGACGCGATCCCTCGCTGCCGGTTATCGTCTATCCCACGGCGGTGCAAGGCGATGATGCGCCGGGGCAAATCGTGCGCGCGATAGCAGTAGCCAACCAGCGCCAGGAGTGCGACGTGCTGATCGTCGGGCGCGGCGGCGGTTCGCTGGAAGATTTATGGAGCTTTAACGATGAACGGGTCGCGCGGGCGATTTTCGCCAGCCGCATTCCGGTAGTGAGCGCCGTCGGCCATGAAACCGACGTCACCATCGCCGATTTCGTCGCCGACCTGCGGGCGCCGACGCCCTCTGCGGCGGCAGAGATCGTCAGCCGCAATCAGCAGGAGCTTCTGCGTCAGCTACAGTCCGGCCAGCAGCGCCTGGAGATGGCGATGGATTACTTCCTCGCCAACCGCCAGCGCCGCTTTACGCAGTTGTTTCACCGCTTACAGCAGCAGCATCCGCAACTGCGTTTAGCGCGTCAGCAGGCCGAACTGGAACGCCTGCGTCAGCGGATGCGCTTTGCGCTGGAAAGCCAGCTCAAACGTGCCGACCAGCGCCAGCAGCGCGCCGCGCAGCGGTTGAATCAGCAAAACCCGCAGCCGCGCATCCATCGCGCGCAGTCGCGTATTCAGCAACTGGAGTATCGTCTGGCGGAAAATATTCGCGCCCGACTGAGCGAGCAGCGCGAGCGTTTCGGCAATACCGTGACGCATCTGGAAGCCGTCAGCCCGCTGGCGACGCTGGCTCGTGGCTATAGCGTCACCTCAGCCGGTGACGGCAAGGTATTGAAAAAAATCAAACAGGTGCAGGCTGGCGATGTTGTCACTACCCGGCTGGAAGATGGTTGGATCGAAAGCGAAGTGACAACCATTACCCCGGTGAAGAAAACGCGCGCCCGCAAAAAAGTCTGATTATCCCCCGTTTCAAGCGGGGATAACTATACTGCTGTCATGCCCTTTTAACACCGTTCATCCGGCCAGGGAGCGTGATATGCCAGATACTTGTCCTCGTTTCGTGATTCCACCCTACATTTTACGCCGTATTGTCGACCATGGTTCCGTTCAGCAGCAGCGCTGCGCGCAGCAAACGCTGAGCCATGTACAAACCCTGATGGCGCACGTGCCGGGCCGCCCCGCCGCCGCCCATGTCGCCACGCCAGGCCAGCTTGAGCGCGACATTTACGATGCCAGGCAGACTCAGGAACTTCCAGGATTCCAGGTGCGCTTTGAAGGACAACCTTCCAACGGCGATGTCGCCGTCGATGAAGCCTACGACTATCTCGGCATCACCCATGAGTTTTTCTGGAAGAGCTATCATCGCGATTCGCTGGACAACCGCGGATTGAAGCTGACCGGCAGCGTCCACTATGGTCACGAATATCAAAACGCCTTCTGGAACGGGCAGCAAATGGTGTTTGGCGATGGCGATGGCGAGATCTTTAATCGTTTTACAATTGCGATTGATGTGGTGGCGCACGAGTTAAGCCATGGCGTTACGGAGAGCGAAGCCGGGCTTATCTATTTCGAACAATCCGGCGCGCTCAATGAATCGCTTTCCGATGTTTTTGGCTCGCTGGTCAAGCAATATCAACGCCAGCAAACGGCAGATAAAGCAGACTGGATAATTGGCGAGGGGCTCCTCGCGAAAGGGATTCACGGCCAAGGACTGCGATCGATGTCGCATCCGGGAACCGCCTATGATGACCCCATTCTTGGCAAAGACCCGCAACCCGCCCATATGAAAGATTTTGTGCATACCCAGCAGGATAACGGCGGCGTGCATATTAACTCCGGCATTCCTAATCATGCTTTCTATCTCGCCGCCAGCGCGCTGGGTGGTTTTGCATGGGAAAAAGCGGGATACGCCTGGTACGACGCGGTTTGTGATAAGTCACTGGCCAAAGACGCCGATTTTTCAGTCTTTGCCAGACTGACGATTCAACATGGCGAAAAACGTTTTGGTAAAGCGGTCGCCGATACGATTCGCCAGGCCTGGGAGGGCGTTGGAGTCACATCATGAACGAGGCCGATCTTAGCGATGACGCGATTATTGAACTGGCGCGTGAAGGCGGTGTCGCCTGGTTCCCGACACTTAGCGGCATGCGTAAGATTGTCGTAGCGCAACTTAACGAGCAACAAAAACAGCGCATCGCCGCAATACTGCAGCAGTCGTTGCCGCTCGGCAAGCCACCGGGGCAGCCGGATTCCCCGGGTAGCGGCGACCAGCGTTTCTTTCGTATCCAAATAATCAGCGCCCAGCACTATCACAGCCTGATCATTCTCATCCCGGAAGAGCGCGCACCGGAGGCGCTGGTTGAACTCTGGCGAAATGGTGAAGGCTGCGTTAGCGATTAACCGAGCACAAATTCGACGCGTTTTTTCGAAATCAGTCCGTGGCCGTGCTGGCAGAAATAATCCACCGCACCGCACGCCTTCAACACTTCCAGCGGCTGATGGCAGTCCGGGCAGCGCGCCTCTAAAGCAAAATCTTTCTCACAGTGCGCGCAATGCGCGCTGTTGCCTTGTGCTTCCAACCGGGCATGACAAATGGGGCAATTGAGTTCCATGGTGTCTCCTTCTCATAATGAATAGCATGAGTTTATCACGTCATACGTCAGCGTTGCTGACCCGGCGAAGCGTTGAATAGGGTAGATAAAAAAACCCGCCAGCGGCGGGTTTCTGCATTATTTGCTTTTCTTGATATGTTTAATCAAGCGCTTACGCTTACGCATCTGGTTCGGCGTCAGGGTATTGCGTTTATTGGCAAACGGGTTTTCCCCTTCCTTGAACTGAATGCGAATCGGCGTACCCATGACATCCAGCGATTTACGGAAGTAGTTCATCAGGTAACGCTTGTAGGAATCCGGCAGGTCTTTCACCTGGTTGCCGTGAATCACCACGATCGGCGGGTTATAACCGCCAGCGTGCGCATACTTCAGCTTCACGCGGCGACCGCGTACCAGCGGCGGCTGATGGTCTTCTGCCGCCATGGTCATAATACGCGTCAGCATGGCGGTACCCACGCGACGGGTGGCGCTGTCGTATGCTTCACGCACCGATTCGAACAGGTTGCCGACGCCGCTGCCGTGCAGAGCGGAGATAAAGTGCACGCGGGCGAAGTCGATGAAGCCCAGACGGAAGTCGAGGGTTTCTTTCACCTGCTCTCTCACTTCCTGGCTCAGGCCATCCCATTTGTTGACCACGATAACCAGGGAACGACCGCTGTTAAGGATAAAGCCCAGCAGCGACAGGTCCTGATCGGAGATGCCTTCACGGGCATCAATGACCAGCATCACCACGTTGGCGTCTTCAATCGCCTGCAGCGTCTTGATGACCGAGAATTTCTCCACGACGTCGGTAATTTTGCCGCGCTTACGCACACCAGCGGTATCGATAAGCACATATTCGCGTTCATCGCGCTGCATCGGAATGTAGATGCTGTCGCGGGTTGTGCCCGGCATATCGTAAACCACCACGCGATCTTCGCCGAGAATACGGTTAGTCAGCGTTGACTTACCGACATTTGGACGACCGACGATCGCCAGCTTAATCGGGAGATCTTGCGGGTTGAAGTCGTCTTCCGGTTCTTCAACTTCTTCGCCGTTTTGCTCGGCTTCAAACTGCGCCCAGTAGGCGGCGTCTTCATCCACTTCTTCCTGCGGATTAACCTCATCCACCCACGGCAGCAGCACATGTTCCAGCAGGCTGGTAACGCCGCGACCGTGCGAAGCGGCGATCGGATAAATATCGCCCAGCCCCAGCGACCAGAAGTCGGCCATCGCCTGATCGACGTCGATGCCGTCAGTTTTGTTCGCCACCAGGAAGGTCGGTTTTTCGCGAGAACGCAGATGTTTGGCGATTGCGGAATCCGCCGGCATCAGGCCCGCGCGAGCATCAACCATAAACAGCACCACGTCGGCCTCTTCAATCGCCAGCAGCGACTGTTCCGCCATCCGGGTTTCCACGCCTTCTTCCGTACCGTCGATACCGCCGGTATCGATACAGATGAATTCGCGGCCTTCCACTTCAGCACGACCGTACTTACGGTCGCGAGTCAGCCCCGGGAAATCCGCGACCAACGCGTCACGAGTGCGCGTTAAGCGGTTGAAGAGCGTGGATTTTCCAACGTTAGGGCGCCCGACAAGCGCGACCACAGGTATCATGTTAAATGCCTCATACAAATTGCAATACAACCTCATTTTACGAGGTTTTTTAAAAAGTCAAAACGGCCCCTGTCTGTCAGGAGCCGTTTATTAAAGCGATACTACCGCGCGAGTTAACGCGTGATTGAATACAGCGTACCGTCTTTGGCCTGGATAAGCAGGCGACCGTCGGCGATAACCGGGTCGGTCAGGAAGCCGGAACTATCGACTTTCTGCTGCGCCACAAAGTGGCCGTCTTCCGGATTGATCCAGTGCATGTAGCCTTCGCTGTCGCCTACCACCAGGCTGCCGTTATACAGCGCCGGAGCGGTCAGCAGACGGTGCAGCAGATCGCTCTGGGTCCACAGCGTTACGCCGCCATCGGTGGTCAGCGCCAGCAGGCGGTCATTCTGATCGACCAGATAGATACGATTGCCGTCAACGATGAAATCGTTCACTGAACCCAGTTCGCGTTTCCAGATAATCTGGCCGCTGCGCAGATCCAGCGCGGTCAGGTTGCCATTATAAGCCAACGTATAAACAACGCCATTAACGATAACCGGCGTGGTGTCAACGTCGTTCAGACGGTCGATCTCAGTCGGGCCGGTAGCCGTAGAAATACGCTGCTGCCAAATCATCTGCCCCTGCTGCATCAGCACGGCGCTGACGCGGCCGTTATCGCCGCCGACAATTGCCGCGCCATAAGCGGTGGCCGGAGCGGATTCACCGCGCAGGGAGAGCGCCGGCATGTCCAGGTTCACGGTCCATTTTACCGCGCCGTCGGTTTCGTTCAGCGCCTGCAGCTGACCGTTACTGGTATGCACCAGTACCATGCCATCGCTAACGACCGGACGAGAAATCGCTTCACCCGCAACACGGCTCTGCCACGCAACGGTACCGTCGCTGGTATTCAGCGCGAACAGCTGCGCCTTTTCAGTACCAACATAAACGTGGCCGCCGGAAACGGTCAGCCCGCCGGAGAGCAGCGCCGGGGCGCGCGAGAACCAGCCGTCTTTTTCCGCCAGGTTCACCGACCAGACTTCTTTTCCGTCTTCAGCGTGCAGCGCTTTCACGGTGCCTTTACGGTCAGCCGCATACACTACGCCGTCAGCAAACGCCGGGTGCAGGTTGGAATAGAAATCACCGATACCATCGCCAACTGAAGTGCTCCAGGACGTGGACGGCGTAAACTGGTTTTCCACCGTCGGCAGCGGTGACATTTTCACCACGTCTTCTTCGCTGTTAAACAGCGAGCAACCGCTCAGTAAGGTGACGGAAAGCAGCCCTGGCAAAAGTAATTTACGCAATTGCATCGAGTCCCTCTCAGATGGACAAATTATTTATTTTCATACGCATCATTTCGCTGAGCGCTGGCGATGCATCGCTTTTCACGCCTGCTTCCCAGGCCGCGCGGGCACCCTGCTTGTCGCCTTTGCTCAGCAGAATTTCACCACGCAAATCGGCAACGATAGCGGTCCAGCCTTCGCCTTTAATGCCTTCCAGGGTTTTCAGCGCCGCATCCGGCTGCTTGAGCTGCAGCTGTACGCGGGCCAGACGCATATTGATAACCGATTTCAGGTTATCATCGGAGGCGGCAGTCAGCCCTTGTTGCAGCTGCTTCTCCGCGCCCTGCAGATCGTTTTTGTCGACCAGACGCTGCGCGAGCTCCAGCGATGCGAACGCGCCATAGGTGTTTTTGCTGTCGGCGGCGAATTTCTCCGCCGCGGTCAGCGTTTCAGGCGTACCCGATTTCAGCGCGGAAATGGCATTTTCGTAGGCCAGAGAGGAATCCCGGGCCGAATCCAGCTGATGGGAAGTCCAGTAGCGCCAGCCAACCAGCGCGCCGATCCCTAAAATCACCCCGACGGCCAGCGCTTTACCGTTCTCGGCAAAGAAACGCTTGAGGGCGTCGACCTGCTCGTTTTCGTTGTTGAAAGTTTCCACGCAGTCCTTCTCCTGACTAATGGTTTCCGGGAAATTAACCCAGAAGTGTGCGCAAATGCGCGGCAACGCTATCCTGCGTTACGGTAGTTTGCTCACCTGAGCGTAAATCCTTCACTACCACGTTTCCGTCAGCAATTTCTGACTCACCGACCACCAGCGCGACGCGCGCGCCCCACTTGTCAGCGCGAGCGAACTGCTTCTTAAAGTTACCGCCGCCGTGGTTAGTCATCAGCTTAACGCCGGGCAGCGCATCGCGAACCTGCTCAGCCAGACGCATTGCTGCGGACTGAGTATCGGTACCGGAGGCTACCAGGTATATATCGACAACAGGATCGGCTTTAAATTCCGGATTGACTGCCTGAACCAGCAAAACAAGACGTTCCAGGCCCATCGCAAAGCCAACGCCCGGCGTCGCGCGACCGCCAAGCTGCTCAACCAGACCGTCGTAACGGCCGCCGGCGCAGACGGTGCCCTGCGAACCGAGGCTGGTGGTGACCCACTCAAATACGGTGCGATTGTAATAGTCAAGCCCGCGCACCAGACGCTGGTTGACGGTATAGCGAATTCCGGCCGCGTCGAGCAGCGCGCACAGACCGGCGAAGTGTTCTTTGGACTCGTCGTCCAGATAATCGCCCAGCGCCGGCGCATCGTTCAGCAGCGCCTGTACTTCCGGATTTTTAGAGTCCAGCACGCGCAGCGGGTTGGTATACATGCGGCGTTTGCAGTCTTCATCAAGCTTATCTTTAAATTGTTCCAGATAGGCAACCAGCGCGTCGCGATAGGCGGCACGCGCCTCCAGCGAACCGATGGAGTTCAGCTCAAGGCTGACGTGATCGGAAATGCCCAGCTCGCGCCACCAGCGCGCGGTCAACATGATAAGCTCGGCATCGATGTCCGGCCCCTGCAGGCCAAAGACTTCCGCGCCAATCTGATGGAACTGACGGTAGCGTCCTTTCTGCGGACGTTCGTGGCGGAACATCGGCCCCACGTACCACAGACGCTGTTCTTGATTGTACAGCAGACCATGTTCGATGCCGGCACGTACGCAGCCCGCCGTTCCTTCCGGACGCAGCGTCAGGCTATCGCCATTGCGGTCTTCGAAGGTATACATCTCTTTTTCAACCACGTCGGTCACTTCGCCGATCGCGCGTTTGAATAACGGGGTCTGCTCTACAATCGGCAAACGAATTTCGCTGTAACCGTAGCTACCAAGCACCTGCTTCAGTGAGCCTTCAATGCGCTGCCAGAGAGCGGTTTCGCCCGGCAGATAATCGTTCATGCCACGGATGGCTTGAATGTTCTTTGCCACGTTTATTCTCTTTATATATAAAAATGAACCCCGGCGCCTTGCGCCCGCAGGTTCAATCATACACGGGAAGCGTATTGCTTCCCAACACGTTATTTTGCTTCAACCTGCTGAACTTCAATACGACGCGCTTCATCCAGCATGGTGGCTTTCGCGCGGATACGCGCTTCCAGCTGGTCGATCATGTCATTATTGTCCAGTCGGTCTTTGCGCACGCCGTCTTCATACAGGCCGCTTTTCTTGTTGCCGCCGGTGACGCCGAGGGTAGAAACCAGCGCTTCGCCTGGGCCGTTAACCACACAGCCGATGATCGAAACATCCATCGGAGTGATGATATCTTCCAGACGCTGCTCCAGCGCGTTCACCGTACCGATGACGTCAAACTCCTGACGCGAGCAGGTTGGGCAAGCGATAAAGTTAATACCGCGGGAACGGATGCGCAGCGACTTCAGGATATCGAAGCCGACTTTAATCTCTTCCACCGGATCGGCTGCCAGCGACACGCGCAGGGTATCGCCGATCCCTTCAGACAGAAGCAAACCTAAACCGATCGCGGATTTTACCGCGCCGCTACGCGCGCCGCCGGCTTCGGTGATCCCGAGATGCAGCGGCTGATCGATCTGCTTCGCCAACAGGCGATAGGATTCAACGGCGAGGAAGACATCAGAAGCTTTTACGCTAACTTTGAACTGATCGAAGTTCAAACGATCGAGATGATCGACGTGACGCATGGCGGACTCTAACAGCGCCTGCGGCGTCGGCTCGCCGTATTTTTCCTGCAGATCTTTTTCCAGCGAACCGGCGTTGACGCCGATGCGGATAGGAATGTTTTTGTCGCGCGCGCAGTCCACGACCATGCGGATACGCTCTTCGTTACCGATGTTGCCTGGATTGATGCGCAGGCAATCAACGCCATATTCCGCGACTTTCAGCGCAATACGGTAGTCAAAGTGGATATCGGCGACCAGCGGCACGTTGACCTGCTGTTTGATGAGCTTGAAAGCTTCCGCTGCGTCCATCGTCGGGACGGAAACGCGGACGATGTCCGCGCCCACGCGCTCCAGCGCTTTAATTTGATTTACCGTCGCGGCCACATCGGTGGTGCGAGTATTGGTCATCGACTGTACGGCGATGGGAGCCCCATCGCCAATCGGCACATTACCAACGTAAATGCGTTTGGACTTTCTACGTTGAATCGGAGCCTGGTTATGCATGAAAAATCTCCCGCGTTACCCGTCTGTTACTGCGCCGGTGATTGTTCGGCATTAAGGGTCAGACGCGCAACCTGGTTAGTTCTGATAAAACGACTCAAATCGACTGGTTTGCCCAGATACTGGATTTGTACCGCAGCCGGGGCGCCGATTTTCAGCTTATACGGCGCCTGACCGCTCAGGTTCAGGTTCCCGCCTTTACGCTGCAGGCCGCTGAACAGTTTTTTACCGGTCGCATCGCTCACTTCCAGCCAGCAATCGGCGCTAAAGTTCATTACCAGATCCTGAGCGGAAGCCGCCGCTGCGGCATTGGCCTGATCGGTAGGCAATGCGGAGGTCGGGGCTGGCGCAGCCGGCGCGGTGGCGGCGGTATCGACGTTCGCCTGCGAAGGGGCGACCACGGCGTTGTTATCCGCCGGCGCGGAGGTAGCCGCTGGCGCGCTCACGGCTGGCGCAGTCGAGTTATCGACCGGCGCGCTATTGGTATTGGCTGCCGTCGTATCCGGCGCGTTATTCGCCGAACCGGTGTCCAGCGGAATTGACTGGCTGCCGCTATCGCTACTGTTCAGATCGCTGGAGGATTGATCGGCCATGCTGGTGATCTCTTCCTGCTGCGCTTTGTGGTCTTGCCACCACCATGCGCCGCTCAGGCCGATAACCACAAACAAAATCAGCCAGGTAAAGCTCATCAGCCAACCGTCGCGTTTTTTACGACGTTTACCCAGCGAGAAGCTCTGCATCGGCGCCACTTTAGCGGCGCGAATTGGCGCTTGCTTCGCCATCATCGGCAGCAGTTCTTCTTCCGGGATATGTACGAGGCGAGCGTAGGAACGGATATAGCCGCGCAGGAAGGTCGAAGCGAGATCGGCTGGCGCCTTATCTTCTTCAATATCACGAACCGTGGAAACCTTCAGGCATAAGCGTTCAGCCACCGCTTGCTGGCTGAGTCCGAGTTGTTCGCGGGCATTACGCAGGCGCGCGCCCGTAGAGTTTGCTTCTTGATGGTCTTGAGTGGCTTCAGTATTCATTCGCTACAACTACTGGTACGTGAAATTTAAAGTTCAGCGCGGGAAAGAGCCTGCGCCGCGAGACACTGCTCAACGTCAACCGACAGTATAAGGCTGTCCGGGCGACTATCACAGAGACTTATCA
The DNA here is from genome assembly GCF_032601995.1 of Klebsiella sp. 141153. NCBI lineage: Bacteria > Pseudomonadati > Pseudomonadota > Gammaproteobacteria > Enterobacterales > Enterobacteriaceae > Klebsiella > Klebsiella sp. 141153. The sequence continues at coordinate 67,931 of NZ_JAQIRJ010000010.1, read as the reverse complement.
ATATTGAATGCTAAGCGGTTGTTGTACCGCTACATACTGCCTCAAAGTCGACAAAAACGCACCGTAATTATTAACCGAATCAGCGTATTTCGCCTGGCAATTCGACATATTTATGCAGCGCGCAGCGAAAGCTGTGCGCTGCATAACTTATCAGACGGCTTTCACGTCGATCGCTTCGCCCTGCATACGCTTACGCAGCGTACGTTTAGTACGGTCAATTACGTCGCCCGCCAGCTGGCCACAGGCAGCATCGATATCGTCGCCGCGGGTTTTACGCACGATGGTGGTGAAACCATATTCCATCAGCACTTTGGAGAAACGATCGATACGGCTGTTAGAACTACGGCCATACGGCGCGCCCGGGAACGGGTTCCATGGGATCAGGTTGATCTTGCACGGCGTATCTTTCAGCAGCGCCGCCAGTTCGTGGGCATGCTCGGTACCGTCGTTGACGTGATCCAGCATGACGTACTCGATAGTCACGCGGCCCTGGTTGGCGTTGGACTTCGAAATATAGCCGCGCACTGAGTTCAGGAAGGTCTCAATATTGTACTTTTTGTTAATCGGTACAATTTCGTCGCGGATGGTGTCGTTCGGCGCGTGCAGAGAAATCGCCAGCGCAACGTCGATCATGTCGCCGAGTTTATCCAGCGCCGGCACCACGCCGGAAGTGGACAAGGTCACGCGACGTTTGGAGAGACCAAAACCGAAATCATCCAGCATGATTTCCATCGCCGGAACGACGTTATTGAGGTTCAGCAGCGGCTCGCCCATACCCATCATTACCACGTTGGTAATTGGACGTACGCCGGTAGTCTTCACCGCACCGACGATTTTCGCCGCGCGCCAGACCTGGCCGATAATTTCGGAAACGCGCAGGTTACGGTTGAAGCCTTGCTGAGCGGTGGAGCAGAATTTACATTCCAGCGCACAGCCAACCTGTGAAGAGACGCACAGCGTGGCGCGGTCTTCTTCCGGGATGTAGACCGTTTCAACGCGCTGATCGCCAACGGCAATCGCCCATTTGATGGTGCCGTCGCTGGAGCGCTGCTCTTCAACGACTTCCGGCGCGCGGATCTCGGCGACTTCCTTCAGTTTGCCGCGCAGGACTTTGTTGATGTCGGTCATTTCATCAAAGTCATCGCAGCAGTAGTGATACATCCATTTCATCACCTGATCGGCGCGGAAAGGCTTCTCGCCCATGTTTTTGAAAAACTCGCGCATCTGCTGACGGTTTAAATCCAGCAGGTTGATTTTGGCATCTTTATTCGGCACCGTCAGAGCGGCGGTATCAGGTGTGACAATTTGTTCAGACATAATTTTTCCGGCCTCGTTATTACACGTTATGGCCCCAGGTGGGTTGAAAAAGAAACGCCCCGGAGAGCGACTGCTCGTCCGGGGGCGCTATATTCTACAAATTCTGGCGCATCATTGCCACGTTTGCACAAAGCAATGATAAAAAAATCTGTAACTGACTGCTCAATCCTCTAAGGCTTTTCGATTGTCAGGCCACGCCGCGACGGTCGAAAAGACGAGGGTCGTATCTCCAAAGTATTTCAGGTCACAGCGAGGCGGCGAGTTCGCAAATCCCCGGGAGCATAGATAACTATGTGACCGGGGTGCGCGAATGAAGCCAACAAAGCTGTGGCGTGAAAGACGCAGGAGATTAGCGAGTACGCGGGCAAACCTCGCCTTCAGCAAAGAAGAACGCGATTTCGCGAGCAGCAGACTCTACAGAGTCGGAACCGTGGGTGCCGTTCTCGGTGAAGCTGTCAGCGTAGTCAGCGCGCAGGGTACCGGCCAGGGCGTTGTCCGGGTTGGTCGCGCCCAGCAGGTCACGGTGACGCTGAACCGCATTTTCGCCTTCCAGTACGGAAACCACGATCGGGCCGGAGGTCATGAACTCAACCAGACCGTCGAAGAACGGACGGCCTTCGTGCTCAGCATAGAAGCCGCGAGCCTGCTCAACGGTCAGATGCAGCATTTTGGTGCCGACGATTTTGAACCCTGCAGCTTCAAAGCGAGAAAAGATGCTGCCAATAACGTTTTTTGCCACCGCGTTTGGTTTGATGATGGAAAAAGTACGTTCAATAGCCATGATTACCTCTAATTAAATGTTCTGTTGTTGCACATACGATCGTATGGCCTGGCGCGCATTATAATGAGCAACGTCGGCGATGCCTACGGACGAAGGTAACATTTTGTTAAAATAAGATGAGTATTAGCAACACAAACCGCCAACAACAGATTTACCCTGTTTATTGTAGGGTGAAATTGGCGGCCGCCGTTTGCCCCGCCTCATCCATTACCACCAGTTGCCACTCGCCGGGCCTATCGAGCGTAATTATCGTTCTTGCGCCTGCTGCCTCTAACGGTTCACCGTTAATAAACCACCAGCGCCGCCCTTCTCCACCGCTCGTTTGCACGGGTAACATCACCCGCGCCTCGCCCGGGAGCCGTTTTATTACCGCCCCTTCGCGAATGCCGGAAAGCACCAGCGGCGCGGCATCCTGAGTCTGCAGCGGCGGACACGCCTTCGATGCCGTGCCCAGCCGCGCCCGGCGGCGCTCGCTAACCGGCAGCCAGGGTTCTAACGGTAGCGGCCAGACATCAACAGAAGTTTCTGTCGCGCCCGGACAATCCGCGGCGACCCTTTCTCCTGCTGCGTTACGCCACACCGGGAAGCGGATACCGCGCACACCCTCCTGACCCGGCAACAGCAGCGTCGGCGGCTGGCTGGCATCCAGAAGCCAGCTGGCTAAGCGCCGGCGGCAGTTGCTATCGCCAACCGGCAGATCCTGCCCGCCGGGCCAGCAGATAGTGCCGCGGCTGACCGACGGCGGACGCGGGTCGACCGGCAGCCCGCCGCGGCTCATTAACGGACGCGCCAGCAGCATATTATTGACCTGGTTTAACAGCGGCACGGCGCTGGCAAAACCAAACTGCCCCACCACCGGCGTACCGTCTGGCCGTCCGGTCCAGATGCCAATCAAGTAACGCGCGTTGAGGCCTACCGCCCACGCATCGCGATAACCGTAGCTGGTGCCGGTTTTCCACGCCAGCGGCACCGCTTGCGGCAGCGACGCATCGGGTAACGGCTGGGCTTCGCCTGCCAATATCCGCCGGGTGATCCACGCCGCGCCTGGCGACATTAGCGCCCTTTCCACCAGCGGGTCGTCGGGTTTCATGCGCAACCGCGCCGCTTTGCCATGACGGGCGAAAGCGCCGTACGCCGCGACAATATCTTCCAGCCTCGCTCCAGCGCCGCCGAGGATCAGCGACAGATTCGGTTCAGCGCCGGCGGGCAACATCAAGGGAAGGCCGGCATTGCGTAAATTAGCCGCAAAGCGTTTGGGTCCATAGGCCTCGAGCACCTGCACCGCCGGCAGATTCAACGAACGCACCAGAGCCTCGCTGGCGCTCACCGGGCCATGAAACCCGCTGTCGAAATTACCGGGGCGATAATCGCTAAAGCGCCGCGGCACATCCTGTAATAGCGATGCCGGGTGAATCAGCCCGTCATCCATCGCCATCGCGTAGATAAAGGGTTTCAGCACCGAACCCGGCGAGCGCACCGCCGAGACCATATCAATGTGGCCGAAGCGGCTATCGTCGCGGATATCCGCCGAACCCACCCAGCCGCGGACTTTCATGTCAGTGTGATCGACGACGACAATCGCCAGTGAGCTGCGCGGCGGCAGACGTGATTTCCAGTTCATCGCCAGATCTTCAAGCTGCCGCTGGAGCCCGGCATCGAGCGTTGTCGTCACCTTTTCATCACGACTTGTCGCCAGCGCCCGGCGCGCAAATAGCGGCGCCAGCTGCGGCATCTGCCGCGGGAAAAGCCACACCGGCTCTTCCATCGCTTCCTGTACCGCCCGTTGCGGCCAGACGCCCTGGCTGAGCATCCGCTCCAGCACCTTATCGCGAGCGGCCTGGGCCCGCTGCGGCCAGCGGTCCGGGCGTAAACGGCTCGGCGCCTGCGGCAGCACGGCCAGTAGCGCCGCCTCGCCGTAGCTGAGCTGGGCGGGCGGTTTGCCGAGATAAGCCCAGCTGGCCGCGCCGATCCCCTGTAGGGTGCCGCCAAACGGCGCGCGGTTCAGATACAGGGTAAGAATTTCGCTTTTTGACAGATGCCACTCCAGCTGCAGCGCCCGCCATAGCTGGCGTAGCTTGCCGCCAAAGGTGCGCGGATGAGGGTCGAGCAGACGCGCCACCTGCATGGTGAGGGTGCTGCCGCCAGATATCACCCGCCCGGAAGTAAGATCCTGCCAGGCGGCGCGCAGCACCGCGAAGGGGTTGACCCCCGGATGTTTCCAGAACCAACGGTCTTCATACTGAATGAGCGCCTGCAGATAGCGCGGCGAAACGTCAGCGATAGCCACCGGGTAACGCCAGACGCCCTGCGCGTCAGCAAAGCGCCACAGCGGCGTGCCGTCTTCCGCCACCACCACGCGGGCAGGAGTGACTTCATGCAGCGGCAGCGGCCACAGACGGTCGGCCGCCAATAGCGCCAGCCACGACAGAAAAATAAACGCCGCCAGCCAGCGCCAGCGGCGTTTTATGCGAGGTAATGCACGCATTTACGGCGTAACGGTAAGCGGGCCGCTGGCCGCCCCTGTTGCCCGCCACTGCGGTACATACATCGATTCCACCTGCGGCTGCGGAACCTGATAGGTGCCAGGCGTCACCGCCCGCGCCAGATAGACCAGCGTCACCGGCTGACCTTCATTAATGGCGACTGCGGCGACAAAGCGGTCGTCGCGGAACTCGATATGCTGAATATCCGCCTGCTGCATCTGGTTAAGCAGATTTTGTACCGCTTCGCCATTCTCCTGCAGGCTGGCGCTGCTATTGGCCAGGTTCTGGTTTTCCAGCTCAAGGCCCGCCGGCAGCAGATCGACCACCAGCGCGTCAGGAACGTTACGTTTGGCGGTCACCTCCAGCTTGACCAGCACCAGTTCGCCGCTACGCAGCGAGGTCAGCGATTTCTGCTGTCCGTGAGTATCGAAAATGGCGCGTTCAATCCCCAACACGTTGCCGCCCGGCTGCGGCGCGCTTTGCGGATAACCGCTGCTATCGAGACGCAGCCACAGCGGCTGATTGCCGGTATTCGTCACCTGTAGCGCCGCCAGCCGATCGCCGTCGAGATTGCGGGTTTGCGCTTTGTCGCTGGCAAGCGGCTGCGCCTGCAGCGAGGTTTGCGCCTGCCAGTTGCCCGGCAGGTCGGCGAGGGTACGCCCGGCAAGGAACAGCGCGTTGGTTTCCTGGGTCGACAGCCAGCGCTGACCGAAGGCTTCTTCCGACAAGCTGCCCAACAGCTGATTTTGTACCTCCGGCAGCAGCTTGTTCTCTTCCAGCAGCGCCAGTTTCAGCGCATCATCGCGAAGTTGGCTGCCGTAATCGCCCAGCCAACGATTCTCATCCTGGCGCGGCGTGGCAACCGCCAGCTTCATGGCCTCATCGCCGCGCGGCGCATCGCCCATGGTTTTCAGCGCAATACCGAGTTGCAGCAGCGGTAGTCCGGATCGCGCCTGTTCGTGACGGCTCCAGATTTCACGCAAGGCGCCGAGCGGCGCTTTTTGCTGGCGCGCCAGCACCAGCGCGGCGTAGGCCTGAGCGGCAAAGCGGCTGGCCTGCGCATCGTCGCTGTAGCGCACGGTCATCAAACCCGGCTCCTGCAGATAGCGCAGCAGGCGCTCGTTGCCCTTATTAAGGGCGTTGACCGGCACGCTATAGCCCTGCTCGCCCGCGCGGACGAGGAAGTCCATGGCGTAGGCGGTTAACCAGTACTCTTCCGGGCCCTCTTTATCCCATAGCGCAAAGCCGCCGTTTTCCAGCTGCATCTGCAGCAGGCGCGAGATACCAACATCGACCGCCGCGCGGCGTTTCTCATCGCTATCACCGCTGATCCCCAGCGCTTTTAGCTGCGCGGCGCTGGTGTACAGAGAAGGGAACAGGCCGCTGGCGGTCTGCTCAAGGCAGCCGTAAGGATAGGCTTTCAGCTCGCGAATATAGCGGGCGAGATTCAACGGCGGTTTACCGCTGAGCAGCAGTTGGCCCTGCAGCGTTTGCGGGGCGAACCCCTGACTCTGCGCCGCCGGCGCCTGCCAGCTTTCACCAGGTTGTAGCACCGCGCCGCTATTGACGGTCTGGGCCGGGAATGCCGGACGCACGCCGATTTTCCACTGCTTTTGCAGCGGCGCGAAGGTTTCGCCCGGCAGATTCAGGCCGCTGATGGTGGCATTGACCTGACCATCGCCGAATCCCGCTAACGCGGTCACCGGTATAAACAGCGTGCTGCGGGCGCCCGGCGCCAGTTGTACTGGCGGCAGTTGGCCATCGGTCAACGTGACCAACCCGCTGGCGGTAAGATGCACCTGCAGGATTTGCGGTTTGTCGGTCAGATTACTGAGATCCAGCGCCAGACGCGTGGCGTCGCCGCTGGCAAGGAAGCGCGGGGTATTCAGTTCCGCGATAACCGGGGCGGCAACCACCACTTTATCTTCGCTGCTGCCGAAGTCATCTGCCGTCCACGCCTGAGCCATCACCCGCAGCTCGCCGTTAAAATCACCGATGGGCAACGTCACCGTGCCTTCGCCCTGGTCATTCAACACCACCGGCTGCGCCTGCTGGGCGACGATCGTCACGTGATTAACCGGCGGTTTACCGCCGCGTTTCAACTCGTCGCCATCGCCGCCGAAGCGCAGGCTGGCTAAACGCCCCTGCCCTTCGATTACCTGACCATAGATGTCATAAATATCCGCGCCGTAGCGCTTCTGGCCAAAGAAGGCGTTCCACGGATCCGGCGTGGCGTAATCGGTAATATTCAGCACCCCGCTATCCACCGCCGAGAGCAGAACGTTAACCTGTTTCGGCACCTCGCCCTCCTTGACGCTGGCCTTCACTTTCACCGTCAGCGGCTGATTCGGGCGCATTTTGTCCGGTGCCTCCAGCGCCAGCGTCAGACGGCGGTTTTCATCGCCCAGCGGCAGATGCAGCAAGCCGACCGCGCGTTTCGGCGTCGCCGAGCGCGATTTATCGCCGGGGCGAACCACCAGCGTGCTGAGGTAGAGGTCGTGGCGATTCCAGGCTTTATCGACCGGAATCGACAGTTCCATGCCCTCCGCCGGGACGTCAATCTCCTGCCACCACAGCGGCCCTTCGCTGGATTCCACCATCGCGTAGCCTTTACCCGCCGCCGGAGCGGCAATATGCAGCTTGATGGTGTCGCCCGGTTTGTAGCCTGGTTTGTCGAGCTTCATCGTCACGCGGTCAGGACGCGCCGCGCCGGCGCCTTCGCTGTTATCCTGCCAGCTATAGCCTGCCCAGAAGCGCACGCTGCTGACGACGTCGTCCGGCCCTTTCACCTCAAGACGATACGAGCCCCACTCCACCGGGAAACTCACTTTGCCGGTCTGCCCGGCCTGCAGATCCAGCGACGTTTCGCCCTCCTGCAGATCTTTTTGATCAAACTGCGACTGCCAGCCCTCACTATCGGACCAGTTCCAGTAGTAGTCGCGCCGCTCGCGGATCAGCCGCACCTGCAGACCGGAGACCGCTTTTTTCTCGCCTTTCGCGTCGGCATAGACGATGTCAAAAGCGGCGTTACTGTTTTCATCCACCACCGGCTGTTTCACCGTGGTATCGGTGCGGTAGTCGTAAACGTCCTTCAGCGTAAATTGCGGGCGGATCCCCGGCAGCGCCTCGGCAGGCCAGATCGGCTGCTGTACGGTGCGGGTCACCGGACGGCCGCCTGATTCCAGCAGGCTGGCCTGCAACACCACCTGCAGCGGCGAGTGGCTATCCTGCCACTGGCTCGAAGTCGTCACTTCCCCATAGCCTTTTTCATCCAGCGTCAGCTGAACTTCGTCCAGGCTGCGGGAGAGGTTTTCTTCCGCGATATCGCCGAACTGGAAGCCCGGCAGCGCCGCGACGGCGTCGCGCAGCGGGCGCAGGAACAGTTTGCCCTGCAGTTGGTTGCCGCTGGCCGGCGCGCCGTAGAGATAGGCGCCGCTGACGCTAAAGGCGACGTCGGCATCCGGGGCTATAGGCGCGGACTGCGGTGTCAGATTCAGCGCCATGCGTTCGGGCATAAAGTCTTCGACGTGGAAATCCCACTCGCGGGGTTGATTATCGCCGGTGCTGGCGCGAATGTGCCACATACCGGTGGCCGCGCCGCTGTCGAGCGGATAAGTAAACTGATACAGGCCATTGACCGGTTTGCTCATCACAGAGCGAATCACCTGGCCATCCGGCTGCACCACTTCCAGCTTCACCGGCTGCTCCGCCAGCGGTTTACCATCGCCGTCGCGCAACAGCGCGTTAAGAATAACCGTTTCCCCCGGGCGATAGAGATCGCGCGGGCCAAACATAAAGAACTGTTTACTGAAGCCAGGAGCGCCAGCGATGGAGAATTCCGCCAGATCCAGCGCCGGCAGTTTAAGGTCAAGCAGCGTAGTCTGCCCGTCTTTACGCGCCAGCAGCAGCGCCGCTTCTTTGTCGGTTTGCAGAGTAACATGGCCCTGGCTATCACTTTTCGCCTGCGCCAGCGTCTGCCCTTTGGCGTTTAGCAGTTGCACTTCAATTCCCGACTGCGCGGCGCCATTTTCGAGGCTCTGGGTGAAGACATCGAGCCGGTTGTGGTAGCGATGCACCGAGACGCCAATATCGCTGAGGGTGAACAGCGTTGCCGCGTTACTGTAGCTATAATGACCCGCCGGGTTCATCACCGCCACATAGACGCCCGGCTGCTGGAGCGGCTTGATGTCGGTAAGCGGCAGCAGCAGCTTTTCACGGGTATTCCGCGCCGGGTTGAGATCGAAGCGTCCGCTATAAACCAGATCGGCCATCTTCAACAGTTCGTCAGATTCCCAATTGCTTAACGAGTTACGGTATTCCCACTGACTGACGAAGGCTGAGAGTGATTCCGGCTTAATACGGAAGAAATTGACGTCGACGTTGTCGACGTTCAGCGCCATCACCGGCAGCCCGGCGACCACTTTCCCCGGCAGCAGCGAGCCGCGACTGGCGAAACCGACGCTCGGCGCGATATCGCGGGTGGCGATGTTTTTTTCAAAAGGGCTGCCGAGGGTGGCGTCATTGAGGGCAATGAGCGTTGGATCAACGGTAACGATCAATTCACGCTTTGGCTCGAGATGGCGCAGACGCAGCTCTTTGAGATTCGGCGCCAGCTCCCATGCGCCGTCAACCTTGCCGCTTTTCTTATCGACCAGATGGACGCTGCGGGAAAAATCCTGATCCGGCTTGAGCGGAATGGAGAAGGTCAGCACCAACGTCGCCGCGCCATCGAGCTGCACTTCAGAAGCGTCGAGCACCGTCAGCGCCTTGCCCTGGCTTTTTTCTTTTAACGTCGCCAGCTGGGCGCTATCCGGTTTTTTCGCGCTATCGGCAGCGCCTTTGTCGGCCGCCGATACGGCCTGCGGTTCACCGCTGTTATCGCAGCCGCTTAATGATAGTGCGGTAAGGAGCGCCAACGATAGCGCCGCTAAACGAAATGGTTTCATCCTTCTAACCCCTAGGCCCAGAGCCTGATGCAATCAATAACGTTCTATTATGCGTCATCGCGGCGATTCTCAACAGCTACCAGCATAGAAACCGCCTATGAATCGGGAAACTCCGTGACCGCCTCCCCACTCCCGCGTCCTTAACTTGTCAGCCCTTTATAAAACGCCGACAATTCATTGATCGATAATAAAACGGAGGCACTCATGTCCACCTCATTCTTTGTCGCCGCCGACTGGCTGGCGGAACATATTGATGACCCGCAGATTCAAATTCTGGATGCGCGGATGGCGCCGGCGGGTCAGGAAGCGCTGCGCGATATGGCGGCGGAATACCGCGACGGGCATATCCCCGGCGCGGTTTTTTTTGATATCGAAGCGCTGTCTGACCACACCAGCCCGCTGCCGCATATGATGCCGCGGGCGGAAACTTTCGCCGTAGCGATGCGCGAGCTTGGCGTCAGCAGCGATAAGCATCTGGTGGTGTATGACGAAGGCAATCTCTTCTCAGCGCCGCGCGCCTGGTGGATGTTACGCACCTTCGGCGTCGAAAAGGTATCGATTGTCGCCGGCGGCCTCGAAGGCTGGCGTCGCGACGAATTGCCGCTGGAAAAAGGCGAACCGGACCTGCCGGAAGGCGAATTTGAGGTGAACTTCGATCCTGAGGTGATCAAACGCTTAACCGATGTGCTGCTGGTCAGCCATGAAGGATCGGCGCAGATCGTAGACGCCCGCCCGGCTGCGCGTTTTAACGGCCTGGCGGATGAACCGCGTCCAGGCTTACGCCGCGGGCATATCCCCGGCGCGCTTAACGTCCCGTGGACCGAGCTGGTGATTAATGGCGAACTGAAAACCGTCGATGAGATGAACGATATTTTTGCGCGTCAGGGCGTTGATTTTGCGCGACCGATTATCGCCAGCTGCGGTTCCGGGGTTACGGCGGCAGTGGTGGTACTGGCGTTGACCACCCTCGGCGTCAACGGCGTGTGCCTGTACGATGGTTCATGGAGCGAATGGGGCGCGAGAACGGATTTGCCGATCGAGCCGACCCCTGCCGCTGAGTAAACGCGTCGTGACTGCGGGTCCCCCCTCCCGCAGTCCCTAAATAATTTCTGATTTTCCCCGCCCCTTTCTTCTGCTTCTCGATAAACCGGTTACTCTACCCTGCCGCAGGATTTGTACCTGCCGAATTTGCTCTACCGCCACCCAATTTATAAGGAAATTGAATAATGGCCTTTTCATTACAGAACCTCATGGATGTCGTAAAAAAGCACAATCGCAATCCCTCTCCTAAACCGATGCCGGAAGATGAGGTGGAGCGCCTGCGGGTCAGGAAATACCGCGATCCGCAAAATAGCGAAACCGTGGCGCTTCCGGACAGTTTGAAAGCGCTGTTGGCCTACGATTGTCAACTGAAAAGCCCCCACGGTCAGTTGGTGCTGGAATCGGTTGTGGACTCAATTGATGAACATGGCGTCCTGCTTTCCGACTCGCTGGATGAAGATGCTTATTACATGAATGGTCTTGATATGGCCGGGCTGGACTTTGAAGAGCTGACGCCAATCTGGAACGACGATCCGCGTCTTCCTGCCCTGATTCGCATCAGCCATTCCGGCGATCAGCAGGTATTTATCTATGTCACCGAGCGTGATGAACAGGGTGAATATCCTGTCGTCCGCTTCGAAGGTAAAGAGAATGACCTCTGGCTGGCGGAATCGTCACTGATTGAATATCTGCAAGGGGTCTTTACCGATGAGGAAGAGAGCCATGACGAATGGCAGCGCCAGCAAGCCCTCAACGAGGCACGCGATGGCACCTTGCTGGAGCTGGAATACATTCATGAGGATCTTTACGCCAGGCTTGAAGGCTGCCCTGACTAATTCACGGTCTCGCCTCGGATGGCGAGGTTAACGCGCGCCGCCGGGGCTGCTCCAGGAGAGCGCCTTTTCCGTAACCTGATGTCACCACAAGGAGTGAAAATGGCATTAGTCTCCACCCCACATTCTGCTGATTCATCTCGCCTGCCCTGGCTGGGAGGCATAACCGGCCTGCTGGCGGGCGGCATCATTCTTTATTTTTGGCCGGAATGGAACCGGGCATGGTTAAGCCTGGTTCCTGCGCCGGTTTCCGTTTATACCCGCTTTCTCGGAGTCACTCTGGAACAAGTTCCGTTGATAACCTATTTCCATCAGGCGCTGCTGGGTTTTCTGATGGTGCTGCTTGCTCCCGGATACGGTAAATCGACCCTTGCCGCATGGATGCTGCATAGCCCATCGCCATACCGCCGCTGGCCGGGCGAGATATTACGCGCCTGGAGCATGAAATTTGGCCTGCTGGTCATTGTCTTTTGCAATCTTTTCTTTTTGTCCAGGGTCGGCTCCGGGACTCTGGCGTTATATATCTTTTTTCTCCAGCACGTTAGCGTTGCCGCTGCGGTGGCGTCAGGCGTACTGCTGCTGCGTGATGCCCGACGCCTGACCCACACGTCTCATGCTCAGCTGGCGGACCTGCACCTTCTCATGATACTCACGCTGGGGTGCCAGACGATTTTGCCTGCACAGATCGCGCTAATGAGCGCCCGCGGCGTGAACACACCGTTAGGCTGGTACATTGTTATCGCGCAGATGGCAGGCGTGTTACTGGCGTTAATACTGGTCGGCGGGCTGGTGGCAGCGATACGTTCTCTGTTGGGCGAAAAGAGGTGTCGGGCCTGGCGCGGTGATATGGCGCTCTTCAACGGCATTGTTACGCTGTGCGTGACGGGATTCCTTATCTATAACATGGTGTCAGCCTATCCGCGGATCTTTGCCGCCCTGCATTGACCTTTGCAAACCCGATTTTCGGCCTCGCGCAGAAGACATAAAAAAACACAGCGGGGGCTAACGCCCCCGCTTTCAGATAATCCGGTTCTGCTTGAAATCGCGCAGGAAGCTGCCCCAGCGCTTTTCATAGAACGGCGTGATATGGGCAATCATAAAGTGGCTGATGCCCTTCTCACCTTCTACCACCTGACAAATATCGATAGGTTCATCGCCAGGCAGGGTATCGGTAGCCACGCTGCCGGTAGTCTGGATAACGGATTCAATATCCCCTTCCGCTTCAATACCGATCAACAAGTTGGCCGGCGCGTCGGCGCTCTCTTTAATCGAGCACAGAAACGCCCGCTTGACGGTCTTCAGCGTTTTGAACAGCGTGGTCAGCGAATCCACCATCTGCGCCGGTGGTTCGGCGACCTCAGACAGCAGCAGCGCTTCGCCGCCTTCCAGCACCGTCTGGGTACTGAGCGGGCTGCCCTCTTCGCCCAGCAAATGGCTGATTTCTCGCGGGGTGAACTCTTTGCCGCTCGGCAACTTCGGGTTGAGGAACAGCGATTCGCCCAGCGTCATCGCCATCAGCGTGCGCGCTGGCATCATCACGAAGGCCTGTTCCTCTTCTACCGCCTGCTGTAGCGCCTCCAGCGAGGTGAAGAACGGAATGACCGAGGTGCCGTCATCTTTTTCCCAATGCTGGAGATCGAGGGCGCTATCTTCGACAACCTGCTCACCGTCCGCCGCGCTACCCGGCACCCACACGGTTGCCTCAAGCAGTGCGGTGAAAAATGCCGGACGATGAGCAGGCTCGGTCGCCGCCTTCTCCAGCAATGTTTCTAATTCATTTTTAGTATCAGACATAGATTCGCTACTTCAAAATCGCCCGGCGGCGCTACGTCCGCGCGGGCCTACGGTTTTCCAGGCCGGGTAAGCGTAACGCCCGGCAAGGCCATCACTCAGCCGTCAGCAGATTAGCGATAGTACGCACGCCAAGACCCGTCGCGCCCGCCGACCACTGCTCTACCGCGGCTTTGCGGTACGTCGCGGAGCAGTCGATGTGCAGCCAGCCCTGGTGGTAGTTTTCCACGAAGTGGGACAGGAAGCCCGCCGCAGTGCTGGCGCCGGCCGGATACGCCGCGCTACCGGTGTTGTTCAGTTCCGCGAAGTTAGACGGCAGCTGGTTGCGGTGAAATTCGGCCAGCGGCAGACGCCAGAAGGCTTCATTTTCCGCCTGCGCGCTCGCCAGCAGGCGATTCGCCAACGCGTCGTCAAAACTGAACAGCGCGTGGTAGTCGTTACCCAACGCGGTTTTCGCCGCGCCGGTCAGGGTGGCGGCATCGATGATCAGCTGCGGCTTCTGCGCCGAGGCATCGATCAGGCCATCCGCCAGCACCAGGCGGCCTTCGGCGTCGGTATTCATGATTTCAACGGTTTTACCGTTGCGGTAATGAATGATATCGCCAAGCTTGAAGGCGTTGCCGCTAATCAGGTTATCCGCGCAGCACAGATACAGCTTCACACGTTTGTTCAGACCGCGGGTAATAGCGAAAGCCAGCGCGCCGGTCACGGTGGCCGCGCCGCCCATGTCGGATTTCATCGAGTCCATAAAGGCGCTTTGCTTGATGCTGTAGCCGCCGGAGTCGAAGGTGATGCCCTTGCCAACCAGACAGGCGTATACCGGCGCGTCTTTATCGCCGGTCGGGTTATAGTCCAGCGCCAGCAGGACCGGCGGGCGCTCGGAGCCGCGGCCAACGGTATGCAGGCCAAGATAGTTCTGCTCACGCAGATCTTCGCCTTTGGTGATGCGATAGCTGACCTTTTCGCCCGCCACGCCGCACAGCAGATCGACGGCGCGCTGGGCCAGCTGTTCTGGCCCCAGCTCTTCTGCCGGCGCGTTGATGGTGTCGCGAACCCAATCGATAATCGTCAGGCGGTTATCCAGCTCGCTGCGCTGCGCATCGTCAAGGGTTGGCCATTCGACCTGGCGCTGACCTTTCGGCCCTTTATAACCGGCCCAAAAGGCCCAGGCGCGATCGGTATTCCAGCCTTCGCCGCTCAGGGCGACGTGCTTGATACCCATGCCGTCAATTTTGCGCGCCGCGCGCTGGATTAATCCCAGGTCGTCTTTACCGTTAAGATGTAAGGCGATACCGTCGTTATTGATACTCCAGGTCGCTTTTTCTCCCCAGCGCGCATCGGCAGGCAGAGTAGAAAGCGTAATCTTCATGGCTTCGGTCATTATCTTTATCCTTATTAACAAACGGGCCACCCTATGGCAGCCCGTTAAAATTTTTCCGCTTGAGGCGAAAATTATTCTGCTTCGTCTAACCAGACTAGCAGAATCGCCTCCAGAATTTTTTCATTGGATGCGTTTGGGTCGTCATCGAACTCTTCCAGATTGCAAATCCACTGATGCATATCGGTAAAGCGAACGGTTTTCGGGTCGAGATCCGGGTAAGCGTCATACAAGGCTTCGCCGATTTCGCGACTGTCGGTCCATTTCAGTGCCATATTAGTGCTCGCGTGCGTGGTTGATGGTGTAACGCGGGATCTCAACGACCAGATCTTCGTCGGTGACGCGCGCCTGGCAGCTCAGACGGCTGTCAGGTTCCAGCCCCCAGGCTTTATCCAGCATGTCGTCTTCATCTTCGCTACTTTCCGCCAGCGAGTCAAAACCTTCACGCACGATGCAGTGGCAGGTGGTGCAGGCACAGGATTTCTCACAGGCGTGTTCAATCTCGATACCGCTACGCAGCGCCGCATCCAGAATGGTTTCACCGCTCTCAGCTTCCACAACTACGCCATCCGGACACAGGTCCTGGTGGGGCAGAAAAACAATTTTTGGCATTTTAAACCTCGTCCACGGATTGGCCTTTCAGCGCAGCGCGGACCGACTGGTCCATGCGGCGTGCGGCGAATTCCTGGGTTTGTGTGTCGATATTTTTAATGGCTTCTTTAATCGCGTCGGCATCTTCGCCTGCCGCGGCGGCGCGAACTTGCTCCGCGGCGGCATCGATAGCCTGACGCTCTGCGGCGCTTAACAGCGCGGCGTCGGCGGCCAGCGCGCTTTCCAGGCTCTCCAGTACGCGAGCGGCTTCGACTTTCTGTTCAGCCAGCATACGCGCCTGGATATCCTGTTCGGCGTAGCTCATCGAATCTTTAATCATGTTGGCGATTTCGCCGTCCGTCAGGCCATAAGACGGTTTCACCTGGATTGAGGCTTCCACGCCGGTCGATTTTTCCATCGCCGTGACGCTCAGCAGACCGTCGGCATCAACCTGGAAGGTCACGCGAATATGCGCCCCGCCCGCCGGCAGCGCCGGGATACCGCGCAGCGCAAAACGCGCCAGCGAGCGGCAATCCTGCACCAGCTCACGCTCACCCTGCATCACGTGAATAGACATCGCCGTTTGACCATCTTTGAAAGTGGTAAACTCCTGCGCGCGGGCCACCGGAATGGTGGTATTACGCGGGATCACTTTCTCTACCAGGCCGCCCATGGTTTCCAGCCCAAGCGACAGCGGGATAACATCAAGCAGCAGCAGTTCGCTGTCCGGTTTGTTGCCGACCAGAATATCCGCCTGTATCGCCGCGCCGATGGCGACAACTTTGTCCGGGTCGATAGAGGTCAGCGGGGTACGGCCAAAAAATTCGCCAACGCGCTCACGCACCAACGGCACGCGGGTGGAGCCGCCGACCATCACCACTTCCAGCACCTCTTGCGCTTCAACGCCGGCGTCTTTCAGCGCGCGACGGCAGGCCATCAGGGTACGTTTTACCAGTGGGGCAATCAGATCGTTAAACTGGCTACGGCTGATATCGCCCTGCCAGCCGCCTACCGCAACGTGCGCCACGTTGGCATCGCTCAGGGCGATTTTCGCCGCAATGGCGGCATCCAGCAGCTCACGCTGCAGACGGTTATCGCTACGGTCGCTGAGGCCCGCCTGCTCACGCAGATAGTCGGCCAACAGATGGTCGAAATCATCGCCGCCGAGAGCGGAATCACCGCCGGTCGCCAGCACT
The DNA here is from genome assembly GCF_032601995.1 of Klebsiella sp. 141153. NCBI lineage: Bacteria > Pseudomonadati > Pseudomonadota > Gammaproteobacteria > Enterobacterales > Enterobacteriaceae > Klebsiella > Klebsiella sp. 141153. The sequence goes on along the minus strand of NZ_JAQIRJ010000010.1, from coordinate 51,574 downwards.
TCAAACACCCCACGGCTTAAGCGCAGAATGGAGATATCAAAGGTGCCGCCGCCGAGATCGTAGACCGCAATCACCCCTTCCTGGCCGGAATCGAGGCCGTAGGCGATAGCCGCTGCGGTCGGCTCATTGAGCAAACGCAGCACGTGCAGGCCCGCCAGACGCGCCGCGTCTTTGGTTCCTTGACGCTGAGCGTCATCGAAATAGGCCGGAACGGTAATGACCACGCCGTCGAGATCGCCTGCCAGCGCTTCAGTGGCGCGGGCGGCCAGCGCTTTGAGGATATCGGCGGAGACCCGTACCGGGTTCAGCAGGCCGCCGGCGGTTTGAATCATCGGCAGCCCATTTTCACTGGCCTGCAGCTGGTACGGTAGATGCGGATAGCGGGTTTGAATATCGGCGAGGGAACGCCCCATCATCCGCTTCACCGAGCTGATGGTGTTCACCGGATCCTGAGCGGCATTGAGCCGGGCTTCATAGCCGACGGTCAGCCCTGAGGCGTGGTAGTTCACGACCGACGGCAGCAGGTAGCGGCCTTGATGGTCGGGCAGAGTTTCGGCCTGGCCGCTACGCACGGTAGCAACCAGAGAATTGGTGGTGCCAAGGTCGATACCTGCCGCCAATCGACGCTGATGCGGCGCGGCGCTCAGACCAGGCTCACTAATTTGTAATAGGGCCATAATTGCTTCCGAAAATTAAAAGTCGAGCAGTTTTTCTTCGAGTTCTTCAGCACTGCTGCGCAGTTTATCGAGAAAACGGAGCTTGCGTACAGTATCAGCCGCCGCATCCCAGGTCTCGTTTTGCAATTGTTCAACCATCAGTTGATGGCGGGTATCAAACAGCGCTTTTACCCGTTTGATAAAGGTTTCCAGCCGCGCTTCGTCTTTCGCCTGGCCGATTTCATCGAGCTCTTCGCGCAGTTCCAGCTGTTCCATCAGGAACGCGGTGTCGCGGACGGTGTGCTGCTCGCTGGCGAGGTCAAAGCCGTGTAGCGAGAGGAGATATTCCGCACGGGTCAGCGGATGGCGCAGAGTCTGCCATGCCTGGTTAATGGTGGCGGAGTGCTGAACCGCAGCCAGCTGTTCCGCAGCGGGCGCGCTGGCGAATTTATCCGGATGGTACTGGCGCTGCAGATCCTGATACCGGACAGCCAGTTGTTCGAGCGAGAGGGTATAGCTGGCTGGTAACCCGAAGAGGGTGAAATAGTCCATAGTAACCTCAGGGTCATGCATCTAAACTAAAACCCCACGCGCGGCGTGACCGCGGTGGGGTTGGGGATTACCGATTATACGTTAAAGCTTTCGCCGCAACCGCACTCATCTTTCACGTTCGGGTTGGTAAATTTGAACCCTTCGTTGAGACCTTCTTTGACGAAGTCCAGTTGAGTGCCGTCGAGGAATTGCAGGCTCTTGCCGTCGATCACGACTTTCACGCCTTTGTCTTCAAACACGGTGTCTTCTGCCGCCGGCTCGTCAACAAATTCCAGTACATAAGCCATGCCTGAACAGCCGGAGGTTCTTACCCCCAGACGCAGGCCAAAGCCTTTACCGCGGTTCGCCAGGAAGGAATTGACTCGCGCTGCTGCACTGTCGCTTAAGGTAATCGACATAACAAACCTCAACTCTTAATTATTTTGCTTCACGTTTGCTTTTGTAATCCGCAATCGCGGCTTTAATCGCGTCTTCCGCCAGGATAGAGCAGTGAATTTTCACCGGCGGCAGTTCCAGTTCATCGGCGATATCGGTGTTCTTGATAGCCTGCGCTTCGTCCAGCGATTTACCTTTCACCCACTCGGTGACCAGGGAGCTGGAAGCGATAGCGGAACCGCAGCCATAGGTCTTGAAGCGCGCGTCTTCAATGATACCTTCATTGTTGACTTTAATCTGCAACTTCATGACGTCGCCGCACGCCGGCGCGCCAACCATACCGCTACCGACGCTGTCGTCGCTGTTGTCGAAAGAGCCGACGTTGCGCGGGTTTTCGTAATGATCGATGACTTTTTCGCTGTATGCCATGATGAATTCTCCTTATCGGTGCCGAATTAGTGATGTGACCATTCAATGCTGTTCAGATCCACGCCCTGCTTGAACATTTCCCACAGCGGAGAAAGGTCGCGCAGACGGCCGATGGAGTTACGAACCAGCTTGATGGTGTAGTCAATCTCTTCTTCGGTAGTGAAACGACCTAAAGAGAAACGAATAGAACTGTGCGCCAGTTCATCAGTCATGCCTAATGCGCGCAGCACGTAGGATGGCTCAAGGCTCGCGGAAGTACAGGCTGAACCGGAGGAAACCGCCAGGTCTTTCAGAGCCATAATCAGCGACTCGCCTTCAACATAGTTGAAGCTGACGTTGAGAATGTTCGGCGCGCCCTGCTCGAGGTCGCCATTCAGATAGACTTCTTCCATATCTTTCACGCCATTCCACAGACGGTCACGCAGGCCGCGCAGGCGCGCCATTTCGCTTTCCATCTCTTCTTTCGCGATACGATAAGCTTCGCCCATACCGACGATCTGGTGGACAGGCAGGGTACCAGAACGCATGCCGCGCTCGTGACCGCCGCCGTGCATCTGCGCTTCGATGCGAATACGCGGCTTACGGCGTACATACAGCGCGCCGATACCTTTCGGGCCGTAAATTTTGTGACCGGAGAAGGACATCAGGTCAACTTTCAGCTGGCTCAGATCGATAGGCAGCTTGCCCACGCTCTGGGTGGCGTCAACGTGGTAAATGATACCGCGGGCGCGGCACATCTCGCCGATGGTAGCGATATCCTGCACCACGCCGATTTCGTTGTTTACGTGCATGATGGAAACCAGGATGGTGTCGTCACGCATCGCCGCTTCCAGTTCTTTCAGATCGATAATACCGTTGCTCTGCGGAGCAAGGTAGGTCACTTCAAAACCTTCGCGTTCGAGCTGACGGCAGGTATCCAGTACCGCTTTATGCTCGGTTTTGCTGGTGATGATGTGCTTGCCTTTTTTCTGATAAAAGTTGGCTGCACCTTTAATCGCCAGGTTATCGGATTCCGTTGCGCCGGAGGTAAAGACGATTTCGCGCGGATCGGCGCCGACCAGTTCGGCAATCTGATTACGGGCGATATCTACCGCCTCTTCAGCCTGCCAACCGAAACGGTGAGAACGTGAGGCCGGGTTACCAAAGGTCCCGTCCAGGGTCAGGAACTGCATCATTTTCTCGGCAACACGCGGGTCCACCGGCGTTGTTGCGGAGTAATCGAGGTAAATCGGTAATTTCATTGCTCTTAAACTCCGTACATCACTCAATGCAAGGAACCAGGCAACCGGCTTGATGTACGACCGAGTACACGAGATGTCTTAACATCCCGGCCTGATTCTGAAAATCTTTATTATTGCTATCTACCCTGCCGTTTCACCTTGCAGCCCGTAAGCCGCAAGCTGAAACTAAGCCTCGTGCTAGGCGCGCAGTTTTACGTCAATGGCGTCCTGAGAACGCGTAGTACGCTGAGATTCATGATTGTGCTGACGACCGGAAACATCGAGGATTTCCTGGTTATTCACCAGTTCGCCCAGGGTGATGTTGTTCAGGAAACCGGTCAAACGTTCGCTCAGATCGCGCCACAGCGCGTGAGTCAGACACTTATCGCCACCCTGGCAGCCGCCTTTACCCTGACAACGGGTGGCGTCAACGGATTCGTCTACGGCGCTGATCACTTCGCCTACGGCGATGCTGCCAGCTTCTTTACCTAACAGGTAACCGCCGCCTGGTCCACGAACGCTGGATACCAGACCATTTTTACGCAGGCGAGAGAACAGCTGTTCCAGATAGGAAAGCGAAATTCCCTGACGCTCTGAAATATCTGCCAACGGAACCGGACCCGTTTCAGAGTTGAGCGCAACGTCAAGCATTGCGGTCACGGCATAACGCCCTTTAGATGTCAGTCTCATGTCTTACTTAACCTCAAACTCGCCCCTGCCCGGGCTTTTTATTAATATGGGTATTGCATAGCAGGGCCAAGTCTGACATTCCCGAGTAAATTGGTCAACTATTTACTTGACTGTTTTAGTCAGGTATTTGGCTTTCCGTGCCGTTATTGATTTCGAGCCGCTCCCGGGGTCGGCCAAAGGCCTCGCCCGGGCAACAGAGATGTAGCTTCGTAGGCCGGATAAGCGAAGCGTCATCCGGCGGGAACGCGGTTACTTACCTTTATTCTGCTGCTCAATAGACGCCAGCATCCCGCGCAGAATGTTCAGCTCCTGGCTTTCCGGACGCGCGCGGGTGAACAGACGACGCAGCTTGTTCATCACCTGCCCCGGATGATTCGGACGGATAAAACCGGTCGCCAGCAGCGTCTGCTCAAGGTGGCCGTAAAAACGTTCTAAATCATCGACCAGCGGATACGGCGTCTCTTCATGTTCAACCGCCGGCTGCGCCTGCTCCTGCGTCACCAGCCAGGCCATTCGCACTTCATAGGCGATAACCTGCACCGCCATTGCCAGGTTCAGCGAGCTGTACTCCGGGTTGGCGGCGATCGCCACGTGATAGTGGCACTTCTGCAGTTCGTCGTTGGTCAGGCCAACGCGCTCGCGGCCAAAGACCAGCGCGACCGGCGCATGCTGTCCTTCGGCGACGCTTTTCAGACCGCATTCGCGCGGATCCAGCATCGGCCACGGCAGCGTGCGGGAGCGCGCGCTGGTGCCAACCACCAGGCTACAGCCCGCCAGCGCTTCATCAAGGGTATCGACGATCTGCGCGTTGCCAATCACATCGCTGGCGCCAGCGGCCAGCGCGATGGCCTGGGAATCAGGTTTCACCAGCGGGTTGACCAGCCACAGGTTAGTTAAGCCCATGGTTTTCATCGCGCGGGCAACGGAGCCCATATTGCCGGTGTGTGAGGTTTCTACCAGTACGATTCGAATATTTTGCAGCATTATGGTTCTTCGGCTAAAGATTATTCGTGCATGCTAACATAAAACGGAGACATAAGCAGAATTCGCTGTTACTATATGCGCCGTTTTTTCCCGTTCTTTAACATCCAGTGAGAGATACCGATGCATCCGATGCTGAACATTGCCGTGCGCGCAGCGCGCAAGGCGGGTAATTTAATTGCCAAGCACTACGAAACGCCAGATTCCGTAGAAACCAGCCAGAAAGGCAGCAATGACTTTGTGACTAACGTCGATAAAGCCGCAGAAGCGATTATTATCGAAACCATTCGCAAGTCTTACCCACAGCACACCATCATCACCGAAGAAAGCGGCGAGCACGCTGGTGAAGATCAGGATATTCAATGGGTTATCGATCCACTGGATGGCACCACCAACTTCGTTAAACGTCTGCCACACTTCTCCGTTTCCATCGCCGTACGCATTAAAGGCCGTACTGAAGTCGCGGTGGTTTACGATCCGATGCGTAATGAACTGTTCACCGCCACCCGCGGTCAGGGCGCGCAGCTGAACGGCTACCGTCTGCGCGGCAGCAACGCTCGCGATCTCGACGGCACCATCATCGCCACCGGTTTCCCGTTCAAAGCCAAGCAGCACGCTACCGCTTACATGAACATCCTCGGCAATATGTTCACCGAGTGCGCTGACTTCCGTCGCACCGGTTCCGCCGCACTGGATCTGGCCTACGTTGCCGCTGGCCGCGTTGATGGTTACTTTGAAATCGCCCTCAAACCGTGGGATTTCGCCGCAGGCGAGCTGATCGCTCGTGAAGCAGGCGCCATCGTTTGCGACTTCACCGGTGGTCATAACTATATGCTGACCGGCAACATCGTAGCCGGTAACCCGCGCGTCGTGAAAGCGATGCTGGCGAACATGCGCGAGCAGCTGAGCGAAGCGCTGAAGCGTTAATTTCTCACTGAATATAAAAAGGAAGCCGCGGCTTCCTTTTTTTATCCCCTAAAACGGCCGCAAGCCGCCGCCCGGCGGGATCGCGCTACTCCACATCACGACGGCCGCCGTCAACAGCGCCACGCCGCCGGCCAGCGCCAGCGTCGCCCAGCCAACCTGTTTCCACATCGCTGGTGCCTGATGGCGACTCAGGCGGATAGCCAACTGGCGGAATCCATGCACCAACAGCGCCAGCCCGCTTATGGTCAGCGACGTTCCCGCCGCCATCACCAGCGCGGCTGCCATGCCCCAGCCAAAGACGTCGATCACCTTACTGAACAGCAGCACCATAATCGCTCCCGAGCAGGGACGCATGCCCATCGACAGCACAATCGCCAGCCTGGCGCGCCAGTCGTCGCCACTCTGTAGTTGATCCGGCGCCGGAAGGTGCTGATGGCCGCAGCCGCAATGTTCATCATGGACGTGCTGCAGGGTAAAAGCGGTAAACGTTGGCCGCCGTAGCAAGACTCGCAGTTTTTTCAATGCCCGCCAGCACAGTAAAAGCCCCAATGCGCCGACCAGCAGATAACTGCCCTTCTCCAGCCAGAAGCTGCTGAGATGCAGTTGACGCGCCGGGAGCTGCAGCAGCGTCAATACCACCACCACCAGCGCTATCGCCACCATTCCCTGCAACAGCGATGCCGCCAGCGTCAGCGTAATACTCGATTTCAGCTTTGAGGGATGGGTGGCAAGCCAGGTGGTAATCACGATTTTACCGTGGCCAGGGCCTAAGGCATGTAGCACACCGTAGACAAAGCTGAACCCGAGCAGCGATAGCCCCGCCGCTGAAGGGTTATCCGCCACCGCCTGCAGCAGTTGGCTGAGCTCAAGATTCAGTGAACGCTGCCAGACCGCGCTTTGCAACAGTACCTGCGGCCAGGCGAGCCACAACCAGATACCGCCCACGACGGTCAGCGTCAGAAACAGCGCCAGCGGCCAGAGTGATTTCCAGCGCGGCGCCCGCGCTCGCGGCGTAAAGACTACTGACATGTCAAGGTCACCTTCTGGGCAAAGTAGTTACCCAGTTCCATATCTTCCGGCGGCGCGTCCTCTTTATCGAGCGACTGCGCATAAGACAACATTTTGTCGTTGGGTTTCGGCGTCATTACCGTGGCCTTGCAGGAGGCCCGCAGCGCGGCAGGCAACGAAAAATCGCTATCCTGCTCATAAAACATATCGACGTAGTAGGTCGGATCGAAGGTGGATAAAGTAAAGGTTTGTCCGGCAACAGGTTGCGGTGTCGCCAACGGCAAGGTGAAGGTGAGTACCGCCTGCAGCCCGCTACGCGCAAGGCCGTAGCCATCCGGGCGGTTAGCAAACTTAACCCGCTGGCCGTTGTGCCACAGTTCGCTGAAGTAGTGCTGGCCGAGTACGTTGGCCATGACCTCCGCCGCCAGTTTTTTCCATACTTCGCTGCCCGCCTTTGCATTGCCGGCATCATAGAGCAGATCTGCTGAAGTTATTTCGTCCATCGTCCAGCGCATCTTAAAACCGGTCAATAGACCGTCTTTCACCACGGCTTCACTCTGCAAATTAATGAAGCTGTGCGGATGCGCAACGGCTGACAATGATAAAACCATGAAAAATGCCGCACCGACGCAGTGTTTCACTTTCTTCATCTGTTCCTCGCGTGAAAAATTCTGTGAACTTCGCCAGCAATCCTGATCTAAAGGCCGCGGCCCGCCCTGCTCACCCTGCATCCTTTGGCTATTCTTAGCTGAAACCCTAACTGGAACTTACCAGATGATGACAGTGATTGAACCACCATCTGCGCTTTCCAGTCCACAGCGCCGTAGCCAGGTGCTCCTGATGTTCTATCTTCCGGGACAATCCGTCACGCCGCAACAGCTGGTCAGGCTCAACCAGGTGGATGAGGCGACGGCCCAACAGGATATCGCGGAGACGGGGCGCGAAATTCAGCGTTATCATCGACTGACTCTCGCGTCGCAGATGGACGGCAGCTATCGGATTGAAGGCGCCGCGCTCGATCAACGCCTGTGCCTGCTGCACGCTCTCCGGCGTGGGCTACGCCTGTGCCCGCATTTCGTTCATCACCATTTTACCCCGGCGTTAAAAACGCAGCTTAAACAGCAGGGTATCGCGCGTACCTTATATGATGATACCAATCTTCAGGCGCTGGTGAATCGCTGCGCTCGCGCGCTCAATCGGCAGTTCGACTGCCGGGACGGTCAGTTCCTGCGCCTGTATCTTCAGTACTGCCTGCTACAACATCATCTGGGCCAGTCGCCGGATTTCACCCGTGAGCAGCGCAACTGGGCGCAGGCGGCGGCGGAATTTAACCTCGCCGCCGAAATCGTCCGCCACTGGCAGCGCCGGGTCAGCGCCACGCCCCACGCCGGCGAACAACTTTTCCTGACCCTGCTGTTTATGTTACTGAAAACCCCGGATCCCATTCACGACGGTCATCAACAGGACAGACGCCTGCATCTGGCGATCTCCCGCTTGATCCATCGTTTCCAGGATCTGGCGGGACGGCCATTCAGCGATGAACAAGGGTTGAGTGACCAGCTCTATATCCATCTTTCGCAGGCGTTGAACCGCAGCGTATTCGCCATCGGTATTGATAACGCCTTACCTGAGGAGATCGGACGCCTGTATCCGCGCCTGATGCGTACCACCCAGGAGGCATTACGCGATTTCGAAACGGCCTATCATATTCAATTTAATCAGGAAGAGGTCAGCTTAATCGCGGTGATTTTCGGCGCGTGGTTGATGCAAAAAGCCGACCTGCATGAAAAGCAGGTGGTGTTGCTGACGCGGGAAAACAGCGAGCTGGAACAGGCGCTGGAAATGCAATTGCGGGAATTGACGCTGCTGCCGCTGAATATTAAATACTTAAGCGTGACGCAGTTTCAGCAACAAGGCGCGCCGAAAGATGTGACCTTAGTAGTCACGCCTTACACGACCGCGCTACCGCTGTTTTCGCCGCCGCTGTTTCATGCTGAAGAGAATTTCAGCGATCACCAGCGGCAGCAGATTTGCAAAATGCTTGAGAGCTAGGCGGTTACCACCTTCGGCCGCACGATCAGCGCCGGAAGCGCTACCAGCGCCATCACCCAGAAGACGCCCTGATGCAGGTGCTGATAGAGGAAGCCGGCAAATACCGTCATCACCGCAATGCTGCCGCCCATCGCCACCGCCGAGTAAACGGCCTGCAGGCGGATGACCTCACTTCCCTGCCGCGCGGCGATATAGCGCATGGCCGCCAGATGGCAGACGGTAAACGTTCCACAATGCAAGATCTGTGCGACCAGTAACCATGGCAATGCGGTCGTCCAGCCCATAATCGTCCAGCGCGCCACGCCGCACACCGCCGAAAGCAGCAGCAGGTCGCGGGCGCTAAAGCGGCGGAAGACCTTTTTACTCAGGGCGAAAATCACCACTTCGGCGACGACGCCAAGCGACCACAAATAGCCGACGGCGGAAGCTGAATAACCGGCCTGCTGCCAGTACAGCGCGCTGAAACCGTAGTAGGCGGCGTGCGCCCCCTGCAACAGACAGACGCAGGCAAGAAAACGCCAGCTTTGCCGCACCAGGCTAAGCCACGCCGATAGTCCGGCCGCCTCCTGATGTCGGCTCTCCCCCTGCGGCATCACTGAAGGTTTCAGTAACATGCCCAACAGCATCGAAGCGGTGCCCAGGCTTAACAACAGCAGGATCGCCCGGTAATCATACAAACTCACCAGTTTGCCGGTCAGCGCTGAACCGATGACGAAAGCAATCGATCCCCACAATCGCACCCGGCCGTAATCCATGGTGATCTGCTTTTGCCAGGTGTTGGCCAGCGCATCGGTTAGCGGCACCAGCGGGGAGAAAAAGAGGTTGAATCCGACGATGACTACCATCAGCCAGGCCACCTGCCCGCCGACCCAGAAGGCGAGAGCAAACAGCAGCGTCAGCAACGCGAGGATTCGCAAGGCGCTAATCAAACGAGAAGGATCGCTAACCCGCGGCGCAATCAGCAGACTGCCCAGAAAACGCGCCACCAGCCCGGCGCCGAGCAGCACGCCGATGGTTTCCGGCGTCAGGCCAACGCCTGCCAGCCAGACGCTCCAGAATGGTAGAAAAATACCGTAGCTAAAAAAATAGGTGAAGTAACTTAGCGCCAGCCAGCGCGTGGAGTGCAAGACCATGATTCCCTCCCGAATGGAAGCTCTAGTCTGGCGATAAAGCGCATACTGAGCAAACCCATGTCTCACTATCTGCATGGTCATTAACTACATTTCTCTTAAAATCGTGAGCATCGTCACGCAAAGGTTTTACGAAATGGCGGGCAGTATGAAAAAAAATCCGATAACCGGGCATCAAAGCGCTTTCTGCATATCGACTCAATCGCCGCTAAACGAAGCGCAACAATATTAGTTTCCCAGCGTGGCGGGGAGTAAAAATGTGTATTACGTTTAGATCACACGCCTGTGATAAAGGACTGATTATGAACACGCTACGCTATTTTGACTTTGGCTCTTCCCGCCCTGTTCTGCTGTTAATCGCACGTATTGCGATCGTGCTGCTGTTCATTATTTTTGGCTATCCGAAACTGATGGGATTTAGCGGAACGGTACAATATATGGCTTCTTCCGGCGCGCCGCTGCCGACGCTGGCGGCGATTATCGCGGTCATCATGGAGGTTCCCGCCGCTATTCTGATTATTTTAGGTTTCTTTACCCGCCCGCTGGCGGTGATCTTTATTTTTTACACCCTGGGTACCGCGGTTATCGGCCACCATTACTGGGATATGACCGGCGATGCGGTATTGCCGAATATGATTAACTTCTATAAGAACGTCAGTATCGCCGGGGCCTTCCTGCTGCTGGCAATAACCGGACCGGGTTCAATTTCGCTGGACCGCCGCTAATCATCAGACACAAAAAAGGCCGCAATCGCGGCCTTTTTTATCTTAACGCGGCAAGATTATGCGTAAACCGGGAAACGTGCGCAGATATCCAGCACTTTACCTTTGACGCGCTCAATAACAGCTTCGTCGTTGATATTGTCGAGAACGTCGCACATCCAGCCAGCCAGCTCCTTCACTTCCGCTTCTTTAAAGCCGCGGCGAGTCACAGCCGGAGAACCGATACGGATACCGGAAGTCACGAACGGGCTCTTCGGATCGTTCGGCACGCTGTTTTTGTTAACGGTGATGTTGGCACGGCCCAGGGCGGCGTCAGCTTCTTTACCGGTCAGGTTTTTATCAACCAGATCCAGCAGGAACAGGTGGTTTTCAGTACCGCCAGAAACCACTTTGTAACCGCGGTTCAGGAACACTTCCACCATCGCTTTGGCGTTTTTAGCAACCTGCTGCTGGTAAACTTTGAACTCTGGCTCCATCGCTTCTTTCAGCGCCACCGCTTTCGCGGCGATAACGTGCATCAGCGGGCCGCCCTGCGCGCTTGGGAACACGGCGGAGTTCAGTTTCTTGTACAGCTCTTCGCTACCGCCTTTCGCCAGGATCAGGCCGCCGCGCGGACCTGCCAGAGTTTTGTGGGTGGTAGTAGTAACAACGTGGGCGTGCGGAACCGGGTTCGGATAAACGCCGGCGGCAATCAGGCCCGCTACGTGCGCCATATCGACGAACAGGTATGCGCCGATGCTGTCAGCGATTTCACGCATTTTCGCCCAGTCAACGATACCAGAGTAAGCGGAGAAGCCACCGATGATCATCTTCGGTTTGTGCTCCTGGGCCTGCTTCGCCATGTCTTCGTAGTCAATTTTACCGGACTCATCGATGCCGTAAGGAATGATGTTGTACAGTTTACCGGAGAAGTTAACCGGGGAGCCGTGGGTCAGGTGGCCGCCTTGCGCCAGGTTCATACCCAGCACGGTATCGCCTGGCTGCAGCAGCGCGGTGTAGACGGCAAAGTTAGCCTGCGAGCCGGAGTGCGGCTGCACGTTAGCGTAGTCGGCGCCGAACAGTTCTTTCGCGCGGTCGATAGCCAGTTGCTCAACGATATCCACGTACTCGCAGCCACCGTAGTAGCGCTTGCCCGGATAACCTTCGGCATATTTGTTAGTCAGCTGGGAACCCTGAGCCTGCATCACGCGCGGACTGGTGTAGTTCTCGGAGGCGATCAGTTCGATGTGCTCTTCCTGACGTACTTTTTCCTGCTCCATAGCCTGCCACAGTTCGGCATCATAATCGGCAATGTTCATTTCACGCTTTAACATCCGCATCTCCTGACTCAGCTAACGATAAAATTTTTGGCCTAAAAAGGCGGTCCTGATGGACAACGGCCCACAGTATAACCGAATCATTCTGTGATAACAGGTCTTGACAAAGGATTTTACGCAAACGATTGGCTCCACAGCACACAAGGCTTTGAGCAATAACGCATCAAACATTATCAACGGATTTCTTTTCAGGTTTGTGATGCAAATTCTTCATGTTGTAACGGCTTTGCGGCAAAGTGATAAAGAACCATTTACATAGCAGGGTTATTTATATAAGATGCATTTGAAATGCATCAATAGGATAATATTTAAGGAAGCTGCTATGCTCGACGCTCAAACCATCGCCACGGTCAAAGCCACCATTCCCCTGCTTGTAGAGACCGGCCCAAAGTTAACCGCGCATTTTTATGATCGTATGTTTACTCATAATCCGGAGCTCAAAGAGATCTTCAATATGAGTAACCAGCGTAACGGCGATCAGCGCGAAGCGCTGTTCAACGCTATTGCCGCCTACGCCAGCAATATCGACAACCTGCCGGCCCTGCTGCCGGCGGTCGAAAAAATCGCCCAGAAACATACCAGCTTCCAGATTAAACCGGAGCAGTACAATATCGTCGGCAGCCATCTGCTGGCGACCCTCGACGAAATGTTTAGCCCGGGCCAGGAAGTGCTCGACGCCTGGGGCAAAGCCTATGGCGTGCTGGCGAACGTCTTCATCAATCGCGAAGCGGAAATCTATCAGGATAACGCCAGTAAAAATGGCGGTTGGGAAGGTACCCGCGCGTTTCGCATTGTTAAGAAGACCCCGCGCAGCCAGCTTATTACCAGCTTTGAACTGGAGCCTGTCGACGGTCAGCCGGTCGCCGATTACCTGCCGGGACAGTATCTGGCTATCTGGCTGAAGCCGGAAGCCTTCGAATATCAGGAAATTCGTCAATACTCTCTGACCCGCAAAGCGGACGGTAAGGGCTATCGCATCGCGGTGAAACGCGAGAATGGCGGCCAGGTGTCTAACTGGCTGCATAACCACGCCAGCGAAGGCGACGTGGTCTATTTAGCCGCACCGGCAGGCGACTTCTTCCTTAACGTGGAAGCGCAGACGCCGGTGACCCTGCTCTCCGGCGGCGTCGGCCAAACGCCAATGCTGGCGATGCTGGATACGCTGGCGAAAAGCCATCATCAGGGCCAGGTGAACTGGTTCCACGCGGCGGAAAACGGTGACGTTCACGCTTTTGCGGACGAAGTGAAGGCGCTTGGCGCGACGCTACCGAAATTTACCTCACACGTCTGGTACCGCAGCCCGAGCGAAGCCGACCGTCAGGCAGGACGTTTTGATAGCGAAGGTTTGATGGATTTAGCGCCGCTGGCGGAAAATATTCGCGACCCGCAGATGCAATTCTATCTCTGCGGCCCGGTAGCGTTTATGCAATTTGCAGCGAAGCAGCTGGTAGAATTAGGGGTCAATAAAGACAACATTCATTACGAATGTTTCGGCCCGCATAAGGTTCTGTAAGCCCAACGACGCGGGGATTTGTAGGCCGGGTAAGCGCAGCGCCACCCGGCAATACTGCAGCGAGCGGCGAGGATTAAATCGCCGCGTCGTCTTCTTCACCGGTACGGATACGAATCACCCGCGCCACGTCGAAGACAAAGATTTTACCGTCGCCGATTTTACCGGTCTGGGCGGTACGAATGATGGTATCGACGCAGGTATCGACGATATCGTCAGTCACCACGATTTCGATTTTCACCTTCGGCAGAAAATCCACCATATATTCCGCGCCGCGGTACAGCTCGGTATGCCCTTTCTGACGACCAAACCCTTTGACTTCCGTCACCGTCATGCCGGTGATCCCGACTTCCGCCAGCGCTTCACGCACGTCATCCAATTTGAACGGTTTAATAATCGCATCAATCTTTTTCATGGTTTTCCTGTCTTTGTCGCGTAACCGGTTGCTTACCGTATCATAGCTTGCGCTATGCCGCGGGGCTACTCTTTAAAGTCGTTGGCGTCGAGCTCGTGGCGCGACAGCAGTTTGTAAAATTCGGTGCGGTTGCGCCCGGCCATCCGCGCGGCATGCGTCACGTTACCTTTGGTTATCTGTAAAAGCTTACGCAGGTAGTTGAGCTCAAACTGATTACGCGCCTCAACGAAGGTCGGCAACGCGGTATTCTCCCCCTCCAGCGCCTGCTCCACCAGCGCATCGCTGATCACCGGCGATGAGGTTAGCGCCACGCACTGTTCAATCACGTTAACCAGCTGGCGCACGTTGCCCGGCCATTTGGCGGCCATCAGCCGCTTCATCGCATCGGTGGAGAAGGCGCGCACGAAGGGTTTGTGACGGTCGGCGGACTGGCGCAATAGATGATTAGCCAGTAGCGGAATATCCTCCGCGCGCTCGGAAAGCGGTGGGATCTTCAGGTTAACCACATTGAGCCGATAGAACAGATCTTCACGAAACTCACCGCGCGCCATCGCCTTCGGCAGATCGCGGTGGGTCGCCGAGATAATGCGCACGTCGATGTCGATATCGCGGTTGCTGCCCAGCGGGCGCACCTTACGCTCCTGTAGGACGCGCAGTAGCTTTACCTGCAGCGCGACGGGCATATCGCCGATTTCATCAAGGAACAGCGTACCGCCCTCGGCGGCCTGAAAAAGCCCTTCGCGGTTGCTGACCGCGCCGGTAAAGGCGCCGCGCGCGTGGCCGAACAGTTCGGACTCCAGCAATTGCTCCGGCAACGCGCCGCAGTTAATCGCAATAAACGGTTTTTCGTGGCGCGGACTGGCGTTGTGGATCGCCTGGGCGACAATCTCTTTCCCGGTACCGCTCTGGCCGATAATCAGCACGCTAACGTCCGACTGCGCCACCATACCGGCCTGCTCCAGCAGCCGCAGCATCTGTGGGCTACGGGTGACGATCGCCTGTCGCCAGCGCTCGTCGGTGGCCGGCGAGCTCTGCTCGAGAGCATCATCAATCGCTTTATACAGCGCGTCTTTATCGACCGGTTTAGTCAGAAAACTAAAGACCCCTTGTTGGGTAGCGGCAACGGCGTCTGGAATGGAGCCGTGGGCAGTCAGGATGATGACCGGCATGCCGGGCTGCGCCTTCTGGATTTCAGCAAACAGCTGCAGGCCGTCCATTTCATCCATGCGTAAATCGCTCACCACCAGGTCCACCCGTTCGCGCGTCAGCACGCGCAGCGCCTCGGGCCCGCTTTCCGCCGTGACCACGCTGTACCCTTCGCTGACCAGACGCATCCCTAGCAGCTTTAACAGCCCCGGATCGTCGTCCACCAGCAGCAGGTGGGCGGGTTTACGGATCGTCATGGATCACCTCCGGTACCTTATCGCTACCGCTATTAAAATTGCCGCCGGGCTTACGGCTGGAGAGCTGGCGCTCAATATCGGTAAGGTTTTCCAGCTTGCGGGTGGTCAGCTCCAGTTGGCTACGCAGCTGCTGCTCCTGCTGGCGCAAGGTTTCCAGTTCAGCATCGCTTGATTGCTGGAGTTTGCCGTAGCGGGAGCGCTCCTCGAATAACTGCAGCTGCCGGGCTTGACCGTCGCGCCACAGCCGGTATAGCGGGCGAACCTGCGCGGCGATTTGCGGGCTAAAGCTGTCGATGCGGGCAACCATTTCGCGACGCTCGTCGGGGGTGATTTTGGCGTCGGCCAGCAGAATGCCGCGTTTGAAAGCATCCTGCCAGTTATCATCATTATGCAATTTGGCTTCGGCACGGGCCTGTACCGGCGCCAGGCGATCCGCGCAGTCAATGCCGCGCAGCCAGTACAGCGGGTTTTTATCACTGGCATCGTTTTCCAGCGACCAGATATTGGCGCAATCTACGGAGAGAAAATCCGCCACCTGATGTTCCGGCAGCTCGGGCGGCGCATTGCCGTCAGCGGCGCGCGGCGACATAGCGGCGGAACAGCCCGCCAGCGTCAGGCAGCATAGGCCCGACAGCAGCCATCCCCGTAAAGGACGGCGCAATGCGAAAAAGTGGGACATATTCACCCAATGTTGATTCATGTGTTGGTTTTTCCCGGCTCAGCGGCGGGGAGCGAGATGCGAAAACAGATGAACCCGGGATTGTCATCGACCAGGCTCAGCTCTCCCTGCATTTGCCGTACGCAGTCGCGGGCGATACTCAGCCCCAGACCGCTGCCTTTTACTGCCCCTTTACGCAGGTGGCTTCCCTGATAAAAAGGCTCGAAAATCATGTTTCTTTCGGCGGCGGGGATCGGCTCGCCGCTATTGGCGACATCGATACGAACCTGCTCGCCGTGGCGGTAACTATGAATACGAATGTTACCGGATTCAGCGCCATAGTGCACCGCATTGGAGTACAGATTATCAAGCACGCTGGTCAGCAACGTCGGCTCCGCCAGGCAGAAGCGTTCATCCAGCGCCAGCTCGGTAGACATCATCTTGGCCCTTGCCGGTAAACTATGCGCGGAAACGACGGTCTGCGCCAGTTCGGCAATATCCACCTTCTGCCGCTCGACCGGGCCATCGGCCAGTTTACGGTTATAGTCGAGCAGTTGTTCGATTAGCTTTTGCAGATTACGGCTGCTGTTATCGAGGATCTCAACGATTTCTTGCTGCTCCGTCGTCAGCGGCCCCGCTACCCGGTCCGCCAGCAGTTCCGTTCCTTCACGCATGCTGGCGAGCGGTGTTTTCAGTTCATGTGACAGATGACGAAGAAACTGGTGGCGTTGGGACTCCAGCCACGCCAGACGTTCGCTCAACCAGATAATCCGTTTACCGACCGATCGCAGTTCGCGCGGGCCGGTGAACAGCGCCGCATCATCCAGCGACTTCCCCTCCCCCAGGCGGTTAATCATCTTCTCGATGCCCTTCACCGGGCCGATGATCATGCGGGTAAACAGCAAAACCAGCGTCAGGCTCAGCAGAAACAGAACCAGCGCCTGCCATCCGAAAAACTGCCCGCGCTCGGCAATCTCCTGCTGTAGCTGCTGGCCGCGGGAGAAGATTACCGTTCGGGTCGCCTGTACCATTTCATTGTTAGCATCGGCAAAGGCTTCGAGGCTCGCCGCAGCTTTGGCGTCCGGCGCGCTATTATGGCAACGTAGTTGGGCCAGATCGGCGAGGTTTTGCCGCAGGGTCTGCCAGATGTCAGCATCCGGCAACACGTCAGAGAGCGCCTCAAGCATTTCGCTATAACGCTTACGTTGATTTTGATAGACCCGCTCAAGGGTAGGATCGTCCAGCACGCAATACTGGAGATAGCTACGCTCCATTTCCAGCGAGGCGTTGACCATCGCTTCGCTACGCCGCGCATCCGTCAAGGTGGTGCGGTTAATATGCGCGGCCTGGGCGCTGAGCGCGTTCAGGCTTTGCCAGGCCTGCCATGCCAGGACAAGCAGCGGCAACATGATCAGCACAAAGGAAAGCGTCACCAGTTGGCGCAAGGAACGGGGGAAAAGAGAGAATCGCTTCAAAGATATAGCCTCAACCATTAGCTCCTGAAGATGCTAACTGAGGATGGCGGAAACATCCACGGCAGAAACAATAAAGGCAGGCTCTAAAGCCTGCCTTTATTAAGGAATGAGGCGGTGCCTTACTCGACGTTTCGCCCGATGACTGATAAAGCAGAGCTGTTATCAGGAGTTGGACG
This sequence comes from Klebsiella sp. 141153, assembly GCF_032601995.1. NCBI lineage: Bacteria > Pseudomonadati > Pseudomonadota > Gammaproteobacteria > Enterobacterales > Enterobacteriaceae > Klebsiella > Klebsiella sp. 141153. The sequence goes on along the minus strand of NZ_JAQIRJ010000010.1, from coordinate 33,879 downwards.
GCAGGCACCTGTTTGTGCGTCATTCGAAGTTTATGTAGCGCTTCCCGAAGGGGCTGACATAAGAAGGTGAATGAGCCACTGCCAGTTATTATGCATGAAGTGTGCCACCTTTCAAAACAAATTATTAACAGCATGATATATAAAGAATTACATGTAATTCCGCTTCAAAAGCCTATCGCACAACATTCGGCCTTTGTGTCGCTAATTAGCAACACCAAATAAGCATATATATAGAATCTTTTAAAATCAGTGCGTTAAGTGTCGCCTTTTGGAGACACCCCAAAACCGCGTTTGTCGGTAATTCCCGACACCGTCACGCGGCCCCGATCACAAATAAAAAAGCCCCCTGATGACCAGGGGGCTCATTATCAACAACGCGTTACGTAAACGGTATTAACCCAGTTGCTTACGCGCGTTGCGGAAGATGCGCATCCATGGGCTGTCTTCACCCCAGTTTTCCGGGTGCCAGGAGTTGCTGACGGTACGGAAGACGCGTTCCGGGTGCGGCATCATGATCGTCGCGCGACCGCTTTCGCTGGTCACTGCGGTAATGCCGTTCACCGAGCCGTTCGGGTTCGCCGGATAGGTTTGCGTCACTTTGCCGAAGTTATCGACGAAGCGCAGCGCCACCAGGCCTTTGCTTTCAAGCTGAGCCAGATGCGCGCTATCACGAACTTCCACCTGCCCTTCGCCGTGCGAAACGGCAATCGGCATCATCGAACCGGCCATCCCCTGCAACAGCAGCGATGGGCTTTGGGTAACTTCAACCAGGCTGAAACGCGCTTCAAAGCGGTCAGAGTGGTTGCGTACGAAGCGCGGCCACAGGTCGCTGCCAGGGATCAGTTCACGCAGATTGGACATCATCTGACAACCGTTACACACGCCCAGCGCCAGCGTCTGCGGGCGGTGGAAGAAAGTGGCGAACTCATCGCGTACGCGTTCGTTGAACAGAATCGATTTCGCCCAACCTTCGCCTGCCCCCAGTACGTCACCGTAGGAGAAGCCGCCGCAGGCCACCAGCGCATGGAAGTCGCCAAGACCGGTACGACCCGCCAGTAGATCGCTCATATGCACGTCAATGGCGTCGAAGCCGGCGCGATGGAAAGCGGCGGCCATTTCAACATGGGAGTTAACCCCCTGCTCGCGCAGCACGGCCACTTTCGGGCGCGCGCCGGTCGCAATATACGGCGCGGCAACATCTTCATTGATATCAAACGACAGCTTAACGTTAAGACCCGGGTCGCTATCGTTAGACTTCGCCTGGTGCTCCTGATCGGCGCACTCCGGATTATCGCGCAGACGCTGCATCTGCCAGGTGGTTTCCGCCCACCACATACGCAGCGTGGTGCGGCTTTCGCTGAACAGCGGCTGACCGTCGACGGTGATAACAAAACGATCCCCCGCCGTCGCCTGGCCTAAGTAGTGCACGCAATCTGCCAGACCATTCATCGCCAGCAGCGCTTCTACCGCTTCGCGATCCGCGGCGCGAACCTGAATCACCGCGCCCAATTCTTCGTTGAACAACGCAGCCAGACGGTCGTCGCCCAGCGCGGCGATATCGGCAGTTACGCCGCAGTGACCGGCAAAAGCCATTTCCGCCAGCGTCACTAACAAGCCGCCATCGGAGCGGTCGTGGTAAGCCAGCAGCTTACGCTGCGCCACCAGCGCCTGCATCGCGTCCCAGAAGCCTTTCAGCTGCGCGACATCACGCACGTCGGCCGGCTGGTCGCCTAGCTGACGATAGACCTGCGCCAGCGCGGTGGCGCCCAGCGCGTTACGCCCTTTGCCGAGATCGATCAGCAGCAGGGCGTTATCTTCCGTAGAGAGCTGCGGGGTCACGGTGCCGCGCACGTCTTCAACGCGGGCAAACGCGGAGATAACCAGCGACAGCGGCGAGGTCATTTCGCGCTGCTCGCTGCCTTCCTGCCAGCGGGTTTTCATCGACATTGAGTCTTTGCCCACCGGGATAGTCAGGCCCAGCGCCGGACAGAGTTCTTCACCGACCGCTTTTACTGCTTCATACAGACCGGCGTCTTCACCCGGGTGACCGGCTGCTGCCATCCAGTTTGCCGACAGTTTAACGCGGTTGAGTTCGCCAATCTGCGTAGCGGCGATGTTTGTCAACGCCTCGCCGACCGCCAGACGGGCTGAGGCGGCAAAGTCGAGCAGCGCAACCGGCGCGCGTTCGCCCATCGCCATCGCTTCGCCGTAGTAGCTATCGAGGCTGGCAGTGGTCACCGCGCAGTTAGCGACCGGGATCTGCCACGGTCCCACCATCTGATCGCGCGCTACCATACCGGTCACGGTGCGGTCGCCGATGGTCACGAGGAAGGTTTTCTCGGCCACCGTCGGCAGATGCAGCACGCGGTTAACCGCATCGGCAATCGTCATCGGTTGACGATCCAGCTCACTGCCCTGCGCTTTCAGCGTTTGCACGTCACGCGTCATTTTCGGCGTTTTGCCGAGCAGGACGTCCAGCGGCAGGTCGATCGGCCGATCGTTAAAGTGGCTGTCGCTCAGGCTAAGGTGTTGCTCCGCCGTGGCTTCGCCAATCACCGCGTAAGGCGCGCGCTCGCGGCGGCACAGCTCTTCAAACAGCGGCAGCTGTTCCGGCGCGACCGCCAGAACATAACGTTCCTGGGATTCGTTACACCAGATCTCCAGCGGACTCATTCCCGGCTCATCGCTGAGGATATCGCGCAGCTGGAAATTCCCGCCGCGGCCGCCATCGCTCACCAGCTCCGGCATGGCGTTAGAGAGACCGCCCGCGCCAACGTCGTGGATAAACAGAATCGGGTTCGCATCGCCCAGCTGCCAGCAGCGGTCGATCACTTCCTGACAGCGGCGCTCCATTTCCGGGTTGTCGCGCTGTACGGAGGCAAAATCCAGATCGGCATCAGACTGGCCGGAAGCCATGGATGACGCCGCGCCGCCGCCGAGACCGATGTTCATCGCCGGGCCACCCAGCACGATAAGCTTGGCGCCAACGGTGATTTCGCCCTTCTGGACGTGCTCGCCGCGGATGTTGCCAATACCGCCCGCCAGCATGATCGGTTTGTGATAGCCGCGCAGCTCTTCGCCATTGTGGCTGGTCACTTTCTCTTCATAGGTACGGAAATAGCCATTCAGCGCCGGACGACCAAATTCGTTGTTAAACGCCGCGCCGCCCAGCGGGCCTTCGGTCATGATATCCAGCGCGGTCACGATACGCTCAGGTTTACCGAAATCCTCTTCCCACGGCTGCTCAAAGCCCGGAATACGCAGGTTAGAAACCGAGAAGCCGACCAGGCCCGCTTTCGGCTTCGCGCCGCGTCCGGTTGCGCCTTCGTCGCGGATCTCGCCGCCGGAACCGGTCGCGGCCCCTGGCCACGGCGAAATTGCCGTCGGGTGGTTGTGGGTTTCAACTTTCATCAGAATGTGCGCCGGCTCCTGATGGAAGTCATAGCGCCCGGTCTGATAGTCGGCGAAATAGCGGCCGACTTCGGAACCTTCCATTACCGCGGCGTTGTCTTTATAGGCAGACAGCACATATTCCGGGTTTTTCTCGAAGGTGTTTTTGATCATTTTAAACAGCGACTTCGGCTGTTTTTGGCCGTCGATAATCCAGTCGGCGTTAAAAATTTTGTGGCGGCAATGTTCCGAGTTGGCCTGCGCGAACATATACAGCTCGATGTCGTTCGGATTGCGGCCAAGTTTAACGAATGCGTCCTGCAGGTAGTCGATTTCGTCATCGGCCAGCGCCAGCCCCAGACGGAGGTTGGCGTCAATCAGCGCCTGACGTCCCTGGCCCAGCAGGTCTACGCTGGTCACTGGCGTCGGCTGATGGTGAACAAACAGCTTCTCTCCCTCTTCCAGCTCAGTGAAAACGCTCTCCATCATGCGATCGTGCAGTTCCGCCGCAACGGCGTCCCACTGCGCATCGCTCAGACCCTGTGCTTCAACGTAGTACGCCACGCCGCGCTCCAGCCGCACGACCTGCGATAAACCGCAGTTATGGGCGATGTCGGTAGCTTTGGAGGACCAGGGAGAGATAGTGCCGGGGCGAGGGGTGACGAGCAGTAATTTACCGGTTGGCGTATGGCTGCTGAGGCTTGGGCCATATTTGAGCAGTCTGACCAGTCTTTCGCGCTCCTCATCGCTTAGCGGGGCGCTCAGGTCGGCAAAGTGAACATACTCCGCGTATAAGGTGCTAACCGGCAGGTTGGCCGCCTGAAAACGTGCCAGCAGTTTGTTGATACGGAATGCCGACAGTGCAGGTGAACCACGCAAAATATCCATCATAAGTCTCTCGTCTTCGAAGCTTTCAAGGTGAGCCAGGGGGAAACGGCGGCCATTATAGAGAATCCTGAGCCCCGACGAAACCGTTTGCGTAGAAATAAAATGATTCATCAGTTTTATCAATAAATGTGACATGAATCGCGAATAAGTTGCCAACTGGCGCATTCTTAAGCAAAATGCCGCTCAACTTACGGCAACCTTTTACTTTTTCCGGATATACCCAGCTGAGGAACTCCACGCTGCAGAAAATTAACTATTTGAAAAAATTAAAGATTAATTATCTGCTGATCGGCGTCGTCACCCTTTTGTTGGCGGCGGCGCTGTGGCCGTCTTTGCCGTGGATGGGAAAACCGGAGAACCGCGTGGCCGGGATCATTGCCCGCGGCGAACTGCGCGTGAGTACCATTAACTCGCCGCTGACCTATGCCGCCATCAACAACAAAGACTACGGTCTCGATTACGAGCTGGCGAAACGCTTCGCCGATTACCTTGGGGTGAAGCTGAAAGTCACCGTGCGGCAGAATATCAGCCAGTTGTTCGACGATCTCGATGCCGGTAAAACCGATATGCTGGCCGCCGGGCTGGTCTATAACACCGAGCGGGTGAAGAACTATCAGGCAGGCCCTACCTATTATTCCGTTTCGCAGCAGTTGGTCTATCGCGTTGGCGGTAATCGCCCGCGCACGCTGGCCGGGATTAACGCCGAACAGCTCGCCATCGCCCCAGGCCACGTCGCCCTTAACGACCTGCAGGCGCTGAAGGAGAGCAAATATCCGGACCTCAACTGGCGCGTCGATGAAAAACGCGGCACCACCGCCCTGATGCAGGCGGTCATCGACGGTACGCTGGAATATACCGTCGCCGATTCCGTCGCCGTCAGCCTGTTCCAGCGCGTGCATCCGGAGCTGGCTGTGGCGCTCGATATCAGCGATGAACAGCCGGTCACCTGGTTTAGCGAAAAAAGCGAAGACAATTCATTATCGGCAGCCATGCTCGATTTCTTTAATAGTATGAACGAAGACGGCACTCTCGCCCGCCTGGAAGAGAAGTATCTCGGCCACGGCAACGACTTCGACTATGTTGATACCCGCACCTTCCTGCGCGCGGTGCAAAATACGCTGCCGGATCTGAAGCCGCTGTTTGAGAAATACGCCCGGCAGATCGACTGGCGACTGCTGGCGGCGATTGCCTGGCAGGAGTCGCACTGGGACCCGCAGGCCACCTCGCCGACCGGGGTGCGCGGCATGATGATGCTAACCCGCAATACCGCCCAAAGTTTAGGTTTGACCGACCGTACCGATGCCGAACAGAGCCTAGACGGCGGTATGCGCTATCTGCAGGATATGATGGCCAAAGTGCCGGACTCGATCCCGAAAGAGGAGCGGATCTGGTTTGCGCTGGCGGCTTATAACATGGGCTACGCGCATATGCTTGACGCGATGGCGCTGACTAAAAAACAAAAAGGCAACCCGAACAGCTGGTCCGACGTTAAGCAGCGTCTGCCATTGCTGAGCCAGAAGCCCTACTACAGCCGCTTAAAATATGGCTACGCCCGCGGCCATGAGGCCTACGCCTACGTGGAAAATATTCGTAAGTACCATATCAGCCTGGTTGGATATTTGTCTGAACAGGAAAGGAAAGCGGCGCAGGAGATGGCGATTGCTGAAGATTATCCAGCCGTCACGCCGGAAGAACTCGATGGCGAGCATAAAGAGTATGCGATGCCCTTCTTTAGATTCCGCGGCGAAAAGCTTGTCGACAACGTTAAACTAAAGTTGCCGACAGCAGGACGTTAGCCCTCGTCCTGCCGCGCTCTTTTCAACGCTTTTTTCTCTTCCCGCCGCCAGCGGAAGAAATCGCTCAGCATCGTGGAGCAAGACTCAGCCAGAATTCCCTCGGTAATTTCAACGCGGTGGTTCATCCCCGGATGATGCAGCACATCGATTAACGACCCGGCCGCGCCGGTTTTAGCATCGCGGGCGCCGAACACCAGCCGCGAGATGCGACTATGCACCATCGCCCCGGCGCACATCACACAGGGCTCCAGCGTGACGTACAGCGTGGCATCAATTAAACGATAGTTCTGCAGAACCAGTCCACCCTGACGCAGCGCCATTATTTCGGCATGGGCTGTGGGGTCGTGACGGCCAATCGGCCGGTTCCATCCCTCGCCGATGACCTGATTGTTATGCACCAGCACAGCGCCCACCGGCACCTCGCCCTCTTCCCAGGCGCGTTTCGCCAACGTCAGCGCATGGCGCATCCAGTATTCATCGTTAAATTCGTGGTCAGACACAGCGGCACTCCTGCAGAAAAAGCGGGGCGCATTATACATGGGCGCTATATATCACCCAAATAATTCGCCAGCAGCGGAATTATTCGAGCTGCTGGAGATCGCCCTGCGGCGTGACCCGCCAGCGGTGCTGGCAAAAACAGAGTAGCGGGTTATCCTGCTCGCTATCGCTATAGCCGCTGTATAAACGTAGCGGCGCGCCGATCCGCTGTTCCAGCTGCGCTACTTTCTCATGGCCCAGGCAACGCAGCGTCAGCACCCAGCCGCCGCGACGACGGCTCATGCGGCTGGCGATAAGTTTTACGCGCGGCAGCCAAAGCGTATCGGCATAGACCTGTTCCACCAGCGACTGCGGTGAGCCGGTAATCAGCCAGACGTCGGCATCAGTACTGGTTAAATAGTCGTTTAGCCGGCCCTGCACCACCGGAAAGGCGGTCACGTGCTGGCGAAACCAGCTAACGAACGCCGCCTCCAGACGCTTAAGATGGCTTTCACGCCGCCCGCAGGTAGCAGCCCACAGCAGCAGGCTCATCGGCCAGCGCGCCGCGCGACCGTTAACCAACAGCCCCAGCAGTACTACTGGCGACAAGGCCGCCACTGCCAGCACGTTGAGCGGCTGACGACGTAAAAGATAACGAATAAAGCTGCCGAACATATCCTGCTGGTGCAATGTGCCATCAAGATCGAAAAACACGACTCGTCGCGCGTTACTGTTCAAACCGAACTCCTTTCTGGTACGGATTTTCCTGGCGATGTCGATAGCTTAACAGGCTTGCCGCGACGAGCGCGAAATTGTCTGCCGTGGTTGAGGTAAGATTCAGAATCTGACCCGTTCGCATAATTCTTCACAGCAGAATTTTTAATTCGTATTATTCCACTTATAATCGAATACAAAATTCTTTTCGCCGCTAACGCCCTCCTTCGGAGAAGCCATGAACTGTTTAATCCGCATCCGCCAACGTTACCCGTCGCTGGCGGCGAGCGACAAAAAACTTGCTGACTTTATTCTGGCTCAGCCGGATCAAACCCGCCATCTCAGCTCGCAGCAGCTGGCGGGCGAAGCGGGAGTCAGCCAGTCCAGCGTGGTGAAGTTCGCGCAGAAAATGGGATTCAAAGGCTTTCCGGCATTAAAACTGGCGCTCAGCGAAGCGCTGGCCAGCAGTCCGGACCCGCACTCGGTGCCGGTACACAACCAAATCCGCGGCGACGATCCGCTGCGTCTGGTGGGCGAAAAGTTGATCAAAGATAACATCGCGGCGATGCACGCCTCGCTGGACGTCAACAGCGAAGAGAAACTCCTGGAGGCGGTGACTCTGCTGCGCGATGCTCGCCGGGTAATCATTACCGGTATCGGCGCCTCCGGGCTGGTGGCGCGCAATTTTAGCTGGAAGTTAATGAAAATTGGCATCAACGCCGTCGCCGAGCAGGATATGCATGCGCTGCTGGCAACGGTGCAGGCGATGTCGGCGGACGATCTGCTGCTGGCTATCTCCTATTCCGGCGAACGCCGCGAGATCAATATGGCGGCTGCTGAAGCGCTACGCGTTGGCAGCAAGATCCTCGCGATCACCGGGTTTACTCCCAACGCCTTGCAGCAGCAGGCTTCGCAGTGTCTTTACACCATCGCTGAGGAGCAGGCAACGCGCAGCGCGGCGATCTCCTCCACCAGCGCGCAAATGATGCTCACCGATCTCCTCTTTATGGCGCTGGTGCAGCAAGATCTCGAACACGCGCCGGAACGGATACGACATAGCGAAGCGCTGGTGAAAAAGCTGGTCTGAGTAGAAAATGGGCATCTGGCGATGCCCACAAACATTAGATTGTTTTGAGCTGATTGATAATAAAAGGATTGAGCTGTAATAAAAGCAGCAATTTTCGCGGCGCCCCGGTTGGCTGACGCCGTTTAGTTTCCCAGCTTTTAACTAAGTCATAGCTAACGCCTACGGCGAGAGCAAAATCCTGCTGTTTTAAGCCCGTCGCTTCGCGAATCGCTTTCACATCGATCGGGCTAAAAGTGTGAACATGCTGCGGCTCAGGGGTTTGCTCACCTTTTTCAATTCTCACCATTTCTTCTGCACTGGCCAGCAGATCGGCAAATAATTCGTCTTTCATCTGTACCTCATCGCCCTCGTGGGCACCACTGACAACGTGGTCCCGTGGAGTGATAGAAACTCAGCGTTATTCCAGCATAGCGGATAACTGTTTCAGCATCTTCTTTTGTTCTTCCGTTAAATCATCCAGCTCATTTTTGGGATAGACCAATGCCAGGTAAATTCGCCCTTTACGCGTCACATTGTAATAAATAATTCTCACCCCGCCACGCTTGCCCATCCCCGGTCGGCTCCAGCGAATTTTTCGAAATCCCCCTGTCCCTGCGATGGTATCGCCAGCCTCAGGATCCTCAATCAACATCTCCTGAAAAACGCGAAACTCATCATCCGGTAGAAGCGCCTGACGCCGTTTACTGAAACCCTGCAGCTCAATAAAAGTGTACATACCGCATCCTGCGTATCATGATTATAAAATCATCATAAGTGTACAGGGTACAACAAGCAAGTTAATAAATGTACCAGGTACATATTCAGGCTCAACGGGGTTATAAATATAGACGCTAGCGAAGCGCTGGTGAAAAAGCTGGTCTGAGTAGAAAATGGGCGTATAATGCCCGCCCTGTTTGTGTTGTTTCTGAGATTTTCCTGATGGCGCTGTTAATCACCAAAAAATGCATCAATTGCGATATGTGCGAGCCGGAGTGCCCGAATGAGGCCATTTCGATGGGCGATAGCATTTATGAGATTAACAGCGACCGCTGCACCGAGTGCGTGGGTCACTACGACACGCCAACCTGCCAGAAAGTGTGCCCGATCCCGAATACTATTCTCAAAGATCCGGCGCACGTCGAGAATGAAGAACAGTTGTGGGATAAATTCGTGCTCATGCATCACGCGGATAAGCTTTAACCGCGGGTTTAGCTTTCGACGATCACCGTGGCGCAGGCATAGTGGCGTTCATCGGCGAGAGTGACGTGAATAACGCTTACCCCCATCCGTTCAGCCAATAGCTTTGCTTCGCCCCATAGCCGCAGTTTCGGCTTGCCTAATTCATCGTTGAAAACTTCGAACTGATTAAACGCCAGGCCGTTGCGAATACCGGTTCCGAGCGCTTTCGCCGCCGCTTCTTTGACCGCAAAGCGTTTTGCCAGAAAACGCACCGGCTGCTGATGCTGCTCCCAAATGCTCCATTCGTGATCGCTCAGCACCCGGCGCGCCAGGCGATCGCCGCTACGGGCGATCACCGCTTCGATGCGGGCGATTTCGACGATGTCGGTACCCAGCCCGAGAATCGCCATTAGCCGCGCGCTTCCAGCATCAGGCGTTTCATTTCCGCGACAGCCTCTTTCAGACCGCTCATCACTGCGCGACCAATAATGGCATGGCCGATATTCAGTTCGTGCATTTCCGGCAAGGCGGCAATGGCTTTCACGTTGTGATAGGTCAGACCGTGACCGGCGTTCACCTTCAGTCCAAGGGTGGCGGCATAGGTCGCCGCTTTGGCGATACGCTCAAGCTCTTTAGCCTGTTCGGCATCGGTTTTGGCATCGGCATAGCAGCCGGTATGGATTTCAATATATGGCGCGCCCACGTCGGCAGCCGCTTTGATCTGCTCATCATCGGCGTCAATAAACAGGGAGACCAGAATACCGGCATCCGCCAGGCGCTTACAGGCGTCGCGCATCTTATCGCGCTGCCCGGCAACATCCAGTCCACCCTCGGTGGTCACTTCCTGACGCTTCTCCGGCACCAGACAGCAGAAGTGCGGTTTTGTCTCGCAGGCAATCGCCAGCATCTCTTCGGTAACCGCCATTTCGAGATTCATTCGGGTATGCAACGTCTGGCGCAGGATGCGCACGTCACGATCGGTGATATGGCGGCGGTCTTCGCGCAGGTGCACGGTAATACCATCGGCGCCGGCCTGTTCTGCAATAAAAGCCGCCTGCACCGGATCCGGATAAGCGGTACCGCGCGCGTTACGCAATGTCGCAATGTGGTCAATATTGACCCCTAACAGTAATTCAGCCATGACAATCCTCGTTAATCATTATTCGTATTATCGGCCCGCGCCTTTCGCGCGGGCATAAACTGGCGAAACAATTCCCGGCTCTTGAGCGGTTTCCCTCCAAGATACGGCTTCAGGGCGATGCGGGTAAAGCGCTTCGCGGCGCGCAGCGTATCTACATCCGGAAACTCGCGGCTAGCCAACGCTTTCAAATGGTGCCCGGTAAACGTGCTGTTATCAATCACCAGGCTGGCGATAAAGCCTTTTTCTTCGCGATAGCGGTAGGTCATGGTGTCATCCACCGGGTCGCCGCTGCCGGCACAGTGGAGGAAATCCACGCCATAGCCCAGGTGCCCGAGCAGCGCCAGCTCAAAGCGCCGCAGCGCGGGCTCCGGCGAACCGCTGGCCCCGGCAAGCGCCTGGATGCAGTGCAGGTAGTCGAAAAAGAGTTCGGAGAAGCGCGTTTCGTGCTCAAGCACGCGGGAGATGAGCTCGTTTACGTAAAGACCGCTGTAGAGCGTGATGCCGCTAAGCGGCAGCGCCAGCGAGACGGCTTCCGCGCTGCGAAGGGTTTTGACTTCGCCGCGGCCGCCGAAACGAACCAGTAAGGGGGTGAAGGGCTGTAAAGCGCCCTTGAGATTAGAGCGTTTGGAGCGTGCGCCTTTGGCAACCAGGCGCACGCGACCGGACTCTTCCGTGAAGACGTCCAGCATCAGACTGGTTTCGCTCCACGGTCGGCTATGCAGGACAAAGGCGCGCTGCCATCCATCCACGTTGCGTTAACTCAGAGGTCGTCAACGTAACCGAGACTGCGCAGCGCGCGCTCGTCATCGGCCCAGCCGGATTTCACTTTGACCCACAGTTCGAGGTGCACAGGCGCTTCAAACATCTCTTGCATGTCTTTACGCGCTTCGATGCCGATGGTTTTGATTTTGGCGCCTTTGTTGCCAATTACCATCTTCTTCTGCCCTTCACGCTCGACGAGGATCAGGCCGTTGATGTCGTAGCCGCCGCGTTCGTTGCTCACGAAACGTTCAATTTCGACGGTCACGGAGTACGGCAGTTCAGCGCCCAGGAAACGCATCAGCTTTTCGCGGATGATCTCGGAAGCCATGAAACGCTGGGAACGGTCGGTAATGTAATCTTCCGGGAAGTGATGAATCGCTTCCGGCAGATGTTTACGTACGATCGACGCGATAGTATCAACGTTGGTGCCGGTTTCCGCAGAAATCGGCACGATGTCGAGGAAGTTCATCTGGCTGGCAAGGAACTGCAAATGCGGCAGCAGATCCGCTTTTTCCTGCACGTTATCAACTTTGTTGACGGCCAGAATCACCGGCGCGCGCGCATCGCGCAGCTTGTTCAGCACCATCTCGTCATCTTGCGTCCAGCGGGTACCTTCAACGACAAAGATAACCAGTTCCACGTCGCCAATCGAGCTGCTGGCCGCTTTGTTCATTAAGCGGTTAATCGCGCGCTTCTCTTCCATATGCAGGCCCGGGGTATCAACATAAATCGCCTGATACGGCCCTTCGGTATGGATACCGACGATGCGGTGACGGGTAGTCTGCGCTTTACGGGAAGTGATCGAAATCTTCTGCCCAAGCAGCTTGTTCAACAGCGTGGATTTGCCAACGTTTGGACGACCAACGATGGCGACAAATCCGCAATAACTTTTTTCTTCGCTCATTCCAGCTCCAGTTTTTTCAGCGCCTGTTCGGCGGCAGCCTGCTCCGCCTTACGACGGCTGGAACCTGTGCCAACCACCGGTTCACTCAGGCCACTGACCTGGCAGTGGATAGTAAATTCCTGATCGTGCGCTTCGCCGCGAACCTGGACGACCAGGTAGGACGGCAGCGGCAGATGACGCCCCTGCAGATACTCCTGCAGACGAGTCTTCGGATCCTTTTGCTTATCGCCCGGGCTGATTTCATCCAGACGAGTCTGGTACCAGGAGAGGATTAAGCGTTCAACATTTTGAATATCGCTGTCGAGGAAAACCCCGCCGATTAAGGCTTCTACGGTGTCAGCCAGAATCGATTCGCGACGAAAACCGCCGCTCTTCAGCTCGCCAGGCCCAAGGCGCAGGCACTCGCCCAGTTCAAATTCGCGGGCGATTTCCGCCAGCGTATTGCCTCGCACCAGCGTCGCGCGCATACGGCTCATATCCCCTTCGTCTACCCGCGGGAAACGATGATAGAGCGCATTGGCGATCACGAAACTTAAAATAGAGTCGCCTAAAAACTCGAGACGCTCGTTGTGTTTGCTGCTGGCACTGCGGTGAGTTAATGCCTGTTGCAACAGCTCCTGATGAACAAAAGTGTAGCCCAGCTTTCGTTGAAGCCGATTAATTACGATGGGGTTCATGCGTTACCAATAAATGAATGCGTCAAAGATGCAGCACACGAAACCGACCTGAGCATACATACCCTTGATATATAAGGGCAGAAACTAACCAACGCGGTTTCGTGTGCAGTGTCACTCTTTCGAGAGACAACCAAAAACTTCGGGGGGATATTCTATACGCAACGACAAGGGATGTCGTTAGTTTGGATGGATTTAAATACTAAATAATTCGCGCTGCCATTATTGCACCGGCAGCACGAATTAAGACGAGGAATTAGTGGATGCCGCCGATGCGCGATAAACGTACGCCGGTTGGCCACTCACCTTCCTGTTTTTCGAAGCTCATCCAGATGGCGGTGGCTTTACCCACCAGGTTCGCTTCCGGCACGAAGCCCCAGTAACGGCTGTCGGCGCTGTTGTCGCGGTTGTCACCCATCATGAAGTATTCACCCGGCGGAACGACCCATGTCGCCAGCGGCTGACCGGACTGACGATAGTACATCCCCACCTGATCCTGAGCGATAGGTACCGTCAGAATACGGTGGGTCACTTCGCCCAGCGTCTCTTTGCGCTCGGTCAGACGAATACCGTCGGCTTTGGTTTCGCCTTTTGGCAGCTGCCAGAAACCGCTGGTGGCTTCACCGCCGTTGCGACGGGAGAAGGTCTGAACGAAATCGCTCGGCTCAACGTTTGAGTAGGTGATCGGCAAGGCGCTCCCGCATGCCTGGCCCGACGCGCAGCCAGGCTCAATCGTCACCTGTTTAGCCACCGGATCGTAAGTGACTTTATCCCCCGGCAGACCAACCGCACGCTTGATGTAGTCAAGGCGCGGATCTTCCGGATATTTAAACACCACGATGTCGCCACGCTTCGGATGGCCGGTTTCGATCAGCGTTTTCTGGTAGATCGGATCTTTAATGCCGTAGGCGAATTTCTCCACCAGGATAAAATCGCCAATCAGCAGAGTCGGCATCATCGAACCTGACGGGATCTGGAACGGCTCATAGATAAACGAACGCACAATCAGCACAATCGCCAGCACCGGGAAGATCGAGGCGCCGGTTTCCAGCCAGCCCGGCTTTGGGCCAACCTTCTTCAGCGTTTTCTTGTCCAGCTGATCGCCAGTCGCTGCCTGAGCAGCGGCCTGACGTTCACGACGTTTTGGTGCGAATATGAACTTATCCAGACACCACAACAGCCCTGTCACAAGGGTCGCAATGACCAGAATCAGGGCAAACATGTTCGCCATGCCAACTCCTTAGATTATTTGCCGTCTTTACCAACGTGCAGAATGGCGAGGAACGCTTCCTGCGGCAGTTCAACGTTACCAACCTGTTTCATACGCTTCTTACCTTCTTTCTGCTTCTGCAGCAGCTTTTTCTTACGGCTGACGTCGCCGCCGTAGCATTTCGCCAGGACGTTTTTACGCAGCTGTTTCACGGTAGAGCGCGCGATGATGTGGTTACCGATGGCCGCCTGAATCGCGATATCAAACTGCTGACGCGGGATCAGCTCTTTCATCTTCTCGACCAGCTCGCGGCCACGATACGGCGCGTTGTCGTTGTGCGTGATGAGCGCCAGCGCATCGACGCGCTCGCCGTTGATCAGCACGTCGACGCGCACCATGTTGGAAGCCTGGAAGCGCTTGAAGTTGTAATCCAGCGATGCATAGCCGCGGGAGGTCGACTTTAGACGGTCGAAGAAATCGAGGACCACTTCCGCCATCGGGATTTCATAGGTCAGCGCAACCTGTTTGCCGTGGTAAACCATGTTGGTTTGCACGCCGCGTTTCTCGATACACAAGGTAATCACGTTGCCGAGGAACTCTTGCGGCAGCAGCATGTGACATTCGGCGATCGGCTCACGCAGTTCCTGAATATTATTCAGCGGCGGCAGCTTCGATGGACTATCGACGTAGATAACCTCTTTAGAGGTGGTTTCTACTTCATAGACTACCGTCGGCGCGGTGGTAATCAGATCCAGATCGTATTCACGCTCCAGACGCTCCTGAATGATTTCCATGTGCAGCAGACCGAGGAAGCCGCAGCGGAAGCCGAAGCCCAGCGCCGTTGAGCTTTCCGGCTCGTAGAACAAGGAAGCATCGTTCAGACTCAGTTTACCCAGCGCATCGCGGAAGTTCTCATAGTCATCAGAGCTCACCGGGAACAGACCGGCGTAGACCTGCGGCTTCACTTTTTTGAAGCCCGGCAGCGCTTTATCCGCTGGATTACGCGCCGCGGTCAGGGTATCGCCCACCGGCGCGCCGAGGATGTCTTTAATGGCGCAAACCAGCCAACCCACCTCGCCGCATTTCAGTTCGGTACGGTCAACCTGTTTCGGGGTGAAGATGCCAAGACGGTCGGCGTTATAGACCTGACCGGTGCTCATCACCTTAATTTTGTCGCCTTTGCGCATGGTGCCGTTTTTAATACGCACCAGCGACACGACGCCTAAATAGTTATCGAACCAGGAGTCGATAATCAGCGCCTGCAGCGGCGCGTCCGGATCGCCTTCCGGCGGCGGAATATCGCGTACCAGACGTTCCAGCACATCCGGCACGCCAACACCGGTTTTCGCCGAGCAGCGAACCGCGTCGTGAGCGTCGATACCGACGATATCTTCAATCTCGTCCGCTACGCGCTCAGGGTCGGCGGCAGGCAGGTCGATCTTGTTAAGAACCGGGACGACTTCGAGGTCCATTTCCATCGCGGTATAGCAGTTCGCCAGAGTCTGGGCTTCTACGCCCTGCCCGGCGTCAACCACCAGCAGCGCACCTTCGCACGCCGCCAGGGAGCGCGATACTTCATAGGAGAAGTCAACGTGGCCCGGAGTGTCGATAAAGTTGAGCTGATAGGTTTCACCATCGCTGGCTTTGTAATCCAGGGTGACGCTCTGCGCCTTGATGGTAATGCCACGCTCACGTTCAAGGTCCATGGAGTCCAGAACCTGGGCCGCCATTTCGCGATCAGAAAGGCCACCGCAAATCTGGATGATACGGTCAGACAGCGTCGACTTACCGTGGTCGATGTGAGCGATGATCGAAAAGTTACGTATATTCTTCATATTTAGAGTTAATTATGCCTTACGAGTCTCATGAGGCCGCTGTTCTGTGCCTGACGTTTTTTAATCCGAAAACGCCGCATTCTACACTACATCCGCGAAACCAGGAAATGCTGTTAGATCCAGCATAACGGCAGAATTGTGGCGTTGTATCAGGAAGCGTAAATAAAGATGAGGGACAGTGAAATCACTGCCCCATTTCAGAGGAAGGCGTATCAACGCGCAGCAGATCCGGCGGTAAACCGACGCTTAAAATCACCGGCTGCCACGACTGGCGAGCAGCCAGCTTCGGCGACAGCCCGCGCGCCACCAGGAACCCGCCGACGCCGCCAAGCAACGCGCCGCACAGCGAAGCAATATCGCTGGCAAACAGCACCTGGAAAATCGACGCCATCACAAACAGCCCGAACAGCGGCGCCATGTATACCAGCAGCGCCGAACCCAGCAGGCTGCTTTCAGCAATGCCCAGTTCCACTTTTTGCCCGGCCGTCAGCGGCTGGTCGCAGGGAACGCTTATGGTATGGCTGGTTTGCGGCCCCAGTTTATTGAGCACCCGGCTACCGCAGCCAGCGCGCGAGGCGCAGCTGCTGCAAGAGGCTTTAACATCGCAGTGAACCTGCGCCACGCCGTTGTGCCAGGAGACGACAGTCGCCCACTCTTTGATCATTGCGCGGCCCTGAACTTAATGCTGTCTGAGATACGTTTTGCCGTTTGCGGCGGTAATTCGCCAACCACCGAGATTTCGGCGTTATCGCGTACCGAAGTGCTGACGGTACGGCGACCGGTGCGCAGCAGCTGATCGCTGCTGTTAGCCGTCGCGCGATTAACGTTAACGGAGAAGCTAAACAGACCGTCGGAATAGAGACGAGACTCGACCGGACCGTCGAAGGTCGGTAAACGACGCTGGCTGCTGGAAACTTCCGTCACGCCCTGCGGCAGCCAGGTTGGCGCCCAGTTAAAGTTGGCTTTATTGCCGCTTTCCGGAACCGACAGCTGCGGCGGCAGGCTGGCTTTCGACAGCGCTTCCATACTCGAGCTTACGTTATCACCGATATTGAATGAGACCACCCGAAACTGCTCCAGGGTTTCACCGTCGCGGTCGAGCAAGTCGACGCGCAGCGGCAGCTTGGTCTCGGCATCCAGCCACGCAATGTAGCTGTAGCGCGTGCCGTCGCGGGCCACCACGCGCACTACATCGCACAGGCGATCGGCGATACGCGTCCGGCCAACGGAGATGAAATCATAATACGAGGCCAGCTTTTTGAAATCGGTGTACACCAGAGACGGCAAGGAATCGACGATATAGTCGCCGTTCAGGGTGAAGGGATCGAGACCGGGTTCAAAATAGCTGATTTCAGTACCGCGCAGCACCACTTCCCGACGCGGACCGTCGAGCTGTAGCAACTGAGCAAGGGGCTGGTTGTTCAACCGCACGTGACGATAGCGCAGCGACTCAACGCCCTGTTTGTTGATACTGACAAAAGACAGCTCGTAATTGAGGGACTGGCTGGCCAGGTTCATCTGCTGCAACAACGCCCCGGACGATGTATCAGCCGAGGCGTTGGTGGAGAAGAACAGGCTGCCTGCCATGAGCGACATGGCACACCAAAGTTGCTTCATTACTGCGATTGCGTTCCTAAAGTTTGATAACCCGGCACCTGAACAGCGGCTTGCTGAGTCTGGGCCTGGCCAAACTGAAGCTGCTCAGCGTGCAGGCGACGCTGCAATTCATAGTCCTGCAGCATAGCATTAATACGACGACGTTGCTCCTGAACCTGCGCCTGCTGACCGCTACCGGCGGAGGCATCGGCCGGAACGCCCAGGCTAACCGGGCTGGCTTTGCCCATCATCGGCATGGTGTTGAAGACTGGCGCTTCCGGCTGCTGGGAGGCATCGGAGTGTCCGTTATACTGCTGGACACCGACGATCACAGCCAGAGACACGCACGCTGCCACGCCCATTTGGGTAAGCGAGCTGGCCCACGGGCGCACTTTCTGCCAGAAAGGCATCTGACGCCACTGGTGTGGAGCGGGTTGAGATTCAGGAATAAGCGGCGCAACCTGACGAGCAGGTTCGTTCTCGATGGCGGCCATTACGCGAGCTGAGATATCGAATTGGAGCATCTCGGCGGTATCGCCTCGCAGCGTGTCGCGGATGAGATGGTAGCTCTCCCAGGTTTTTTGCATTTCAGAAGAACGACTCAGCTCATTGAGCAGCTCGTTATCCAGCGTTTCACCATCCATTAAGGCCGAAAGTTTTTCTTTCTGCATGCCTGATACCCTTTTCCAGTATTCCGCTATCGTCAACGCCTGATTAGCGGTTGAACTTTATTATCAATAGCTTCACGTGCCCGGAAGATACGCGAACGTACCGTGCCAACCGGACAATCCATGATGGCGGCTATTTCTTCATAGCTCAGGCCATCCAGCTCCCGTAACGTAATTGCCATGCGTAAATCTTCCGGGAGCGATTCAATGGTACGAAAAACTATTTGTCTCAGCTCTTCTGACAACATTAAGTTCTCAGGGTTCGAAATTTCTTTCAATGCCCCGCCGCTTTCGAAGTTTTCCGCCTCGTTGGCGTCTACATCGCTTGATGGCGGACGGCGTCCCTGAGCAACCAGATAATTCTTTGCCGTGTTTACGGCGATACGATACAACCAGGTATAAAAAGCGCTATCCCCCCGGAAAGAATCCAGCGCACGCCACGCCTTCACGAACGATTCCTGAACAACGTCAGCGATATCGCCCGGCGGTACATAGCGGGAGACCAGGCTTGCCACCTTGTGCTGATAGCGTACTACCAGTAGGTTAAAGGCTTTCTGATCTCCTTTCTGGACCCGTTCAACGAGGACCTGATCCGTTAACTGCTCGCTCATCCGAGGTAATGTCTCCCCAAACCCAATTCCCATGCGTATTCAGAACACCACCCAAGCACTGCATTATGAGCAAGCAGTCGTTTGGAGTGTCTGAACACAATAAAGTTCCGTTACGCTTTTGATTTTTGTCTGACAACGGTGGACTGATTGTTATCTCTCATTATAAGTCCCGTTGTTCAACGCCAGGTAAGCTAATGAAGAAAAAGCGCAAGGCCCGCCTGAAGGGTAACGTAACCCAACTTATTTTTCACTATAAAATCTGAAGGTAACGGCCTGCTTCGCAAATATTTTCTTTCGTTTACATATTTTCTTTTCCGCCAGCTTTGTTTAGCCCGCACAACTATTCACGAAAATAATTGTACGATTTGGCCCCGTCAGGTGCTATGGTGACGCCATTGTGTTTAGTAAATTAAACAGAAGCTATGAAGACGACTCCTGACTTTTCCTGTGATGTGTTGATTATCGGCAGCGGCGCTGCCGGATTGTCTCTGGCGCTGCGCCTGGCTGAACGCCACGCGGTAACCGTACTAAGCAAAGGGCCGGTTAGCGAAGGCTCGACGTTCTACGCCCAGGGTGGGATTGCCGCCGTTTTCGATGAAACCGATAGCATTGAATCCCACGTCGAAGATACGCTCATCGCCGGGGCCGGTCTTTGTGACCGCCATGCCGTCTCCTTTGTCGCCAGCAACGCCAAACCCTGCGTACAGTGGCTTATCGATCAAGGGGTACTGTTTGATACCCAGGTTCAGGCCAACGGTGAAGAGAGCTACCATCTGACGCGTGAAGGCGGCCATAGCCATCGGCGGATCCTGCATGCCGCCGATGCCACCGGTAAAGAGGTAGAGACGACGCTGGTCGGCAAAGCGCTGGCGCATCCGAATATCACCATTCTGGAGCGTAGCAACGCGGTTGACCTGATTATCTCCGATAAGATTGGTCTGCCGGGTACCCGGCGGGTCGTCGGCGCGTGGATCTGGAATCGTAATAAGGAAAAGGTAGAAACCTGCAGCGCAAAAGCCGTGGTGCTGGCGACCGGCGGCGCCGCGAAAGTCTATCAATACACCACCAACCCTGATGTCTCCTCCGGCGACGGCATCGCCATGGCCTGGCGCGCGGGGTGCCGTGTGGCCAATCTCGAATTTAACCAGTTCCACCCTACCGCGCTGTTTCATCCACAGGCGCGAAACTTCCTCTTAACGGAAGCCCTGCGCGGTGAAGGCGCGCTGCTAAAACGGCCCGACGGTAGCCGCTTTATGCCGGACTTCGACGAGCGTGGCGAACTGGCTCCGCGCGATATCGTCGCCCGCGCCATCGACCATGAGATGAAACGCCTCGGCGTCGACTGCATGTATCTGGATATTAGCCATAAGCCCGAAGCGTTTATTCGCCAGCATTTCCCGATGATTTATGAAAAGCTACTCGGCCTTGGCATCGATTTAACCAAAGAGCCGGTACCGATCGTGCCTGCCGCCCACTACACCTGCGGCGGCGTGATGGTGGATGATAACGGACGTACCG
Source organism: Klebsiella sp. 141153 (assembly GCF_032601995.1). Lineage (NCBI taxonomy): Bacteria > Pseudomonadati > Pseudomonadota > Gammaproteobacteria > Enterobacterales > Enterobacteriaceae > Klebsiella > Klebsiella sp. 141153. The sequence goes on along the minus strand of NZ_JAQIRJ010000010.1, from coordinate 13,450 downwards.
ACGTTGACGGCCTGTACGCCATCGGCGAGGTGAGCTACACCGGGCTGCACGGCGCCAACCGCATGGCCTCGAACTCATTACTGGAGTGTCTGGTGTACGGCTGGTCGGCCGCCGAGGATATTGCGAAACGCCTGCCGCTGGCGCAAGCGGCGGAACAGCTGCCGCCGTGGGATGAAAGCCAGGTTGAGATCCCGGATGAACTGGTGGTGATTCAACATAACTGGCACGAACTGCGCCTGCTGATGTGGGATTATGTCGGAATCGTGCGTACCACCCGCCGGCTGGAAAGGGCCCTGCGGCGCATTACTATGCTGCAGCAGGAGCTGGATGAGTATTACGCGCGTTTTCGCGTCTCCAATAATTTACTGGAGCTGCGCAATCTGGTGCAGGTGGCCGAGCTTATCGTGCGTTGCGCCATGCAGCGTAAAGAGAGCCGCGGCCTGCACTATACGCTCGACTACCCGGACACGCTGGCCGAGAGCGGCCCGTCAATCCTCTCGCCGCTCACTCACATAAAAAGATAGAAGTCGCGGGTCAGCGCGGTAAAGCCTTCAGAGTACTGCTGCTCTGGCCCACGAACCACCAGCCGATCGCTGAAACACTCGCCGGAGCTGGGAGAGAATGCCAGCAGGACGCGATGCGGCGGACGCATTTCTGTTTCCGCCACGTCGGTGCGTAAGCGCAAATGCCATCCCATCGCTTTTGCCCGTTCGACAAACGCATTACCAATATCCACCGGCAGCACTACGCAGAAAAAGCCCTCCTCGGTAATCAGATCCGCAGCGCAGGCGAGCAGCGTCGTATGATCGAGCGAGGTGGTGTAACGCGCCTGTTCGCGCTGCGACGTCGCGCAAGGGACGCCTTCGGCAAAAAACGGCGGATTGCTGACAATGAGCTCATAGCGCCGCGGCGGCTGCGGCTGCCACTGCTGAATCGGCGCCTGAAATACCGCGATACGTCCAGACCAGCTGCTGGCCGCCACGTTATCCCGCGCCTGCGCCGCGGCCTCTTCATCCAACTCCACCGCATCCAGTTGTACCGGCTCCGCGGTACGCTGGGCTAACATTAATGCCAGTAAACCGCTACCGGCGCCGATATCCAGCACGTGCTTCACCTGAGCAATCGGCGCCCAGGCGCCCAGCAGAATACCGTCGGTACCGACTTTCATGGCGCAGCGATCGTGGGCGACGAAAAATTGTTTAAAGGTAAAACCATTGCGCGGCAGCGCAAACTTCGACTGAGACATCCTCAAAAACCTTGCTGGCGAAAACGGCTGTGCTTAAGGCTATGCACAATACCGGAGAACAGATAGCCTTACAAACAGATGAACATTACGTCAGTAACGTCTATAATCGGCGGCCCACTCAGAGGTAGAACATGACTGTAACGACTTTTTCCGAACTTGAACTCGACGAAAACCTGCTGGAAGCGCTCCAGGATAAAGGTTTCACACGCCCGACAGCCATTCAGGCCGCCGCTATTCCGCCTGCGCTTGATGGCCGTGATATTCTCGGTTCTGCGCCGACAGGCACCGGTAAAACTGCGGCATATTTGCTGCCAGCGTTGCAGCATCTGCTTGATTTCCCGCGTAAGAAATCGGGGCCGCCACGGATCCTTATCCTGACGCCGACCCGCGAGCTGGCGATGCAGGTTGCCGATCACGCCCGCGAACTGGCGAAGCATACCCATCTGGATATTGCCACCATTACCGGCGGCGTTGCGTACATGAACCACGCGGAAGTGTTCAGCGAAAACCAGGATATCGTGGTCGCCACCACCGGTCGCCTGCTGCAGTATATTAAAGAAGAGAACTTCGACTGCCGCGCGGTAGAAACGCTGATCCTTGATGAAGCGGACCGCATGCTGGACATGGGCTTTGCCCAGGATATCGAAACCATCGCCGGTGAAACCCGCTGGCGCAAGCAGACCATGCTGTTTTCCGCCACGCTGGAAGGCGATGCGATTAAAGACTTTGCCGAACGCCTGCTGGAAGAGCCGGTTGAGGTTTCCGCGAATCCGTCGACCCGCGAACGTAAAAAAATCCACCAGTGGTACTATCGCGCCGATGATATCGAGCATAAAACCGCGCTGCTGGTTAATCTGCTGAAGCAGCCGGAAGCAACCCGCTCTATCGTTTTCGTGCGTAAACGCGAGCGCGTTCATGAACTGGCGGCCAAGCTGCACGAAGCAGGCATCACCACCTGCTGGCTGGAAGGCGAAATGGTGCAGATCAAACGTAACGAAGCGATTAAACGCCTGACCGATGGTCGCGTGAACGTGCTGATTGCCACCGACGTCGCCGCGCGCGGTATTGATATTCCGGATGTCAGCCACGTGTTTAACTTCGATATGCCGCGCACCGCCGATATCTATCTGCACCGTATTGGCCGTACCGGCCGTGCTGGTAAGAAAGGCACCGCTATTTCGCTGGTTGAAGCGCACGATCATCTGCTGCTGGGCAAAATCGGCCGCTACGTTGAAGAACCGCTGAAAGCTCGCGTGATTGATGAATTGCGACCGAAAACCCGCGCGCCGAGCGAGAAGTTAACCGGTAAGCCATCGAAGAAAGTGCTGGCGAAACGCGCCGAGAAAAAAGAGAAAGAAAAAGAGAAGCCGCGGGTCAAGAAACGCCACCGCGATACCAAAAACATCGGTAAGCGCCGTAAGCCAAGCGCTGCCGGGACGCCGTCAACGTCCAACGAAGAGTAAAAAAAACGCCGGGATATCCCGGCGTTTTCACATCTGGCTTTAGCCTTACAGGCTTTCGGTAAAGGTACGAGCGATAACGTCGCGCTGCTGTTCCGGAGTCAGAGAGTTAAAACGTACCGCGTAGCCGGAAACACGAATGGTCAGCTGCGGGTATTTTTCCGGGTGCTCAACGGCATCCAGCAGGGTTTCGCGACGCAGCACGTTCACGTTCAGGTGCTGACCGCCTTCCACACGGACTTCCGGTTTCACGTCTACCGGGATTTCACGGTATTCGATTTCACCCAGTTTGCTCACCGCAACCACGTCATCTTCCGCAAAACCACCTTTGGCGCACAGGCAGCGCGCTTCGCCTTTTTCGCTATCCAGCAGCCAGAAAGAGTTCAGCAGGTCGTCGTTTGCCGCTTTAGTAATTTGGATACCAGTAATCATTTGATGCCTCCCAGGCAGTGTTTATTCGATTTTGGCCTCTTTGCGGCCAATTGGTAAAACCATTGTTGTATGAGTGTATATATATCAGCCACACACCCGGCATTCATTGATTTAAATCAACAAAAACCACTCACTCAAAGTGGGTATATGAGGATAGTATTGTTTTACATCAAGTTACGCCAGTAGGTGCCATAAAAAAATTTGTAAATTTTCAATTTTTTTTATGCACAACCGGTCAGGAATGACGTCGCGATTTTGTTATGCAGAAAGAAGCAGTTAAGCTATGGGCATGACACTTTGCAGGAGAGCGAGATGACCACCCCATTAACCTGGCACGACGTGCTGGCGGAAGAGAAGCAGCAGCCCTATTTTCTCAACACCCTCAAGACCGTCGCCGAAGAGCGTCAGTCCGGCATGACTATCTATCCGCCGCAGAAAGATGTCTTTAACGCCTTTCGCTATACCGAACTGGGCGAGGTCAAAGTGGTCATCTTAGGTCAGGATCCCTATCACGGCCCGGGACAGGCGCACGGTCTGGCCTTTTCTGTTTTACCGGGAGTACAGATACCGCCGTCGCTGCTGAACATGTATAAAGAGCTGGAAGGCACCATCCCCGGCTTTCAGCGCCCGGCGCATGGTTATCTGGAAAGCTGGGCGCGCCAGGGCGTGCTCCTGCTTAATACCGTGTTAACGGTGCGCGCCGGTCAGGCGCACTCACACGCCAGTCTCGGCTGGGAAACCTTTACCGATAAAGTGATAGCGCTGATTAACCAGCATTGTGAAGGAGTGGTATTTCTGCTGTGGGGCGCGCACGCGCAGAAGAAAGGCGCCATTATCGATCGCCAGCGCCATTGCGTCCTGAAGGCGCCGCACCCATCGCCGCTGTCGGCGCACCGAGGTTTCTTCGGCTGCAACCACTTTGTGCAAACCAACCAGTGGCTGACCGAACGCGGCGAGGCGCCCATTGACTGGATGCCGGTGCTGCCCGCTGAAAGCGAGTGAGCGACGACAATAAAAAAGCCAGCATCAGCTGGCTTTTTGCATTCAGAGACCGATATCAAGCCTTATTCTGACGCCACCATTCCGCCAGCAGCACGCCGGTCGCCACGGAGACGTTAAGACTTTCGACATTGCCGGTGCCGTCGATGGCGACGTTGAGGTCAGAGCTGGAGATCGCCGCATCGGACAGACCGTCGCGCTCCTGGCCTAATACCAGCACCATTTTCTTCGGCAGCTCGGCCTTAAATAGCGGCGTACCGTTATGGCTGGAGGTCGAGACGATGGCGTAGCCAGCCTGACGGAACTGCGTCAGGGTATCGATAAAGCTGTCGCCGGTGATCGGCTCAACATGTTCCGCGCCGCCTTCTGCAGTGCGGATCGCCGCGCCAGACTCCAGCACGCCGGCATCCTGTACTACCACGCCTTTCACGCCAAAGTGCGCGCAGCTACGCATAATCGCGCCGAGGTTGTGCGGGTTGCCAACATCTTCCAGCGCCAGTACGCAATCTTCGGCTTCTGCTTTCGCCACCCACTGGGCCACGGAAGTACCATGACGTTTTTTGATCAGGAAGCAGACGCCGCCGTGGTGTTCGGTACCAGACGCTTTCGCCAGCTCGGCTTCGTCCACTACGTGGTAGGCCTTACGGTTGGCTGCCATCCAGCGCAGCGCCTCTTTAAAGCGCGGGGTAACGCTCTGGATAAACCAGGCGCGTACGATGGCTTCCGGACGGCTCTGGAACAGCGCCTGACAGGCGTTCTCGCCGTAGACGCGGGTCTCTTCCGCGCGCTGACGACGCAGCACTTCCGGATCGATAAAGCTCTTACCGCTGATGCCGCCGTGATCTTCTTTTACCGGCGTCTCATCGCCCGGAGCGCGGGAAACGGTGCGCCACGGGGACGCATCATCGCGATTAAAATCATTACGCTTGCGATCGTCGCGTTTGCGATCGTCGCCGCGGCTGTTACGTTCATCGCGCGCAGGGCGGCTGCGGCCGTCAACACGTGATTTTCCTGGACGCCCTCCCCCTTTCCCGGTACGCGGGTTATGGGTACGTTTGTCAGAATCATCATCACTGCGGACATACATCACTTTGACCTTGCCGCTTTTATTTTTCAGTTCGTCGCTCATCTATTTTCTCCACCTGCGCTGCGCGAAGCGCGAAGATTACCCGATGTATCTTCACTTAGCCATTATTTCATTTAAAAGCCTTGGTCTATTGTAACCATCGAACAAAAGACATTGTCCTTTATTCGCGCCTAATCGATAATATGTAACATTACAGAAACAAATCGGCCACGTGCCGCGCTGCAACCCCATAACCAGAGGTTAGTTATGAATACCGTTTGTGCCAGTTGTCAGGCTCTTAACCGCATCCCCGAAGACCGTAGCGCCGATGGCGCCAAGTGCGGACGCTGCGGCCACGATCTCTTTGACGGCGATGTCATCAACGCGACCGGGGCAACGCTGGATAAACTATTAAAGGACGATCTGCCAGTCGTGATTGATTTCTGGGCCCCGTGGTGCGGTCCATGCCGTAGCTTCGCGCCGATCTTTGAAGATGTGGCTGAAGAGCGCAGCGGCGAAATGCGTTTTGTGAAAGTGAACACCGAAGCCGAACGCGAACTGAGCGCTCGCTTCCGCATCCGTAGCATTCCAACCATTATGATGTTCAAAAATGGTGAAATGGTCGACATGCTGAATGGCGCCGTCCCCAAAGCGCCGTTCGATAGCTGGTTGAACGAAGCCAACCAACAGTAAAGCCGCCGGGGCACCGCTTGTGCCCCGTTTTCTCCTCTGCGACAATAGCGTTTTTCATTAGCGACTCCCATGATTGATAACGCTGTCCTTCGCCTGCGCGCCGAACGCCTCGCGCGCGCAACCCGGCCTTTTCTTGCTCGCGGCAACCGCATCCGCCGCTGTCAGCGCTGCCTGCTCCCCCTAAAACAGTGTCTGTGCGCAACGCTGGCGCCAGTGCCCGCCGACAGCCGCTTTTGCCTGGTAATGTTCGACACCGAGCCGATGAAGCCCAGCAATACCGGACGTCTTATCGCCGATATTCTGCCCAATACCGAAGCGTTTCAGTGGTCGCGTACCGAGCCGCCGCAGGCGTTGCTCGATCTGGTCGCCAACCCTGATTATCAGCCCATGGTCGTCTTTCCGGCCTCTTATGCCGGAGCGGATCGTCAGGTACTGAGCGCCCCGCCGGAGGGTAAGCCGCCGCTGTTCATTATGCTCGACGGCACCTGGACGGAAGCACGGAAAATGTTTCGCAAAAGCCCGTATCTCGATGCGCTGCCGGTAATCTCAGTCGACCTGTCGCGCATCTCAGCCTATCACCTGCGCGAGGCCCACGCCGACGGTCAGTACTGTACGGCGGAAGTCGCCATTGCTCTGCTGGATTTAGCCGGCGACGCACAGGCGGCTGCCGCGCTTGGCGATCACTTTAGTCTGTTCAGAAGCCGCTATCTGGCGGGAAAAACGCAGCATAAGGGCAGTATCACAGCACAACAGGCTGAAAGCGTTTAAAATCATTCGGTCACTGGGGATTAAAGGAGACCGGAATGAGCCAACGAGGCCTGGAAGCACTGCTGCGGCCAAAATCGATCGCCGTCATTGGCGCATCGATGAAACCGCAGCGCGCTGGCTATTTAATGATGCGCAACCTGTTGGCCGGCGGTTTTAATGGCCCGGTCCTGCCGGTGACGCCCGCCTGGAAAGCGGTGCTTGGCGTACTGGCGTGGCCGACTATCGACAGCCTGCCTTTTACTCCGGATCTGGCGGTGCTCTGTACTAATGCCCGTCGCAACCTCGAGTTGCTCGAGGCCTTAGGGCGGAAAGGGTGTAAAACCTGCATTATCCTCTCTTCACAGCCGGACCAGTACCCGGCGCTGCTCGAATGCGCCGCCCGTTATCAAATGCGTCTACTCGGCCCCAACAGCCTGGGGCTCCTGGCGCCGTGGCAGGGCCTCAACGCCAGCTTCTCGCCGGTGCCTATCCAGCGCGGCAAGCTGGCGTTTATCTCGCAATCCGCCGCCGTCTCCAACACCATTCTGGACTGGGCGCAGCAGCGTGAAATGGGCTTCTCGTACTTTATTGCGCTGGGCGATAGTCTTGATATCGACGTCGACGACCTGCTCGATTTTCTCGCCCGTGATAGCAAGACCAGCGCCATTCTGCTCTATCTGGAGCATCTCAGCGATGCGCGGCGTTTTGTCTCCGCCGCCCGTAGCGCCTCGCGTAATAAACCCATTCTGGTCATCAAAAGCGGCCGCAGCCCGGCGGCGCAGAAATTGCTGCATGTAAACTCAGGAATGGATCCCGCCTGGGACGCCGCTATTCAGCGGGCGGGGCTACTGCGCGTGCAGGACACCCACGAGCTCTTTTCCGCCGTTGAAACCCTGAGCCATATGCGCCCATTGCGCGGCGAAAAACTGATGATCATCAGTAATGGCGCGGCGCCGGCGGCGCTGGCGTTGGACGAACTGTGGCTGCGTAACGGTAAGCTCGCCACGCTTAGCGAGGCAACCAGCAACCAGCTCAAACAGACGTTACCGACAGGCGTCGAGGTTGCTAATCCTCTGGATCTGCGCGATGACGCCAGCAGCGAGCATTATCTCAAGGCGCTGAATGTGTTGCTGGATAGCCAGGATTATGATGCGCTGCTGGTGATCCACTCCCCCAGCGCCGCGGCGCCGGGTACCGAAAGCGCGCTGGCGTTGATTGATGCCCTTAAGCGTCATCCGCGCGGGAAATACGTTACGGTGCTGACGAACTGGTGCGGAGAGTTCTCCTCCCAGGAGGCGCGACGGCTATTTAGCGAAGCCGGCATTCCAACCTATCGCACGCCTGAGGGTACCATTACCGCCTTTATGCATATGGTGGAATACCGTCACAACCAGAAACAGCTACGGGAAACGCCGGTATTGTCCGATACGTTGACCGCCAATACCGCCGAGGCCCACACGCTATTGCAGCGCGCGCTGAGCGAAGGCGCGACCTCACTGGACACCCATGAAGTCAGCCCGGTGCTGCGCGCCTACGGCATCCATACTCTGCCCACCTGGATTGCCGCCGACAGCGCCGAAGCGGTACATATCGCCGAGCAGATTGGCTACCCGGTGGCGTTGAAGTTACGTTCGCCGGATATTCCGCATAAATCTGAAGTTCAGGGCGTTATGCTCTATTTACGAACCCCTGCTGAAGTCCAGCAGGCGGCGGACGCGATTATCGACAGGGTAAAAATGGCCTGGCCGCAGGCGCGTATTCATGGCCTGCTAGTCCAAAGCATGGCCAACCGCGCCGGGGCGCAGGAACTTCGGGTCGTCGTCGAGCATGACCCGCTTTTTGGCCCGTTGATCATGCTTGGCGAAGGCGGTGTCGAGTGGCGAGCGGAAAATCAGGCCGCGGTCGCCCTGCCGCCGCTGAATATGAACCTGGCGCGTTATCTGGTGATCCAGGCCATTAAGAGCAAAAAAATCCGCGGACGCAGCGCGCTGCGCCCGTTAGATATTCCCGGTCTTAGCCAGTTGCTGGTGCAGGTCTCTAATCTGATCGTCGATTGCCCCGAGATCCAGCGGTTGGATATTCACCCCTTGCTTGCTTCCGGCAACGAGTTTACCGCCCTCGACGTCACCCTCAGCCTGGCGCCATTTAGCGGCGACAGCGAAAGCCGGCTGGCAGTCAGACCCTATCCGCAACAGTTAGAAGAATGGGTGGTGATGAAAAACGGTGAACGCTGCTTGTTCCGGCCGATCCTGCCTGAGGATGAACCTCTGCTATTGGCTTTTATCGAACAGGTCACTAAAGAAGATCTCTATTACCGCTACTTCAGCGAGATCAACGAATTCACCCATGACGACTTAGCCAATATGACCCAGATCGACTACGATCGTGAAATGGCCTTTGTTGCGGTACGCGCTACGGAGCAAGGAAGCGAGATCCTTGGCGTGACCAGAGCGATTTCCGATCCTGATAACATTGATGCCGAGTTCGCCGTGCTGGTACGCTCGGATCTGAAAGGTTTAGGTCTGGGGCGACAGCTCCTTGAAAAGCTTATCGCCTATACGCAAGGACACGGATTACAGCGCTTAAATGGCATCACCATGCCAAATAACCGCGGCATGATAAGCCTTGCCAGAAAACTTGGCTTTGCCGTAGATATCCAGCTAGAAGACGGAATTGTGAGCCTGTCTCTTGCGCTGAATACGTTACATTCGGTGACAAGCGACAGCAATTAATGACCACATTCGCGGGTAGTGATGGTATTATTGCCCGCTTACGTCGTCTGCATGGTACAGAAGACCCTTCAATAAACAGAGAAGAAACGCACTGTGATGTTGTCAAAATTTAAGCGTAATAAACATCAACAACACCTTGCCCAACTCCCTAAGCTCTCTCAGTCAGTTGATGATATCGAGTTCTTTTACGCGCCGGCTGATTTCCGCCAGGCGCTACTGGCAAAGATAGCCCACGCCACCCAGCGTATTTGCATTATTGCGCTCTACCTTGAGCAAGATGATGGCGGAAAAGGAATACTGCAAGCCCTGTACGACGCCAAACGTCAACGTCCGGAACTGGACGTGCGCGTGCTGGTTGACTGGCATCGCGCCCAGCGCGGCCGCATCGGCGCTGCAGCCTCCAATACCAATGCCGACTGGTACTGTCGTATGGCCCAGGAAAATCCTGGGATTGATATCCCGGTCTATGGCGTCCCGGTCAATACCCGTGAAGCGCTCGGCGTGCTCCATTTTAAAGGCTTCATCATCGACGATAGCGTCATCTATAGCGGCGCCAGCCTGAACGATGTGTACCTGCATCAGCATGATAAATATCGCTACGATCGCTATCAGTGCATCCGCAACGGCAAGATGGCCGATGTCATGTTCGACTGGGTCGAGCACAACCTGGTACAGGGTCGCGGCGTGAATCGTCTCGATCGCCCGGATCGGCCGAAAAGCCCGGAAATCAAAAATGATATTCGCCTGTATCGCCAGGATCTGCGCGAAAGCGGCTATCACTTCACCGGCAATGCCGATGAAGATCAACTATCAGTCACACCGCTGGTCGGGCTCGGTAAATCGAGCTTGCTCAACAAGACTATCTTCCACCTGATGCCGTGTGCGGAACACAAGCTGACAATCTGCACCCCGTATTTCAACCTGCCCGCCGTACTGGTCAGAAATATTATTTCTCTGCTACGCAGCGGCAAAAAAGTGGAAATCATCGTCGGCGATAAGACCGCGAACGACTTCTATATCCCGGAAGATCAGCCGTTTAAAATCATCGGCGCACTGCCTTATTTGTACGAAATTAACCTGCGACGCTTCCTGAGCCGCCTGCAGTATTATGTGAATACCGATCAGCTCATCGTGCGTTTATGGAAAGATGACGATAACAGCTACCATCTAAAGGGTATGTGGGTTGATAACGAATGGATGCTGTTAACCGGCAATAACCTCAATCCGCGCGCCTGGCGGCTGGACTTGGAAAATGCCGTGCTTATCCACGATCCTAAACATCAACTGCGCGAAATGCGGGAAAAGGAGCTTCAGCTCATCCGTACGCATACGACGGTGGTGAAGCATTATCGCGATCTGCAAAGCATCGCCGACTATCCGGTGAAGGTGAAAAAGCTCATTCGCCGTCTGCGACGTATCCGCATCGACCGTCTTATTAGCCGCATTCTTTAAATCAATGCCCCGTTTACGGGGCTTTTTTTCAGGAAGCACTATGCGTCATCTTGTTATTTTTGCCCCTTTACTGCTTGGCGGCTGCAGCCATATGGCCAATGATGCCTGGAGTGGTCAGGACAAAGCCCAACACTTTCTCGCGTCGGCAATGCTCTCCGCGGCCGGCAATGAATATGCGCAGCATCAGGGATACAGCCGCGATCGCAGCGCCGCCATCGGTCTGATGTTTTCCGTTAGTCTGGGGGCATCAAAAGAGTTATGGGACAGCCGCCCGGCAGGGAGCGGCTGGAGCTGGAAAGATTTCGCCTGGGATGTCGCCGGCGCCACTACCGGCTATGCGGTGTGGCAACTGGCGCATCAATAAGGTTACAAACGCAGACCCTTCCCTTTACCGTGCAGCATCAGAGACACCAGGAAGGCAATCGCCGCCATCGCCGTCACGTACCAGTAGAAGGCATTCTCCATTCCCGCAGATTTAAGCGACAGCGCGACGTATTCCGCTGAACCGCCGAACAACGCGTTTGCTACCGCATAGGACAAGCCCACGCCCAGCGCGCGAACCTGTGCCGGAAACATTTCCGCCTTCAGGATCCCGCTGATGGAAGTGTAGAAGCTGACAATCAGCAACGCACAAATCACCAGGGCAAATGCGGCATACGGCGAGCTGACATTCTGCAGCGCACTCAAGATTGGCACGGTAAACAGCGTCGCCAGCACGCCGAAACACAGCATTGAAGTGCGGCGACCCACCTTATCCGAGAAGGCGCCAAACAGCGGCTGTACCAGCATATACACAAAAAGCGCCGCCGTCATAATCATACTGGCGGTGCTGGCCGACATGCCGGCGGTATTCACCAGATATTTTTGCATGTAGGTGGTGAAGGTGTAAAAAGTCAGCGAGCCGGCGGCGGTAAAGCCCAGCACCATGACAAAAGCCCGGCGATTACGCCACAAACCTTTAAAGGAACCGGCCTCTTTCAGCGCTCGGGTTTCCTGTTTCGAGGTTTCATCCAACTGACGGCGCAGCCACAGCGCGACGATGGCCAGTACGGCGCCCAGAGCAAAAGGTATACGCCATCCCCAGGCATGCAAGTCTTCATCACTGAGGATTTGCTGTAGCGCGACAACGACCAGTACCGCCAGCAGTTGACCGCCAATTAACGTAACGTACTGGAAGGAGGCGTAGAATCCTTTCTTTCCTTCTACTGCCACTTCACTCATGTAGGTCGCGCTGGTGCCATATTCCCCGCCAACGGACAGGCCCTGGAACAGACGTGCCAGCAGGAGCAAAGCCGGTGCCCAGGTGCCGATAGTGGCGTATCCCGGTAGACAAGCAATTACCAGCGAGCCGAAGCACATCATGCATACCGAAATAAGCATTGAGGCTTTACGTCCGCGACGGTCAGCAATGCGGCCAAACAGCCAGCCGCCGATGGGGCGCATCAGGAAGCCAGCGGCAAAAACTCCGGCGGTTTGTAACAATTGAGTAGTGGTATTTCCTGAAGGGAAAAAGATGTGCGCAAAATAGAGTGAGCAAAATGAATAGACATAAAAATCAAACCATTCCACCAGGTTCCCTGAAGATGCGCCCACAATTGCCCATACTCGGCGCCGGGTATCTCCCTGTTCCAGGGCCCCCTGCTCGTTAATACTGCTTTCTGTCATTGTAATTTTGCTCCAGCAAAGACCGTAATCTGTCTCATCGGGCGTGACACGTCACTTCGACAAATTAATTAGTGAACCAAATGTTATATAATTGTTATTTATTTATATGTGATTGTATTCACATTTTTTTTCGTAACACCGCTTTTCGCGATTAACGTCAGTACATGCGCAATGAAAAAGAGAATTATGGCGAAGTGGGTACAACGACGGGGTTTTATATGGCTTTGAATGAAGGTGAGCGTGTGGATTTGGCGCGATCTTCCCCGCAGGAGGTGCGGATCTGTAGCCCCGGTAAGCGCAGCGCCACCGGGGAAGATAGCGGCGCGTCTGGCCGCAAAAGACAAAAGCAGAAAGCCAGGTCTTCCGACTGAGCCTTTCGTTTTACGTTGCTATGGCAGCGGCTTTCCCCGGAGGCGGTGCTGCGCACCTTTTCCGGGCTACGGGTTGCGTAGCCCCGGTAAGCGCAGCGCCACCGGGGAGATGGCGGCGCGTCTGGCCATAAAACACCAAAACAAAAGGCCCGGTCTTCCGACTGAGCCTTTCGTTTACGTTGCTATGACAGCGGCTTTCCCCGGAGGCGGTGCTGCGCACCTTTTCCGGGCTACGGGACTGTAGCCCCGGTAAGCGCAGCGCCACCGGGGAGATAGACGCCACACAGCAAAAAACCCCGCACCTTCCGGTACGGGGTTCTTCTTATTTGATGCCTGGCAGTTTATGGCGGGCGTCCTGCCCGCCACCCTCCGGGCCGTTGCTGCGCAACGTTCAAATCCGCTCCCGGCGGATTTGTCCTGCTCCGGAGAGCGCTCACCGACAAACAACAGATAAAACAAAAGGCCCAGTCTTCCGACTGAGCCTTTCGTTTTATTTGATGCCTGGCAGTTCCCTACTCTCACATGGGGAGACCCCACACTACCATCGGCGCTACGGCGTTTCACTTCTGAGTTCGGCATGGGGTCAG
>NZ_JAQIRJ010000009.1:0-247691 GCF_032601995.1 Klebsiella sp. 141153 | reverse complement strand
TGGGGGTTAACTGGCTGGCGGGATTTGATTTTGAGATAAAGGTTATCGCCCGGATTCCGGAACATCAGCTTTAAAAACTTCACACACAGATATCACGAGCTCCGATATCTGTGTGTAAACCCGCCACCAGGTCAGCTAAGTCTGGCTTCGGCATTCACTTCATCCAATCGAGTGAATATTTTCTTTTTTTAAGCTCTGCAGTCAGCTCTTGCACATGTTTCAACGTGATATGGTATTTCGCTATAATGCCCCTGAGACTCATACGAATCCATTCCATATCGATATGACACTTTTTACCCCCTTTTCATATGGTCAGGGTGCAATTTGCTCTACACAGGTAAACTATTATCCTTCTGGGCTTCTGGGTATTGACGAAACAGCGCTAAATATTCAATTTTTCCACAGGTGCTCAAACCGCCTATATACAACTGACCTGCCCTCAGCGGCTTAGATTGTTTTATTGTGCCCGGATTCTGTGCTCTGCTGTAATAAGGCCGTCGTATGGGTGTACGTGGTTTTGATCTCTGTTTAATATATGAAACTCAAAAGCAGGAGTTATGATAAAAGTACAACGGTACTTATCCCCTCTCCTCAAACTATTGATGGTTACAGCCAGGATAAAGCGGATACCTTGCCGAGATACAGCGAGCGAAAATAGAGCCATCAGGTGCTGTCATCCCGCATCAGTCAGGACAAATTAGATGCCATTTATTATTGAGATCAAGAGGTTATCTCTGGCACGGAGTGGACGGATTCACTGAGCAGAAAGGCCACTGTGAGCGAAGAGCTGTCATGCTTACCTATGGAACAGGTTCTCAATGGTGGCATCACTTAATAATGAAGGGAAGCAAGCCAACGAATCAGCACAGGAAAGCCCATTATACACGTGTATAATGGGCTTTCCTGTTATGACAAGGCGAACTTAGCTGGAGGTCCGCAGTGAACGAGAAGCGGACATCTTAATTATTTTTTTATGCTACTACCTCAATGTAGCCATGTTATATGGCTACATTGAGACAGAGGTAAGGATTAGTCTTTTCCTGGACCATAATTAAATTTTGTACCTTTGCCAATGGCGTAAAACTGTCCGCCAGCTACGTAATGGACAGTACGTAATTCATCAGGCGCATCATCAAAAATCCAGTGCCCATTTCTGAAAACGCGGTCATCGCTCCATGCTCCGACAATTTCCCCCATGAACAAGTTGTGCTGCTTTTCATTTTCTTCATTGGGTATGACCTTACAGACTAGCCAACCAACGCAACCTTCAACTAAAGGCAGATCAAACTCTTTCTGATAAAACAGTGGAATTTTACTGTTTTTATCGGGTGTGTCAGAATAACTGTTGCCCCCAGCATATAAAACCATTTCCATCTGATTTACTACTGGGATCTGGACAACGTAATATCCGCTTTTTTCTACAAGCCCACGAGTAAATGCCTGTGGACCTATAAAAGCCATCACTTTGTTATTGCCTATTAATCCCACCCAAGCCGCTGCCATGACATTTTCAATGCCATCATTTTTAGCCGATATCATTGTTGTTGGCCCGATCTGCAATAAACGATAGGCTTTGTTTAACTCTACTGGTTGAATTGACATAATTTACTCTTTTGAGTTCTGATAAAAAATTAAGACAGGTTACTTATTTGATTGTTCGATTATATGACTGGAATAGTTGCAAATTAATTGCTATTATCAAAATACATTATTTCAATTTTCACAACAATCATGAACAAACTTGATGCTCTAAAGTTTTTTATCATCGCCTCTGATACCCTGAACTTCCGCGAAGCAGCAACCAAGCTGTCGGTTTCACCATCAGTAGTCACGCGGACAGTCGCTGAGCTGGAGAAACAACTTGGTGAACCTCTTTTCAAACGCAATACTCGTTCGATCTTTCTCACCAGTTTCGGCGAGCTATTTTTACCCCAAGCGAAGCGACTGCTGGAGGATTCTGAAAAACTATTTCAGACGGCGAAAGATGATAATGAAATGAAGGGTATTGTTCGTATCACATTACTTCGATTTCCAAATCATGAACAAATATTGTATGAACTATTGACTGCACTACGTCCCTATCCTGAGTTATTTATCGACTGGCGTTTAGATATGATGAAACTTGATACTATAGAGCATCGTATCGATATAGGTATACGCGTAGGGCGAGAACCTAATCCTAACTTTATCATTAAAAACATCGGGCAAGTTGAACATATTTTAGTCTCATCCCCTGAACTCATTGCACGCCTGGGAGCACCAACTGATTTAGAAGATCTTCGGCAGCGTTATCCATTTAGTGGTTTAATTAACCCTGATACAGGAAAATTATTTGAGTTTATGAGTGACGCAGTGAATACTTTTGTCCCTCGTCATATCGAGTTTTATACAACAGACCCATACGCCGAAATTCAGGCTGCCTTGGCCGGGAAAACAGTTGTACAATCCAGCGATTTTATTTGTAGGGAGTACTTAACAAGCGGCCAACTTGTTCCCCCACTGCCAGAACTGCGACAGGAGAAATGGCAATTTTATTTATATCGGCCTTACCAGCTGATTACTCCAAAAAGGGTGACGGTCGTTTTCTCGCTATTAGAAAATATATTACGCAAATATTTCGCATCAAAATAACATTCTCCTCAACGTCCGCCTCTGGCACGGAGCGGACAAACTCAGGTCTGCCGTAAGCGAAGAGCGGATTTATCTTTACAAAGGTTACCAGCCAAAACTAAAAGATCACCAAAAGGAAAACACTCATAAACCTTCTAGACAACCTTTTCCCGAGCATTTAGCCTGAATTAAAATTTTATATCTGTCAGGCTACTTCACTATGAAAAATGATATGAGAACCCTCGACCTTAACCTTCTTAAGGCCCTTGATGCATTACTGGATGAAGGAAGCGTGACCCGGGCTGCGCAGCGCCTCTCCCTGACACAACCTGCCGTCAGTGGCATGCTTATTCGCTTGCGTGATTATTTTGACGATCCCCTCTTTGTTCGCACCAGTCACGGTATGGTTCCCACAATGCGGGCCACCGAACTTTCTATGCCGGTGAAACAAATACTCACCGATATCGCTATCATGCTGAAACCAAAGCAATTTGATCCTATGGCGGCGGAGCTGACTTATACCATCGTAGCAACGGACTATGCACTTAAGGCTGTTGTCGTTCCGTTGATGGCTGAGCTAAAACAACGTGCACCGAATATTAAAATCGCCGTGCGGCCCGTGGACAATGAGCGAATGTATCAGCAGTTGTCTCGGGGTGAAGTTGATCTGGCTTTGATAACACCGCAAACAACCCCCGAAGACCTGCATGGAAGAGCGCTCTATGAAGAAGATTATGTCTGCGTAGCACGACGTCATCATCCTCTGGCAGCGAGTTCGGAAATGACGCTCGAACAATTTTGCAAACAGGAACATATTTTGGTGTCATCAGAAGGTAACTTCACCGGTGTTACAGATGAAGCACTGGCTAAGCTCAGTCTGACACGACGAGTAGGCATGTCAGTTAACAGTTTTCAGGTGATACCTGATATATTGCAAGTGACTGATATGATTGCAGTTGTACCTCACCGCATGGTCTTGACTAACAACGATCTCATCATTCTCCCTTTGCCCCTGAAAGTACTCGGCTTTACCAAGAGCATGGCCTGGCATGAGCGAACCCATCGTGACCCAAGTCATCAGTGGATTCGTGCTTTATGCGCAGAAGTAAGCCAACATCCCGCGCCCTGATATAATTTATCTTATTAAGAATATAAGTAATGACAATTCGCCTTATAACTCCATTGCACCAATAATCACTGTCATCACGTTACTGCCGTAATGACACACGCAGTACACTCAACTATAGCAATTGGAGAAATTTATGAACGCGATTAACTGGCCTGAAGGCTTTATTCCGGGTTTTACCGATAACTTTGTTTCTAATGAAATGATCATCTCAGGTCTGAACGTCAATGATGTCTGGCCGCTCCTGTGTCAGCCACTGCTATGGCCGGAATACTATAAAAATTCCGCCGATGTGCGCTTTTATGACAACAAAGGTCCAGAATTGGAAAATGGGGTTCGCTTCTACTTCAGCACGTTTGGTTTCCCAGTTGAAGCTCAGGTTGTGGAGTTTGTTCCACCTGCTGAGGGTAAACCTGCTCGCCTGGCATGGCACGGATGGGCCGGTGAAAAAGATACCGCTCAACGACTCGATGTCCATCATGCGTGGCTACTGGAGGATCTTTCCGGTCATAGGGTCCGTATCCTAACGCAGGAAACACAGAACGGAGTCCCGGCAAAAGATCTGGCCAATACCCGCCCGAACCCAATGCTTAATGGTCATCAGGAATGGCTTGACGGCCTGATTCGAGCAGCAAAGAAATAATAAACCGCTTTCCACAGTCATATCACTGAGGCTGCACTTCCCCGCAGCCTCAAGAATATTTGCCCGTTTGCTATGGCACTTGATTACAGGTAAATCATGTAACCCCCGCAAGTGACACCACACAGCCATCTCTGTAATGTCCCCTCCTGGCACTACACAGACATTTCAACTCTCAGTGATGCGGCAGCATTTTGTCCTTTTGCTCAAATTACGCCCCATTACCGACCCGAAGGCCGGTAGCTGTTGATACAACCCATTTCCACGCGTTATTTCAGGTTGTTGCGGAAAAAGTCCGTCAGCTTGTCGAAGGGGATCACGTCCGTGCGGTCATACAGATCGACGTGCCCTGCCCCCGGAACGACATACAGCTCTTTAGGCTGACCGGCGCGTTTAAAGGCGTCCTCGCTGAACTCTTTTGAATGGGCTTGGTCACCGGTAATAAAGAGCATCGGACGCGGCGAAATGGTTTCAATATCATTGAACGGATAGAAGTTCATAAACTTACCGATACTGCTCAGCATCGGTTTGGTCGTCAGTTCCTCTTTCTCGCCCTGCGGGGTATAACCGCCGCGTTCGGTACGGTAGAAATCAAAGAACTCGCGCTGAATTTCCGGCGTGGAAGCGTCCAGCTTATTCACAGTGCCCGGAATGTATGCTTTCTCTCCTCCTTTGAACTCGGCAAACCGCTGCTCAATGGCCGACTGGATAAAGGCCTTACGCTGTTCCAGCGTCTGGGAGTGGTTAAGGCCGTTACGAAACGCGGCGCCCATGTCATACATACTGACGGTGGCGATAGCTTTCATACGCGGGTCAATTTTCGCGGCGCTGATGACAAAACTTCCGCTACCGCAGATGCCCAGCACGCCGATATTTTCTGGATCAATAAACGATTGTGTACTGAGGTAATCCACCGCCGCGCTGAAATCATCCGCGTAGATTTCTGGTGAAATCAGGTGCCCCGGCTTGCCTTCGCTTTCCCCCCAGAACGAGAGATCGATCGCCAGCGTAACAAACCCCTGCTCCGCCAGCTTCTGCGCGTATAGGTTTGCGCTTTGTTCCTTGACCGCGCCCATTGGATGACCAACGACGATCGCCGGGTTTTTGGCGTTCTGATTTAACGTTTTCGGGACAAACAGATTGCCAACCACGTTCATTTGATACTGATTTTTAAAAGTGACTTTCTGCTGCGTCACTTTTTCGCTTTTATAAAAGTTATCAGCGCCTCTGGACATATCCGCCGCCGAGGCGGCAAATGCGCTGATGAACATTCCCAGGGCTAACGCAAATTTATTCATGATAGTTTCCTTGTCAGGACGAGTGTGATGAAAGACCCTCGGCAGACGCGTCTGCACGTGAGGTCAGGAATATCAGTACGGTTGCGATAATCAACATCGCGGCGCTGGCCAGAAAGGTGCTCTGGTAGCCATGATGGTCGAACAGCACGCCCCCCACGGTGGATCCCAGCGCAATGGACAATTGCACCATCGCCACCATCAGCCCGCCGCCCGCTTCGGCATTCTGAGGGAACGTGCGTGGAACCCATGCCCACCATCCCACGGGCGCAGCGGTTGAAATAACCCCCCACAGCCCGAGCAAGGCCGTCACGATGGCTGCCTGGCTGCCAAACGCGATCAGGGCCAGCGCGACGATCGCCATCAGCACGGGAATCGCCATTAGCGTCGAGTAGAATCCGCGCTTCAATACCCGGCCAATCAGCGTGGTGCCGATGAAACCCGCCATCCCGATAACCAGCAGGATGAGAGTCACCGCTGAGGCGTCTACCTTCGTGACCGTCTCAAGGAAAGGTCTGATATAGGTAAAGAGCGTGAACTGCCCCATAAAGAAGATCCCCACTCCCAGCATGCCCAACATGACCACCCGGCGGCGTAACAGTGTGAAGACGTTGCCGGCCCCCGCTGGCTGGCGGGTAACCGGCATCGAGGGCAGGCTGAGCAGTTGCCAGATAAACGCGACGATGGCGACGGGTAACAGGCACAAAAAGGCCCCCCGCCAGCCGATGACGGAACCCAGCCAGCTGCCCAGAGGCGCGGCCACAACGGTTGCCAGCGCGTTGCCGCTGTTAAAAATGGCCAGGGCCAGCGGAACACGGTGCACCGGCACCAGACGCATCGCTGTTGCCGCCGACATCGACCAGAACCCGCCGACCACGATGCCAATCAGGGCCCGGCCCGTCATATAGGTCAGGTAATTAGGTGCCATCGCAATGACGCCCCCGGAAAGAGCCATGATGCACGTCAGGCCAAGCAACAGCGTTTTTCGATTAAGCGTGCCTGCCAGTCGGGAAATAAACAGGCTGGTCATCACCGCAAACGCGCCGGAAATGGCAATTCCCTGCCCGGCCATACCTTCGGTGACCTTCAGGGACTGCGCCATCGATGTCAGGAGGCTGACCGGCATAAATTCGGAGGCAATCAGGGCGAAGACGCACAGCGTCATAGCAAACACGCCGCCCCAGTGCGCCTGTTGTTTTTCACTGGCTCCGTTCTGATTTCTGGTTTCAGTTTTCTGATTACGCATTTAGCCTTTCTTTTCTGTTGATAATGCGATGCCCTTCCCCTCCTGAAACGGCGACGTGGGGGATAAGCGCGTGAGTTAAAGAGAACGATGGATATGGAAGGCGCGACGGCTCAATCCACAGCCCTGAGCCCGGCGGAGAGGATCATCAGCAGTGGCGTTTTACGGTGAGCATTTTCCATCTCGTTTAGCGTTGACTTTTTCATCGCATTATTGTTACCAATAGGCAGCAGTGAAACTAGCTAATGAATGCTTAATAGCCTTATAAGTAAAATTTATAAATAGCCCGGAAACCAACATGGCAAGACGCAACCTCAACGATTTACTCTCTTTCGTCACCGTGGCGCGGGAAGGTAGCTTCACGCGCGCCGCCGCGCAGCTTGGCGTGACCCAGCCTGCGCTAAGCCAGGCGATTTCCGGACTGGAAGAACGAATGCAAATCCGACTATTAACGCGGACCACCCGCAGTGTGTCCCCAACGGCCGCCGGGGAGCGCCTGTTGCAATCGGTGGGCCACCGTATTGACGAGATAGAGGCTGAGCTGGACATGCTGACTGAACTGCGGGACAAGCCTGCAGGCACCGTCCGCATCACCTGCGGGCCGAACGTGCTGAAGACGACCCTGCTGCCCAAGCTTGCGCCGCTGCTCCGCGAATATCCGGATATTCATATTGAGTTCGATGCTAATCACGGATTCCGGGACATCGTGGCGGATCGGTTTGATGCGGGCGTGCGGCTTGGCGATACGATTGATAAAGATATGATAGCGATGCCAATCGGCCCGAAACTACGCATGGCCGCAGCCGCCTCGCCAGATTATTTCGCGCGATACCCGCAGCCGCAAACGCCTCATGAGCTGACGCAGCATCAGTGTATTAATTTGCGCATGGTCCGCTCCGGCGGGATTTATGTCTGGGAATTCGATCGCGTGGGAGGAGAGTTGAACGTCCGGGTTAATGGACAGTTGACGTTTAACACGTCGGATCATGTTGTCGACGCCGCCCTGGCCGGGTTAGGCATCGCCTTTTTACCTGAAGAGGAATTCGGCTCACACATCAGAGAAGGTCGTCTCGTGCGGGTGCTTGAGTCCTGGTGTCATCCTTTTCCGGGCTACTATCTTTATTATCCCAGCCGCAAGCAGCCTTCCCCTGCCTTTTCACTCGTTGTTGATGCGCTGCGCATGAACGGGAAACTTTAGATTTAAGATTTTTCGCAGTATCGGGATGGATTTATCAATATGACCAGAACAGAGAGGCTTCTCGAGTTACTACAGATATTAAGGGCGCAAAGATATCCCATCACGGCATCCGCGCTCTCAGAAAGATTAGGAATAAGCGTGCGCTCGCTTTATAGAGATATAAAAACGCTACAGGATCAAGGGGTTCGCATTGAAGGTGGGGCCGGTATTGGTTATATCGTCAAGTCTGATTTTCATTTGCCGCCCTTAAATCTTTCTCATGAAGAAATCAATGCTATTACCCTTGGGCTAAACTGGGTATCTCATAACACAGATGATGATTTCAAAAATACAGCAAGGAATGCGCTTGCCAAAATACACGCCGTCATTCCTGATGAATTAAAAAACCTTATCGAAAGCCAATCCTATTTGATCGGCCCTGCAGAAAGCAATGAGGTATTTTTCAAAGACATTCGTAGCGCTATTAAAAAGCAAAGGAAAATCAAAATAAAATATTGTGACAAGAAAGGCGCTTACTCTTCTCGTGTTATATGGCCCATCGGATTGGCATATATGCAGTCATGTTGGCTTTTGGTCGCATGGTGCGAAATGAGAAATGATTTTCGTCACTTTAGAACTGATCAAATTGCAGAGATGGCACAACTGGACTCTATCTACAAGGAAAGCCGGACGGCTTTATTGAAAAAATGGAGAATAAAAGAAAGGATCGACGAGGCAAAAGAGTACTGACAAAAACTGTCACAGCGATTTTGTATACTCCCCCAGATGCAAGACTCAATACTACGTCATAGGGGGAATGATGAATTTCCAGAATAAAGTTGCTGTCATCACAGGAAGCACGACAGGGATAGGTGAGGCAGTCGCAGAGCAATTACACCAACATGGGGCTAAGGTCGTTATTGTCTCCCGTTCACCAGAGCAGGCCATCCAAAAAGCGAAACAATTATCTTCACAGGGGCAACAGGCGCTGGGGATCGGATGCGATGTGTCACAACCCGAGCAAGTAGAGAAAATGATCGCTAAAGTTATCAAACATTTTGGCAGACTTGATTATGCTGTAAATAATGCGGGCATAACAGGTGAGCATGGTAAAAATATAACAGAGCAGACGGTTGAAAACTGGGATAAAGTTATTGCCACTTCATTGAGCGGCGTTTTTTACTGCCTAAAATACGAAATACCTGCAATGATGAAGTCTGGCGGTTCTATCGTTAATTTATCTGCAGTAAATGGTCTGGTTGGCATTCCAGGATTAGCGCCTTACACCGTGGCTAAACACGGTATCATCGGTTTGACCCAAACCGCAGCATTAGAGTTTGCAACGCAAGGCATTCGAATCAATGCCGTCGCTCCGGGCTATGTCCAAACGCCACGAATGAGTGAATTTCCTGACAATATCGTACGTAGTTTCGCCAATAGCCACCCTATGAAGAGGATGGCAAAAATGCGGGAAATAGCAGACTTCATACTGTTTTTGCTGTCAGAAAATGCGGCGTTCTGTACCGGCGGCGTTTATCCCATCGATGGTGGTTATTTAGCTGAGTGAAACTCCCCCCAGTGCTTTTAAACTGCAAGAGTTTCATAAGGCTTTAACGTCGGCTATGTCGAGGTGTGAACCTCATACAGTTCGACGTTAACCCTGGGGAACCGCTCATTCCCGTTCTTCTATCCAGCTCACAAGCTCCGCAAACTGAGCTTCTGAAAATACCGCGATGCCATGCTCACTGAGCAGTGACGCCGCCACTCCCATACCCGATTTACGCTGATTACTGAAAGAACCGTTATAGATAAACTGACTGCCGCACGTAGGACTACCATCAGTTAATAATGCGGCGGTACAACCTGCTTCTTGTGCTGCTCGCAGAGCCAGCCAGGCTGCCAGTTGATAATGCGGCGTAACATCCCTTCCCGTATTCTCAATTATTCTGGCTTGTCCACTCATTACGTCTCTCCCATCAGCCGACACGATCTCGGCAGGTGGTCGCGGAACAGGTAGCCCGGCAGCCAGCTCAGGGCAGTGGATTACCAGGCGCTGCTCCCGTTGCCAGCGAGCAAGTTGATGGGTCATCTGCGCTTTCTCTTTTCCGTTATAACGGACTTTAAGGCCCATCAGGCAGGCACTGACCAATATTTTATTTATCATTTCTTTGTTGGCCCCCGGAGACCGTTCACCCGCGCTTTCCGCGGCACACGAAAACTTAGCCCTGCCCGGCAGGCAGCAGTGATTCCACCAGCGCCGTCCACAGCGCCACGCCGGGCGCCAGCAGATCGTCGTTAAAATCGTAGCTGGCATTGTGTAGCGGCCTGGAGGGCGTCTCGCCGTCTGTGCCTATCCAGAAATAGGCGCCGGGACACACTTCCAGCATGCAGGCAAAATCCTCCGACGCCATGGAAGGATTGATCTGCCAGCGCACCGCGGCTTCGCCGAGCTCGGCCTGCGCCACCTCGCGCACCTTCAGCGCCTGTTGCGCATCATTTTTGGTCACCGGATAGCCCGGATACCACGCAATCTGACCGTCAACGTCGGAAACCTGCGGCTGCGTATGCACGTACTGCTCAATGAGGTTTTTTACCCGCTCGCGCACCGTATTGCTCAGGCAGCGAAAAGTCCCGCGCAGCACCACGCGGTCCGGCAGCACGTTGATCGCCTCACCGCCGTTGATCTGGGTAATGCTGACCACCGCGGAATCCTGCGGCGACAGGCGGCGCGACGGAATCGTCTGCAGCGCCATAATCAGCTGGGCGGCGGCGACGATAGGGTCGGCGCCGCTTTCCGGCATCGCCGCATGACAGCTTTTACCGGTGAGCGTTATCTCGAAGGCGTCAAGCGAGGCCATCATTGCCCCGGGATTCACCGCCACATGCCCCAGCGGCAAGCCTGGCCAGTTGTGCAACGCGTAAATGGCGTCCATCGGGAAGCGCTCGAACAACCCCTCTTCCACCATTTTGCGCGCGCCGCCGAGGTTCTCCTCCGCGGGTTGAAAGACAAAATGCACGGTGCCGCCAAAGTTGCGGGTCTGCGCAAGGTGCGCGGCGGCGGCCAACAGCATGGCGGTGTGACCGTCATGGCCGCAGGCATGCATTACGCCAGCACGACGCGAACGATATTCCACCGCCCCCTGTTCAGCGATCGGCAGCGCATCCATATCGGCGCGCAGGCCAATCACCGGCCCCGGGCCATTCTCAAGCGTCGCGACCACCCCGGTACCAGCCAGCCCGACATGCACCTGCAGGCCGAACGAAGCCAGTAGCCCGGCGACCCGACGCGAGGTCTCCTGCTCCTGGTACCCAAGCTCCGGATGAGCATGAAAATCGCGACGCCAGCCGATAGCTTCGGCAATCAGTGAAGACGATACCGCCATGTCCTGTTCCTTTCATTACTGAATGAGTAGTCCCCGTCCTGCTGCTTCCAGGCGGCACCCTTCGTTATATCCTTTCGCCCCCGCGGCTGACAACTTCAGCGATGATGATTTTTGTCTATTCACCAGCGGATCGTTTTATCAATATCAAAAATAGTAGCTATTTCAGCGGTGACTTCCGTCAGCTGATTAATTATCATGCAGGCTGGTCGGCGTCTTGCCGGATTATCCACCTGCAACCTTCCGTTATCGGGAATACAATGTTTAACCCAGACCAGAATCGCCTGGCCCCCACGCTAGCGATGATCATGGCCGCTTCACTTGTGGGATTTATCACCGGCTATACGGTGCCATTAATCAGCCTTGAGCTGGCGCAGCAGCAAGTTGCTCCGCTTTATGTCGGCCTGCTGGCCGCGCTGCCGCCCGCTGGAATGATGCTCTCTTCTTTTCTTTCTCCCGCGCTGTGCCGTCGTTTTGAAATGGGCGCGTTGCTCAGCGTCAGCCTGATCCTGCTGGCGTTGGCGACCATCGCCTCCTGCATGACCACCGACATGACGCTGCTGCTGGTGCCGCGCCTGCTGACCGGCCTCGCCTCCGGCGTCATTATCGTATTGGGGGAAAGCTGGATAACCGGCGGCGCGGCGGGCAGTAATCGCGCGACTCTCACCGGCATCTATGCCTCGGCCTTTACCGGCTGCCAGCTCGCCGGCCCGCTGCTTATCTCCGTCGGCCCAGCCTGGCAACACGCGGCGCTGATGGCGATTGTCGCCATTACCGCCGTCTGCCTGCTGATGCTGCGCCATCTGCCGCGCGGCAGTCGCGAAAGCCTTGCCGAGCGCGCCAGCTGGCGTAGCCTGGGGGCTTTTCTGCCGGTCCTGGCCTCCGGGGTATTCTGCTTTGCCTTCTTCGACGCCAGTATTCTCGCGCTACTGCCGCTGTACGGCATTGATAAAGGTTTAAATGAAACGATGGCGGTACTGCTGGTCACCGTCGTCCTCACCGGCGACGCCATGTTCCAGGCGCCGCTGGGATGGGTTGCCGACCGCTTCGGCATCCGCCGCGTGCATCTTATCTGCGCGGTTATCTTTAGCTTGTCGCTACTGGCGCTGCCGTTTATGCTCGCCTCGCGCATACAGCTGATGGCTATCTGCCTGCTGCTCGGCGCCGCGGCGGGCGCGCTTTATACCCTGTCGCTGGTGCGGGCGGGTAAAACCTTTAGCGGGCAAAAGTTAATCATGATTAACGCCCTGTTTGGCTTTTTCTGGTCCGCCGGTAGCGTGGCCGGGCCGATTGTTAGCGGCATGCTGATTGGCGTCTCCGGCTACGACGGCTTGATCATCACCCTGTTCGCCAGCGGCGTGCTGTTCCTGCTTATCCAGTGCCTTAGCAAGAATGAAAAAACGCTGCTCGCCAATGAGCAGGAAGAAGACATGGAAGAGGCTACCGAGACCGCGCAATAGCGGGGTTGTTGATAACGGGCAGGCGGGACTCAACCTGCCCGTTTTGCTTATGGCTACAGCACCTTACTGAGGAAGGCGGCGGTGCGCGGATTGGTCGGCGCGCTAAAGATCTGCGCCGGTTTGCCCTCTTCCTGAATCACCCCCTGATCGATGAAAATCACCCGGTCAGCCACTTCTCGGGCAAAGCCCATTTCGTGGGTAACGATTACCATCGTCATCCCTTCGCTGGCGAGATTTTTCATCACTTCGAGCACATCCCCTACCAGTTCCGGATCCAGCGCTGACGTGGGCTCATCAAACAGCATAATCGACGGCTTCATTGCCAGCGCGCGGGCAATCGCTACCCGCTGCTGCTGACCGCCGGAGAGGCTGGAGGGCCAGGCATCGCGCTTATCGCTGAGGCCCACTTTCGCCAGCAAGGCATCCGCCAGATCGACCGCCTGCTGGCGCGGCATGTTGCGCAGATTCATCGGCGCCATCAGCAGGTTTTCCAGCACCGTCATATGCGGGAACAGGTTAAAGCGCTGGAACACCATGCCAACGCTTTCGCGCATCTTGTTGAGGTCGGTCGTCCGGTCATGGGCGGCAAAGCCGTTGACCACCACTTCGCCTTCGCTCACGGTTTCCAGCGCGTTCATGCAGCGCAGAAAGGTGCTTTTGCCGGAGCCGGAGGGCCCGATAATGCACACCACTTCCTGCGGTTTAATATCGCAACTGATGCCGCGCAGTACGTGGCTATCGCCAAAGCGCTTATGTAAGTTATTAATGTGAATCACTTTTGCCAAACCTCTTTTCCAGACGGTTAACCAGCTGCGCCAGCAGGAAGGTAATCACCCAATAGACCAGCGAGATAGTCAGGTAGGGTTCCCAGTAGGTGGCGTAAGCGCCGGAGACGGTTCGCGCGGCGTAGGCCAGATCGGCAAGCCCGATCGCCGAGGCCAGCGATGAGTCTTTAACAATAGCGATAGCGTTGTTGCCAAGCGGCGGCAGAATGCGGCGAAACGCCTGCGGCAGGATCACTTTACGCATGGTTTTCCACCATGGCATACCCAGCGCGCGCGAAGCTTCCATCTGCCCTTTATCGATAGACTGGATGCCGGCGCGGAAAATCTCCGACACGTAGGCCCCGGCGTTGAGGGTAATCGCCACGATACAGGAGAGAAACGCGCCGTAGTTAGAACGCAGTTCGCGGGCAAAATCGGCGCTCATTATCCCGCTGGTGACCAGCAGGCCGTCGCGCGGGTTAATAAACAGCGGCACCAGCGCAAAGTGTACCACCATGATCTGCACAAACAGCGGCGTACCGCGGAAGGCGCTGACGTAGAAGCGTACCGGAAACTGCACCAGATAACGCAGAATATATTTCCATGGCCCGTGCTCGGCCTTCGCCATCCGCCCCAGTCCAAGCGTTAACCCCCACAGCGTCCCGAGGATCACGCAGATAATGGTACATTTAATCGTCATCAAGGCGCCGTCCATAAACAGCGGGCCGTACTCCTCGATGATCTCCCAACGGAATCCCGTCATAGTCCTTCCCTAAAAAAATACGGCCATCGCCTGAGCGACAGCCGCGGTCACTGAAAATGGGTGTTATTGCGCAGGCAGCGTCGGTACGTTGTCATCGAACCAGGTTTTATAGATTTTGGCATAGGTGCCGTCGGCAACGATTTTCTGCAAACCGGCGTTGATTTTGCCCAGCAGTTCACTGTTACCTTTAGCGACGGCGATACCGAAATACTGGCGCTCAAATTTAGCGTCAGGCACCAGCTTGAACTGCTTTTCCGGGTGCTGCTTGATGTAGTATTTTACTACCCCGACGTCGCCTACCGCGGCGCTGACGCCATCCTCAAACAGCTCCTGCAGCATCAGCGGCGTATTGTCGAAGCGCTTAATGGAGGTGCTGTTTTTACCCAGTTCCTGCGAAACCACAATATCGCCGGTGCTGGAGTTCACCACCCCAACTTTCTCGTTTTTCAACGCCGCCAGCGAGTTCACTTTTGAACCTTCCGGCACCACAATCGACTGCTCGGCCGGGAAGTATGGCGCGGAGAAATCCACCATCTGTTTGCGTTTATCGGTGATAGTAATACCCGAGATGATAATGTCGCGATCGCCGGTGCCCAGGGTGGCGAAAATGCCCTCCCAGGGAGTGTTGACCAGCTTCACGTCAAAACCTTCGGCCCTGGCGATGGCTTTGATGATATCGATATCAAAGCCTTCCAGCTGTTTTTGACTATTTTCAAATTCAAAGGGACGGTAGGTGCCGCCGGAGCCGACGGTATAGGTTTCCGCAGCCGCCTGTCCGGCTGCCGCCAGCGCGGCCATCATGAAACACGCTTTGAGCAAATTCTTGACCATGAGATATCCTTTTTATGCATTTATTTTGCATAAAAATACACATACTTAGCATGGCATGCAACCGGAAAGCATCCGGATAGTGAATTATCTTTTGTTCAACCGCGTTGACCACCTGATTTGCCGATGGCTCGATGCAATTCATTGATTCGCTTCATTGATTTGACCGTCTTTTGCGGCGCGGTCGAGGCGACGGACAGCACGATCATCTCAAGGCAAATCAGCACGGTGCCGTGCAGCGGCACCCGCCCGTTATCGCCGCCGCGCGGAACATCAATCACCACCTGCGCCAGTTGACTGAAGCGCGAATCCAGCGCCTGGGTGAGTAATATCGTCGGGATCCCCAGCCGCTGCGCCTCGCGCAATGTGGTCATGCCCTCCCGATGTGGTGATTTTTGCCCCATCATAATCAGCACATCGCCGCGCTGCAGGCTAATCAACTGCTCGGCAAGACTGAAGCCGGTACGGTTGAGGGTACAGGCAGGTAAGCCAATACGATTAAACAGACGCGCGGTGTACTCGGCGAGGATCCCCGACGCCCCGATGCCAAATATCGCCACCTGACGCGCATCGCCCAGTAGCGCCACCGCCTGGGCTACCGCCGCGCGATTATCGGCACGCGATAGCACCTCACAGGCGCGTTGATGACCATCCAGCACAAAATCGATGCTGGAATTGACATCACAGGAGAGCGCCCCCACCGTCGAGCACATCTTTTCCGACGAGGTCGCTGACGGCCCGAACCAGCGCGCCATGGTCTCTTTTAACTCGCGCAGCCCAGCAAAACCCAATGCCTGAATCGCCCTCACCACGGTGGCATCGGAGGTGTGGGTGGCGGTGGCGATCTCCATTGCCGTGCGTTCCAGCACCACTTCACGATTATCATTGATGTAGTTTGCCACCTCGCGTAAACGGGGCGAAAGCTGGTGCGCGCGAGCGCGAAAGCGCTCGCCAAACAGATCGACTCTGCCCTTCTCTTTTTTCACCCCTGCTTTCATTTCGCCCCCGCTGGAATCGGCCGTCCGGCGATGTGCGACTGCACCTGAGCCACCATCAGCGTCAATGCGGCGTACGAATTAGAAATAACCTCTTCGCGCGGCAGCAAAATATAGCGGCCGGTTCGGCAGGCGCGCATAAAGTCACACCAGCCGGGCATGACCGCCTCCATGGCCTTTAGCTCATCCTGCGGCTTACCGCCGGTGTCCGAACGCCAGGTGGCGAAGACAAAATCGGCATCCAGCTCCGGTAGCTGTTCAGCGCTGACGTCGATCCGCTGGCCATCGGGGATCTTGTCGATCAAAGGCGGGAAGCGGAACCCGGCGTCGCGCAGAACCCGCCCCAGCGCGTGATACGAGTGGTGTACCGTTACCTTACCGTTATTCGCCTGAATCACCGACACGCGGTACTGCTGAGGATCGACCGTGGCCTTTAGCTGTTTAATTTGTTCCTGATAACGATGTTCAAGCACCGCCAGCCGCGCCTGGCTGCCGGTGAGCTGCGCCAGTTTGCGGTAAATCAGCGGCGCGCTGCCCTGCAGGTGATCGATACTGACCGTCGGCGCGATTTTCGCCAGCTGCTCCACCGAGACATGGCGGCTGGGCTCGGTAATAATCAGATCCGGTTTCGCCGCGGCCACGGCTTCAAGGTCAATATCGGCGGTGCCAATAAAGCAAATATCGCTATTGTCGAAATCGACGCCGGTTAACTGAGCGCTGGAGCGCAGGTAATGGCTGCCGTCAGGGCGCGTGCGGCCATGGCTGGCTACCGGCGGCACCCCAAGCTCGATCAGCGGGATGGTAATATCGAGATCGTGCATCGAAACGATACGCTGCGGATGCAGCGGTACGCTCACCGTACGACCTAAATCGTCGGTGAAGGTTTGCGAATCGACAGCCGCGGCAGCGCCCGCGCACAGCACCAGCAGAGAAACGAACCAACGCATAACAATCCTTTTTGATTTACAGGGCGTCACGGCGACGCCAAAGCAGAGCAATAAAAAATGGGCACCCTACCAGCGCAATGACAATCCCCGCCGGGATCTGCAGCGGCGCAAACGCCAGCCGCCCCACCGTATCGGTTGCCAGCACCAGCAACGCGCCAATCAGCGCGCTGCCGCAGAGCAGCGCCACCTGACCGCCGCGCAGGACGAAGCGCGCCATATGCGGCGCCATCAGGCCAACAAAACCCAGACTGCCAACGCAGGAAACGCTGGCAGAGGTCAGCAGCACGGGGGCGAAGAAACGCAGTAGCGTGAGCTGCGGCAAACGCACGCCAAGACCGATGGCGGTACTGTCGCCAAGCAGCGCCACATCCGCCGCGCGGGCGGTGCAGAACAGAATCAGTGCGCCAGGCAGCGCCCAGCAAAACGCCACCGCCAGCAGCGGCCAGCTCGCCGCGTGCAGGCTGCCGGAGAGCCAGATCATCGCCGTCTGTACATCGCGTACGTCGGCGGTGGTCATAAAAATGCCAACCGCTGCCGCCAGCGTCCACGACACGCCAATGCCAATCAAAATAAAGCGCGGACGTGAACAATCGCGCGCCAGCGCCAGCACCAACAGCGCCACCAGCACGCCGCCGAGCATTCCCGCCAGCGGTCGCCACGCCAGCCCTACGGCCGGAAAAAACAGAATTAGCGCCAGCACGACAATGCAGGCGCCCTCTTTGACGCCAATCAGGCCGGGGTCCGCCAGACCGTTACGGGTAATGCTCTGCATCGCCGCCCCGGCCAGCCCAAGCATGGCGCCGCACAGCAGCGCCATCAAAATTCGCGGCAGGCGGATGTCAAACAGGATAAAACGCTGCTGCTCGCCAATCTGCTCCGGCGCCAGCAGCGCACGCGCCCATGTCGAAGATGGCAGCGGGAAGCTGCCTCGGCTGAGGCTGTAGAGCCCGAGAGCCAGCAAAAGCAGCAGGATGAAGGCGGCAATTTTTAATGAAGCCGGGCGCAACAACAGATGCCTTGAAGCAAAACCCAGTGGCCGAAATCCGGCGCGGTGAACGGCGCGTTTCATTTAAAAAACCTCGCGGCGATAAAGATAAATAGCGGTGCGCCCACCAGCGCGGTCATCGCCCCGGTCGCCAGTTCCTGCGGCGCGACGAGGGTACGGGCGGCGATATCCGCCAACACCAGCACCAGCGCCCCGACCGGCGCCGCCAGCGGTAACGCCAGACGAATATCTTGCGTTATCAGACGGCGCACTACGTGCGGCACCACCAGCCCGACGAACCCAATTGGCCCGGCGACCGCCACCGCCGCGCCGCACAGCAGCGCGATAGCGACCAGCCCCAACAGTCGGGTCTGCACCAGATTCACCCCCAGCCCCAGCGCCACTTTATCGCCCAGCGCCAGCACGTTCAGGCGTGGCGCGAGAAGCAGCGCCAGTCCCATGCCAGAAAGCGCCGGCACCAGCGCCGCCTGTAGGCTAGCCCAGTTCAACCCGGACAGATCGCCGGCAAGCCAGGTGCGCATCGCCAGCAGCGTTTGTTCATCAAGAATTAATATCGCCGCCGTCACCGCCGAGGCAAACGCCGAGAGCGCCACGCCGCATAGCGTGATGCGCAGCGGCGTCGCCCCGCCGCGCCCGGCAGCGGCCAGCGCCATCACCCCGCCGAACAGCAGCGCCGCGCCACAGGCGGCGGTTAGCGGGCGTGCCGCCGGAAAATCGCCGAGAGAGAGGCCCAGCGCCGAGGTCGCGACCACCGCCAGCGAGGCGCCGGCGTTAAGCCCAAGAATATGCGGTTCGCCAAGCGGGTTGCGGATCACCGTCTGCAGCAGCACCCCGGCAACGCCGAGCGCCGCGCCGGTCACCAGCGCCGCCGCCAGCCGAACCAGACGTAAATCAACAATAATACGGTGATCGAAGTTCCGCGGATCGTACTCGAGCAGCGCCTGCAGGACCGTTTGCGGCGCGATCCAGCGGGCGCCTAAACCAAGATGAACCAGCGAACCGGCGATAAGCATCAGGGTTAATAGCAGCAATGCCAGCCGCGGACGGGTACGACGCCGCGTGGCGTACAGCACAGAGGCGCTCATCGGGCAACGGCCTGGGGTGCGCGAAACGGCATAAAGAAAGGTTTGCCGGTTTGCGGATTGATTGACATCTGCACATCAACATCAAAGACGTTTTTAATCAGTTCGGGGCTGCAGATTTCCTGTTCTGAAATGGTCCCGGCTATCCGCCCCTTTTTGAGAAATACCAGCAGGTCGGCATAGTTCACCGCAAAGTTCAGGTCGTGAAGCACCGTCACTACCGTACGGCCATGTTCGCGGGTCAAGCTTTGCAGCAGTTCAAGAATATCTACCTGATAGCGCAGGTCGAGCCAGGTGGTTGGCTCATCCAGTAAAATGGTTTTCGTCTGCTGGGCCAGCGCCATCGCTATCCAGCAGCGCTGGCGCTGGCCACCGGAAAGGCTATCGACCGGCAGATGGGCGAATTCGGCGGTGCCGGTTAATTGCAGCGCCTCTTCCACCGCCTGTTCATCGGCTGCAGACCACTGGCGCATCAGCCCCTGCCACGGATAGCGCCCGCGCGATACCAGTTCAAACACCGTGAGCCCTTCCGGCGTCAGCGGCGATTGCGGCAGGATCCCCAGCTGGCGGGAGACCGCTTTGGTCGGCATTTCGTGGATGGTCTTTCCGTCCAGACGCACGCAGCCGCCGAGCGGTTTTAGCATCCGGGCGATGGTCGATAATAGCGTTGATTTGCCTGAGCCGTTGGCCCCGGCAAGCACCGTCATTTTACCGCTGGGGATCGTCAGGTTAATGTCATCGACGATAAGCGTCTGGCCATATCCGGCCGACAGGGACTCCAGGACGATCCCCTTTTCTGCAGGGTTTACCCGCTGTGGCATAACTCGCTCCTGCGCCGCAGCGTTCCGGCATCAGCCCTCGACGTTCTGCAGTCAAATCAAAATAAATCTCATTCTCTTTTGATCATGAAGGGGATGAATGTAGTAGTCAATACTGTGCTTCATGTTGTTATCGTTACGTTCACTACCCCGCGGCGACACAAAATGAATTTTATGAATAGTATTTATAATCAATAAAATAAAAGCATCTCACTACCTACGACAGGCTGCGAAATCGCGCTTTTCTTCTGCGACGATTTTTTATCTTACATAACATTTACTACTACATTTCTTCGTGTTTGAATGATTCTCAATTACATATCTGAAGGCGCGTTCAGACGCTTAACAGATAGGTTTTATTTTCAGGGCAATGATTTTATTGGCTTTATCTGACCGCAAAGGCAGATTCGTTCACGAGAAACAGATAATGACTCAACCCCATGTCGCCTGCAGGACGTTGCAAGGGCGCGCGCTTTTTTCGCTTCTTTTTTTAGCCTCACCGGGATTAATGGCCGCAGAAAATAACGCGGCAAATAATACAAAAGACGCCGAGGACACCATTACCGTGGTGGCTGACGGCCGCCAGCAGAACGCCACCAGCGGCTATCAGCCACTGAGTTCGTCTACGGCGACATTGACCTCAATGCCGCTGTTGGATATTCCGCAGGTGGTGAATACCGTCAGCGACCGGGTGCTGGAAGATCAGCACGCCACCTCGTTGGATGAAGCGTTGTATAACGTCGCCAACGTGGTGCAGACCAATACCCTCGGCGGTACCCAGGATGCCTTTACCCGCCGCGGCTTTGGCGCCAATCGCGACGGTTCTATCATGACCAACGGCCTGCGCACCGTTCTGCCGCGCAGCTTTAACGCCGCGACCGAACGGGTGGAAGTTCTGAAAGGCCCGGCCTCGACGCTGTACGGTATTCTCGACCCCGGCGGACTGATTAACGTTGTCACCAAACGCCCCGAGCGCCAGTTCTCTGGTTCGGTTTCCGCCACCTCCAGCAGTTTTGGCGGCGGCACGGGTAGCTTCGACGTGACCGGTCCGATAGAAGGGACTCGTCTGGCCTATCGACTGATCGGCGAATATCAAAATGAAGATTACTGGCGTAATTTCGGCAAGAACAAAAGCAGCTTTATCGCCCCTTCCCTGAGCTGGTTTGGCGATAGCGCGACTATTACCGCTTCGTATTCACATCGCGATTACAGCGCTCCTTTTGACCGCGGCACCATTTTCGATCTCAATACTGGCCACGCGGTCAACGTCGACCGTAAAACCCGTTTCGATGAAGCCTTTAATATCACCGATGGTTATTCCGATATTGCCCAATTGAATGCCGAGTATCGACTTAACAGTGCCTGGACCGCGCGCTTTGATTACAGCTACAGCCAGGATCACTACAACGATAATCAGGCCAGGGTGATGGCCTATGATTCTGCGACCGGCAACCTGACCCGCCGGGTCGACGGCACGCACGGCTCGACGCAAAAGATGCATTCCACCCGCGCCGATCTACAAGGCAATGTGGTCATCGGCGGCTTTTATAATGAACTGCTGACCGGCGTCGCCTATGAGAATTACGATCTGCTGCGTACCGATATGCTGCGTTGTAAGAACGTGAAAGGCTTTAATATTTATCATCCGGTTTACGGCACTCTCGATACCTGTAATACCGTCTCCGCTGCCGATAGCGATCAGCGTATCAAGCAGGAGAGCTACGCAACCTATCTGCAGGACGCCCTATATCTGACCGACAACTGGATTGCCGTGGCCGGCGTACGCTACCAGTATTACACCCAGTATGCCGGGAAAGGCCGACCGTTTAACGTCAATACCGATAGCCGCGATGAGAAATGGACGCCGAAGGCAGGCCTGGTCTACAAGGTAACGCCAAACGTGTCGCTGTTTGCTAACGTCGCCCAGTCGTTTATGCCGCAGTCGTCGATTGCCAGCTACATCGGCGAACTGCCGCCGGAAGAGTCCACCTCTTACGAAGTCGGCGCCAAATTCGACCTGTTAGAGGGTATTACCGCCAATATCGCATTATTTGATATTCATAAACGTAACGTGCTGTATACCGAAAGTATCGGCGACGAGACGGTGGCGAAGACCGCGGGTAAGGTTCGCTCGCGCGGCGTGGAGGTGGATCTGGCGGGCTCGCTCACCGATAACCTCAGCATCATCGCCAGCTACGGCTATACCGATGCTAAAGTGCTGGAAGATCCTGATTATGCCGGTAAACCGCTACCGAACGTGCCAAAACATACCGGTTCGCTGTTCCTGACCTATGACATTCATAACGTCTATAACAGCAACACCCTGACCGTTGGCGGCGGCGGCCACGCGGTCAGCAAACGGTCCGGCACCAACGGCGCGGATTATTATCTGCAGGGCTATGCGGTGGCCGACGTCTTCGCGGCTTACAAAATGAAGCTGCAGTATCCGGTAACGCTACAGGTGAATGTGAAGAACCTGTTTGATAAGACCTATTACACCTCGTCAATCGGCACCAATAATCTCGGCAACCAGATTGGCGACCCGCGTGAAGTGCAGTTTACGGTGAAAATGGATTTTTAAACCTTGCCCTGCCCCGGATAGCGGCGCGCTGCGCCTTATCCGGGCTACTTCTCCCCAACCCCTGCTGCGGGGAAATACCGGACAACGCACCTGGCTTACCAATCCTCTTCCTGGCCGAGGATACGCAAAATATCCTGCCGATGCTGCAATAACAGCGGATTGTCGCGATGGCGGGGAAACGCCAGCGGCAGCGTAAACTCAGCGATAATGCGCCCCGGCCGCGGCGACATCACCAGCACTCTCTCGCATAGCAGCAGCGCTTCTTCGATATCATGAGTGACCAGCAGGCTGGTATAACCCTGCTGCTGCCATAGCGCAATCAGTTCGCGCTGCATGCTGATGCGGGTGAGCGAATCCAGCTTACCCAGCGGCTCATCAAGCAGCAGTAAACGCGGTTCATTGAGCAACGCGCGCGCCAGCGCCGCACGCTGCGCCATCCCGCCGGAAAGCTGCCGCGGCCACGCCTCGCTGAACGCCTGCAGCCCGATGCGCGAAATCAGCGCGTCGGCCTTCGGCTCCAGCCCCTTTTTCCCCTGCGCCTGCGGCCCCAGCAGCACGTTCTGCCGCACCGTCAGCCACGGATAAAGCGTCGGGTCCTGGAAAACGAGGATCCGTTCCGGCCCCGGTCCGCCCATCGCCGCATCGTCAATCTCAATATACCCGCTTTGCTGTGGCTCCAGCCCCGCCAGCAGGCGCAGCAGCGTCGATTTACCGCATCCTGAAGGGCCAAGCAGCGCAACGCTCTCGCCTGGCCGCAGCTGCAGGCTGATATTTTCCAGCACCGGCACCGTCTGTTTGCCCAACGTAAACGCATGATGAAGATGACCTACCGCCACCGCCGCGCCGGTCGAAATTGTCTGGGCACTTACCATTGCATCCCTCCGCGCTGCCAGCTCAGCAGCCGATCGCGAATCATAAATAGCCCGCTAATCAGGCCGGAACATAACAACGCCATCACGAATAGCGCCGCGTACATATTCGGATAGGCCGCCCAGCCCTGCGCCCACTGTAGATAAAAACCGATCCCGGATTTGACGCCGACCATTTCGGCGACAATCAGCACCGAAAACGACGCGCCAAGCCCCATAAACAAGCCGACAAACACGTTCGGCAGCGCGGCGGGGATCGCCACGTGCAGGATCAGAAATCGCTGGCTGGCTCCCAGCGTTCGCGCCACGTCATACCACGCTTTATCGATACCGATGACCCCGGACCAGGTCAATACCGTGACCGGGAACCAGGTGCTGAGCGCAATCAAAAACACGCTGGCGCCGAAGCTTGAAGGAAAGATAAACAGGCATAGCGGCAGCAGCGCGGTGGAAGGCACCGGCCCCAGCAGGCGTAAAATCGGATGCACCCAATAACCAATACGCTGAGACCAGCCAATCGCCAGCCCGCTGATAAACCCGCAGCTGGTGCCAAGCAGCACTCCGAGCCCGAGTAGCCCCAGCGAATGCAACAGGCTATCAAGCAGCCGCGGCCAGTCATCGTGCAGCACTTCAACCAGCGCCTGCGGCGGAGCGAAAAACGGCACCGGCAAAAACGCTGTTTTGGCCGTCAGCCCTTCCCATAGCGCGAAGAGCACCGGCAGCAGCGCCAGCCATTTCCCGGCACGCTGCAAACGCGCCCCCCGCTGCCGCCAGTAACGGTAACTCAGCGTCAGTAACAGCAGGCAGCCGCCGAGAGTGAACTGCGCCAGCGCCCACTCTTCGCTAAAGGGCCAACGCCGCCCGGCATCGGGCCAGGCCTGCGTGAACAGGCCGCCCAGCAGCCATAGCACGGCGGCAAGCCCGCCCTCCGTCCATAGCAGAGCGCTGGGCCCCGGGCGGGCGAGCGCGCGATCAGGCGAAAACGTTGACATAAATACTCTCCGCAAACTGATGAGGATCGGTTCTCGGTTTGATGACCTGTACCCGCTGCAGATCCACGGCATACTGCGTCAGCTCTTTAACAAAAGCCTCGCCCACCGCATGATGGCCGTGCCCCTGGCCGTGAAGAATGCCGCTCACCTCCGCTTCGTTAGTGTTTAGCGCATGGGCGAGAAAAGATTGCGCCACGCTTTCCGGATGCGCGGCGGCATAACTGTGCGCTTCCAGAATCGCCTGGGTAAGCGCGGCCGCCGCCGGTTTATGATCGCGCGCAAGGGAGCCGCTGACGCCCAGCACGCAGCAGCTAAGGTTGGCGTAATCGCCGGTCATATTGCTGGCGATTAGCTGATATTTGCCGGTTTCCAGCAGGCGATAGCTGAAGGGTTCGCTGCCGCTGATGGCGGCGATTTCGCGTTTATCCAGCGCCACGCTGAGCAGGTCGGCCGGATAGACTTTCCACTGCACATCGCTAATCGGGTCGATACCGTGGCGTTTCAGCAAGATGGCGAAGAAGTTTTTATCCGGCCCGGCCATATCGGTGACGCCAATGGTTTGCCCTTTCAGACTCTCCAGCGCGCTAAAAGGCGAGTTTTTGGCCGTCAGCAGATTCAGGCAGCCGCCGTGCGTCCCGGCGGTGAGCTTGACATCAAAGCCCTGCTCCAGCGCCTTCAGCCAGCGTAGCGCCATGCCGACCCCGGCGTCGGCCTTGCCGGTGGCAATCGCTTCCAGCAGGACATCCGTCGAGTTACCGAAGTTAACAAACTCAACGTCGAGATTATATTTACTAAAAATCTTCTGCTGCTCCGCGACGGCGACCGGCGCCAGGCACACCGCGCTTTTGTTGATCGCCAGCTTGATTTTGTAAGGCTGCGCCAGACGCAGCGCCGGATGTTCATCGCCGCTTGCCATCTCCGCCATATCGTGAGCCCATAGCGGCGCAGACGCCCCGGCCAGCGCCAGACCGCCGGTAAACTGTAAGAAACGACGACGGGTAAAACGTGTGGTCATCATGGCGCCGCCTCCGCATGAACCGGCGCGACGGGCACGCTGAAGCCGTTATCAAATGTCGGCGTTACATCGAGCTTTGCGCGAATGAGGCCGTTGGCAAGATAAAAGTCCGCCGTCGACTGCTGCTGGGCGACCGTCGGCGCGTCCAGCCGCTGCCACTGCGACTGGCGGTTGGCAAACTGCGCGCGGGCGATCTCCGCCGGGAAGCGAATGATCTCCCCCAGCGTTTTGCCATAGCTATCGAGATTGGCATAAGCCCAACGCTCGGCGCCGGCCAGTCGGGTGAGATAATCCTGAAGCGCCGCGCGCTTTTGTGGATCCTTCAGCGCATTATCGGTGGCGGCCAGGAAGGTATTACCCGGCAGCAGCCCTTTGCCGCTCACCAGAATCTGCCCTTCGGCGGTTTTCACCAACTGCGTGGTATAGGGCTCCCAGGTCGCCCAGGCATCTACCGAACCGTTAAGCAGCGCGACTTTCGCATCCACCGGGCCAAGGAATACCCACTGCACATCCTTCGGCGAAATCCCCGCCTGCTCCAGCGCTTTCAGCGCCACAAAATGGCCAATTGATCCTTTACCGGTGGCAATGCGTTTACCTTTTAGATCCGACGCGCTTTTTAACGCGCTGCCGGGCGGCACCAGCACGGCGGTCCCCGCCGGGTTGCTCTTATCGACGGCAATCGCTTTTACCGGCGCGCCGTTCGCCAGCGCGAACAGCAGCGGCGCATCGCCGATAATCCCCACGTCAACCGCGCCGGCGTTGAGCGCTTCAGCCAGCGGCGCGGCGGCAGGAAACTCGGCCCATTTAATATCGTAAGCGAGGTTTTGCAAGGCGTTAGCAGCTTCCAGTTGCGACCGCATGCCGCCTTTTTGATCGGCAATTCGCAGGGTGATTCTTTCCTGAGCCGCAACATAGCCGCTCAGCGTCAATAGCATTAGCGCCCCGGCTATGCGGGTAAAATGAGGTATGCGCATCTGAATTATCCTTGTTGTTGAAAAGCGTGTTTACCCGCCGCCTGCCACGCGCTGTCGTTCTGCGGCGTATGTACCCGCCCGCACAGGACGTTGCGATAGTGGCGTTCCAGAGGATTTTGCCGGCTTAAACCATGATTGCCGGTGAGTTCAAGCGCCAGATTGACCGCCTGAATGGCGTTATCGGTGATAGTGACTTTCGCCAGATTGGCCTCAATAGCGGAAAAGCCCAGCTCCGCGGCATTCTCCAGCAGCGCGCGGTTAACCAGCAGCAGCCCCTCTATCTGACCCACTTTTTCCTGTACCCGCGGCAGACTGGAAAGCGGTTGTCCAAGATTGACGGGGACCCGCGCACCCAGCCACGCGACAAGCCAGTCGCGCGCCGCGCGGGCCACGCTATCGTAAATCGCCGCCAGCAACGCCGTATGACGGTTGGCAAACAGACGAAACTGTTCGGCGTCCGCCGCGGGCGGCTCGTCGGCGCGCCAAACATCAACCGCATGCCCGGCGGACACCTGCACGTTTTTCAGCACCACCTCGTGGCTGCCGGTGGCCCGCATGCCGACGTGATCCCAGCTTTTCACTACGCTGATGCCCTCGCTGTCGGCAGGAACCAGCCAGCTACCGACCAGCGGCGGATTGTCGTCGCTACGCGCCCACAGCGCCAGCCAGCTCAACCCTTCGATCCCGGTGGTATAAATTTTGTGACCGTTAATCAGCCAGCCCCGGCTGTTCCGGCTGGCTATCGTTTGCGGCAGACCGCCGCGCGCCGGAGAGCCCAGATCCGGCTCGACGCGCAGGCTATTCATCAACCCGCCGTTTGTGAGCGCATCATCAAACACGCGCTGGCGTAGCGGCTCAGCCCAATGGACATTTTCCGCCAGCCGCAGATGATGCAGGTACTGCATGCAGACAATCAGCGCGGTCGCCGGTTCGCCCCAGGCGATGGCGGCAATGGCCTGTTGCAGCTTGGCTAAACTGGCGACTGGTCCGCCGTACTGCTGCGGTACGGCAAGGCTTAAAAACCCGCGTCGGCGCAGAACGTCAATATTGCGATGGGGAAAATCGCCGCTGGCATCAAGGCTGGCCGCCTCCTCCGTCATCAGATGGCGGATCTCCGCGAGCTGCCGCACCCAGTCATCGCTGGGGTGAGGCCTCATGATGCGCGCTCCGCCACGGCGCGCAGCGCGGCTTTTTCGCGGGTGATCGGCAGCAGCGCTTTGCCATACTCCTGCGCATCGTTCAGCGGGTCGAATCCGCGGATCAGGAAGTTACGTACGCCGAGGTCGTAGTAGTCGAGCAGCGCATCGGCCACCTGTTCCGGCGTGCCGACCAGCGCGGTGGAATTGTGGCCGCCGCCCACCAGCTGCGCGATGCCGGTCCACAGGCGTTTATCCACCACCTTACCCTGCGCCGCCGTGGCTCGCAGACGCTGCGCGCCAACGCTATCGGGCTTGGCTTTAAAGCCCCCCTCACTCTGCGCCGCCCGCTCGGTGGCGACATGCAGAATATGCTCGGCCTTCTCCCAGGCTTCCGCTTCGCTATCTGCGATAATCGGCCGGAACGACACGCTGAAATCGATCTCGCGCTGATGTTTTGCCGCTTCCGCCCGTACCCGCTGGATAGTTTCCGCCGTTTGCGCCAGCGACTCCCCCCATAGCGCGAAGACGTTAGCGTGTTTACCGGCCACCGTAATCGCCGCTTCCGACGAACCGCCGAAATAGAGGGGAATATGCGGTTTCTGCAGCGGGCGAATAGCTGACCAGGCCTGTTGCGCCTGATAAAAATCATTGTCGATGTCCACCGGCTGTTCGGCGGTCCAGACCTGGCGGATGGTATCGAGGAAGGCGTCGGTGCGCGCATAGCGCTGGTCGTGGTCGAGATAATCGCCGTCACGGCGCTGCTCGGCGTCATTGCCGCCGCTGATGATATGTACCGCCAGCCGGCCGCCAAGCAGATGTTCAAGGGTGGCGAATTTACGCGCGGCGAGAGTTGGCGAGACAAAACCGGGACGGTGCGCCAGCAGGAAAGCTATCTTTTGCGTCGACAACCCCGCCAGCGCGGTCACCAAAAAGCCGTCGGGTTGATCGGACCAGTGCCCCACCAGCAGGCGGTCAAAACCCGCGGCTTCATGTGTTTGCGCGAAGCGCACAATATAATCACGGTCAAAAATCGGCCCTACCGGGGCGATGGTTTCCGACGACAGGCGGTGGCCGATCATGCCGAGAAACTGAATGCTCATACAGAACTCCTGGTAGTAAGGTAATGAATGGGCCGCGGCGGCGGCGCGTTTTCATTACCCTATACACAGGCTCTTAATGAGCAAAATGCATTTTTATCATAACTTAATATGCAAGATAAGCATTTATAAAAATAACATATATGTATCAGTCAGATGCATTAAGTTGCTGGACCACTTTACCGGCGAAAAAAGTCAGCGGCTGGCTGAGGTTAGCCAGATTCTGCGCCTGTACCAGCCACAGATGCACTTGCGGCTGAAAATCCGCGAGCGCAAGCGTGGACACTTCATCGCGCCACGGGCTGGCGGCCAGCGCGGCGCGAGGCACCAGGCCAAGCCCCAGCCCCTGCGCCACCAGGCTGATTTGCAACTGGGCGCCGGCGGTCTCGACGTTCAGCGCCAGCCGCAGCCCCTGCGAGTGCAGTTCGCGGATTAGCCCGGCCCGCAGGCCGCAGCCGTCGGGATTGAGTATCCAGCCTCGCTGCGCACAGTCGCGCAGCGCTCCGGCGTGCAGTCGCCAGCTTTTCGCCGCGATGACCACGATATCCAGCGGACACAGCAGTCTCCCGCTGTAGCCGTCAGCAAAGCGCTGCTGTTGTGGTCCCATCGCCAGCACGCCATCCAGTTCGACGCTCTCCAGCCGTTTTTGCAGCAGCCCGCTCCAGCCGCAGGTCACCTGCGGCTCAAGGGCCGGGAACTGCTGGCGTAGCGCGCTCAGCGCCGGCTGGAGGGCGATTTCCGCCACGCTCTGCGGCACGCCGAGACGCAGAACGCCCTGCGGCTCCGCCTCCGGATCGAGCAGCCCGTACAGCTTTTTGGTTTCCCGCTTGATGCTCAGGCACTGCTCATACACCCGATGTCCGGCGGCGGTGAGCGTCAGGGGCCGGGTCTGGCGCTCCAGCAGCGTCACATTGAGGGTTTGCTCCAGACGCTGAAGCCGACGGGTAATCGCCGATTGGGTAATGCCAAGGTATTCCGCCGCCTGATTCAGAGAGGAAAACTGCACGGTAGCCAGCAGAGCATCAATGTCATCGATACGCATACAATCCTTAATGTGATTTTTGCATATTAATATATACGGAAATTGCATTTTAATTATATTAACGCCTTTGCTAGCGTAATGACCAGTCCCGACAACAGGAAATCACCATGACCGCACCGCGAGTGGAAAAATTACGCCAGTTCATTCAAGACCTTGATGCCCTGCATCGCCAGTTTACCGATGAGGCCACCCTGCTCGACGCCGTCGCCGTGCGCCTGGCTTCGCTGGTGCAAAAAGATGACTGGTTGCCGGAAGAGTACACCCTGCCGCATCCCCACCACTATCAGCAGTATTTGCTGCATGTCGATTCCGGCCAACGCTTTTCGATTGTCAGCTTCGTCTGGGGACCGGGGCAATCGACGCCTATCCACGACCATCGGGTATGGGGGGCCATCGGTATGTTGCGCGGCGCGGAGGAAAATCAGCGCTATCGACTCGACGAGCGCGGTTTACCGATAGCCAATGGTCCTGCTGAACGGCTTTCTGCCGGCAAAGTAGAAAAAGTCTCTTCCCGCGATGGCGATATTCATCGGGTGAGTAACGCGCTCGCGGACCACGTCTCAATCAGTATTCACGTCTATGGCGCTAACATCGGCGGCGTCAGGCGTGCGGTTTATAGCGCGGATGGGATCGCCAAACCATTCGTCTCCGGTTACTCCAACCGTCACTTGCCCAATATCTGGGATCTCTCAAAGGATAATTCATATGCCTGATTACAATTACCGCCAGCCAGCCGAGGTGCGCCAGGCGCTGATCGATGGCGCGGAAGTGGCGCTCATCGACGTTCGCGAAGAGGCCGCATTTGCCACTAACCATCCGCTGTTTGCCGCTAATTTGCCGCTGAGCAAGCTGGAGCTGGAGATTTTTCGCCGCGTACCGCGCCTGACGACGCCGATTACCCTCTACGACAATGGCGAAGGTCTCGCGGAGCAGGCCGTTAAGCGGCTGCAACGCTGGGGCTATCAGGATGTTGCGCTACTGGCAGGCGGCCTGACGGGCTGGCAGCGTAGCGGCGGCGAGCTCTTTCAGGACGTTAACTCACCGAGCAAAGCGTTCGGCGAGCTGGTAGAGAGCGAGCGCCAGACGCCCTCGTTGAGCGCCGAGGAAGTGAAGGCGCTGATCGAGGGTCCACAGCCAGTCGTGGTGGTCGATGCGCGTCGTTTTGATGAATATCAAACGATGAATATTCCCGGCAGCATTAGCGTGCCCGGCGGCGAGCTGGCGTTACGCATCGAAGGCCTGCTGCCATCGCAGCAAACGCCGGTTATCGTTAATTGCGCCGGCCGTACCCGCAGCATTATCGGCAGCCAATCGCTACGTAATGCCGGTTTAGCCAATCCGGTTTACGCGCTGCGCAACGGCACCATCGGCTGGACCTTAGCCGGACTGGAGCTCGAGCACGGCCAGCAGCGGCGCTACGACGCCGATTTCCGCGCCTCAGCGCAACGCGTGGCTGCAGTGACGCAGTTGGCCGAGCGCGCTGGCGTGGCCTTCATTGATGCCCCTACTTTAGCCCGCTGGCAACAGCAGCCGAGCCGCACCACCTATCTGTTTGATGTTCGCAGCCCCGAGGAGTATGCCGCAGGCCATCTGCCGCACAGCGTGAATGCCCCCGGCGGCC
Organism: Klebsiella sp. 141153; assembly: GCF_032601995.1. NCBI lineage: Bacteria > Pseudomonadati > Pseudomonadota > Gammaproteobacteria > Enterobacterales > Enterobacteriaceae > Klebsiella > Klebsiella sp. 141153. Next base: position 216,227 of record NZ_JAQIRJ010000009.1, on the reverse strand, counting down.
AGCTGGTGCAGGAAACCGATCATTACGCCAGCGTACGCGGAGCGCGGATTGTGCTGGTCGCCGATGATGAGATACGCGCGCCGATAGCAGCGTCCTGGTTAGCGCAGATGGGCTGGGAAGTGGCGGTTTTACGCGATGTCCGCGTGGAGCAATTGAGCGAACGCGGCCTTCCGCCCGCCAGCGTACCGCCTGCGCCGCAGGTTGAGGAGATTGCCCCCCTGCAACTGGCGGAACAATTGCGCGAACCCGGCACCGTGGTACTGGATTTCACCACCAGCGCGAACTATGTCGCGCGGCATATCCCCGGCGCCTGGTGGCTGGCGCGTTCACAGCTGCGTCAGGCGCTTGAGCTCATCCCTCCCGCAAAACGTTACGTTGTCACCTGCGGCAGCAGTCTGCTGGCCCGCTATGCCGTACCTGAAGTCGCGGCATTGACCGGTAAGCCGGTACAACTGTTAAGCGGCGGGACGCTGGTGTGGATTGATGCCGGGCTGGCGCTGGAACAGGGCGAGACGCATCTGGCAACGCCGCGCAGCGATCGCTACCGACGGCCATATGAAGGAACCGATAACACCGCAGCGGCGATGCAGGCTTATCTTGACTGGGAGTATGGCCTGGTGGAACAGCTAGCGCGCGATGGCACCCACGGCTTTAAGGTGTTGTAGGTTAAAACCCGGTGGCAACAGGGCCACCGGGAATAACTTACCTTTATTGTGAATTAAATTTCCGGAGTGGTTTTAAAACCAACCAGCATCAGGATCGGCTGCTTCTGCGCCGATGCGGCGTCAAACTGATAGTGGTTACCCTGACGATCGCCGCCGATGTACCAGGAGATCTCGGTTTTCCCTTCCGCCAGCGCTTTACGTACCGCTTTATCGATATCCACCATCCGATACTCACGAGATGAATTGAGATACAGTTGAGCATCTGAATTGTAGCTGCAGGTCGGGCGATGCTTCCAGGTCACGCTTGACGCGCTCCAGCTGTTGCTGGCCGGATAGAAGAAAATCTGATCCGCGCCGTTGGTTTCAACCTTGCCGCCATACAGACGCAGGCGATATTTAAACAGCGACGCATCCTGATCTTTCGGCAGCGCCGGGATTTTAAACTTCACCAGGGTGAGGGTTTCCGGGTTGCTGGTGCGGCCGCCGTTCTTCCAGTTATCGGAAATTTGCAGCGCTTCGGGCGCGCCGAAGTTAACATTCGGCTGCGCGCTCTCAACCACCGCGTTTTCTTCCGCCAGCGAGAAGCTATAAGGCACGTTGGTACCGCAATCCATGCCTTCATTCATACAGTGTTCGGTCATGAAGTGCGCGCCCTCTACCGTCCAGCCGTTCATGAAATCTGCATGGGCGGTATAGATACTGCCCCACTTCTCTTCACGTTTATCGCCCTTCATGACCGGATCCATCGACAGCTCAATTTTCGCCGTGTCCAGAGACGTAATCTGCGGCAGTACGTAGGCGATATTCATATTGACCGTCGGGATTTTTACCGGATAGTCGGCCGGGCAGGCGCCGTTGACATCATAAGCGGCGTTGCTGTGGTCATGGCTCGGTTTCAGGTTGACGCCATCCCAGCAGTTGGGGAACTGAATACCGATATTAAACTGCACCGCATCTCCCGCTTTACGCAGGCCGCAAACCTCACCGGCCTTGTTGCTATAGCCTTTACCGTTGGCGCACAGGAAGGTAATCCGCGAGCTTGGGGCGGAACCGTGGTGGTCGCCAGCCAGCAGCTCCAGCCCCGACGGGAAAGGATGTAGCGGATAGCGATCCACTTTCGTCGCCTGATAATAGGTTTTCTGATAAGCAGGAGTGACTATCTGTCCATCCGGTAATTTCATTGACGGCGCCCAGTATGCAGAACTGTCGGCCTTGTTATCACAGGTGGTTTCCGGCTGCGCGCGCAGGGTTTGATAGGTAGAAACGGCATCGGTGTGGGTATTGCCGAAGAAATCATGCCACATCGCCTGGTTTGTCATACCGAACATCATAATCGCGTCGTCGCCAAGGGTGTGGCTGTAGCCGCATACCGCCTGGGCTTGCGGTCCTGCATGGGCGGAAAAAGCGCTGGCGGCCAACAGCGGAGTCAGGGCCAGTACAACTGAGTTAGCTTTCATTTTACGATCCTCCTTGTTTGAAGGACCGTAGAGATAGCAAACCGGCGCCGATGTTACACATCAGCAAACATCATTTTATCTCATTCGCGCATAATCCATGAGTACTGGAAGGTTTTGGCCGCCGGAAAATGGGTGCGCCGACGGTAGGAGCCGAGCGCCTGCGGCGTGCAGTAGGTACAGCTCCCCAGCCATTCGGTATTTTCCGCCGCCACCCCGGCCTGTTGCAGCACCCGTTGCGCCAGCGCGCGGAGATCGAACCACAGATTATCGCTACCGCTAGCCCGCGCTTGCCCCGCTTCTGGCGGAGCGAGGCGCTGATGAAAGAGCTCGTCGCTGTAGCGTCGTATCAATTCGCCCGCCGGCATGGTCAACAGCGTTTGATAAAACTCGGCCGAAACCTCATAGCAGCAGGCGTGAATATGCGGCCCGCAGACCACCACTATTTCTTCTGGCGCCACCTGATGCTGGTGAAACAGCGCCAGGCTGTTTTCAATAATGCCGCTCGCCGCTCCGCGCCAGCCGGCATGCACGCTGCAAACATAGCGCCCATCCCGCGAGGCCATCAATAACGGTAAACAGTCGGCGGTCACCACGCCGACCTTTTGCCCACGCAGGGCCGTAAACACCGCATCGGCGTGCGGCCGCTCTGCCTGCGGCCCCTGATAGTGATGAACCACATTGCCGTGCACCAACTTCACCGGCGCCATTTCGCTGTACGGAAAGGCGGCGGTTTCGTGCACATCAAGAAAAGCGTAGCGAATACCGGGGATATCACTTAATAAGCGGGATGGATAAGACATAACGGCGCGTAAATAAATTGGTGGTGGATTTACCGTAGGCCAAAGCCCATCGATACGCAAGATGTGGATGCTTTGTTCCCGGCGGGACCTCAAGCTCGCTGCCAGCCATAACAAGGTGGGAACGCAGTAATTATTTGCACCCGGCACCGCTATATAATTTAATATACATCGATTATTCTTATCCAACCAGGTCAATCCATGTCACCACACCGTTTACTTTTGGCGCTGACGTTGTGCAGCGCCAGCCTGTTCACCAGCCAGGCTTTTGCCGAGCGCACCGTCACCGACCAGCTGGGCCGCCAGGTTACGCTGCCGGATCACATCACCCGCGCGGTCGTCCTGCAGCACCAGACGCTTAATCTCCTGGTCCAGTTGAATGCCGGCGACGATATCGTCGGCGTGTTAAGCAGCTGGAAAAAACAGCTCGGGCCGCAGTTTGTCCGCTTTATGCCCACTATTGAAAAGCTGCCGACGCCGGGCGATTTAACTCAGGTCAATATCGAAAGCCTGCTGGCGCTGCATCCGCAGGTGGTGTTCGTCGCTAACTACGCGCCGCAGGCGATGATCCAGCAGATCCAAAACGCCGGGGTTCCGGTCGTCACGATATCCCTGCGTCAGGACGCGGCGGGTGAGAAAAACAAAATGAACCCGACAATGGCCAATGAAGAACAGGCCTATAACGACGGCCTTAAACAGGGGATCCGCCTGATTGGCGAAGTGGTCGAACGCCAAAGCCAGGCCGAAGCGCTGATTGATTACACCTTCGCGGCGCGGGCAGAAGCTAACGCCCCGGTCGCCGCTATCCCTGACAGCCAGCGGGTGCGCGTGTACATGGCCAACCCGGACCTCAACACCTACGGTTCCGGCAAATATACCGGGCTGATGATGAAGCATGCCGGAGCGCTAAACGTCGCCGCCGCCACGGTCAAGGGCGCACGCCAGGTCTCGCTGGAACAGATTCTGCAATGGAACCCTGAGGTTATCTTCGTCCAGGACCGCTATCCGCAGGTGGTCAAACAGATTGAAAACGACCCGCAATGGCAAGCGATAGACGCGGTGAAAAACCACCGCGTATGGCTGATGCCGGAATACGCCAAGGCCTGGGGCTATCCGATGCCGGAGGCGTTGGCGATAGGCGAGCTGTGGATGGCGAAAAAGCTCAATCCTTCCCGCTACCGGAATGTCGATGTCGATGCCAAAGCGCAGGATTACTATCAACGCTTCTACCGCGTGAAATGGACGCCGAATGCGCAGTAACCTTCACTGGGCGCTGCTGCACGGCGGGCTGGCGGCGGCGACGCTATTTATCGCTATCGCCTCACTATGCCTGGGGCAGTACCACCTCAGCCTGAATGAGGTCCTTCATGAGCTTACCCATGGCGCGCCCGGCAGCGGCGTCGCCGGGCAGATCGTCTGGTCAGTCAGACTTCCCAGGGTAGCGATGGCGCTGCTGGCCGGCGGCTCGCTGGGGCTATGCGGTGCGACGTTACAGGGCGTATTCCATAACCCGCTGGTCGACCCGCATATCATCGGGGTAACCTCCGGCTCCGCCTTCGGCGGCACGCTTGCTATCCTGCTGGGCTTCGACATCGTATCGATGATGGGTTGCACCTTCTTCTTCGGCCTCGCCGCGCTGGCGCTGGTTTATCTCATCGCCACGCTGCAGGGGCGTGAAAACACGCTGGCGCTGATCCTTTCCGGCATTATTCTCAGCGGTTTCTTTGCCGCGCTGGTCAGCCTGATGCAGTACCTTGCCGATACGGAAGAAACCCTGCCGAATATCGTTTTCTGGCTGCTCGGCAGCTTTGCCACCGCCAACTGGCATAAAGTGCTGTCCATGGCGCTGCCGGTCGCCGTCGCCGCCGTTATCCTGCTAAAGCTGCGCTGGCGTATCAACCTGCTGGCGCTGGAGGATAAAGATGCGCGCGGTCTTGGCGTTTCGGTGGTCAAGTTGCGCCGCGGAGTGTTGGTCTGCTGCGCGGTGCTGGTCGCCGCCCAGGTCGCGGTCAGCGGCAGCATCGCCTGGGTCGGGCTGGTTATTCCGCATCTGGCGCGACTGCTTGTCGGCGCCGATCACCGCCGCCTGCTGCCAACGGCATTCTGGCTAGGCGGCGCGTTTATGGTGGTGGTGGACGACCTGGCGCGCACGTTAACCCAGGCGGAGATTCCGATTGGCATTATTACCGCCCTGCTCGGCGCGCCGCTGTTTACCCTTTTACTGATTCAGTCCCAACGCCGCGGTGTGGCCCAATGAACATTTCATTATCACTGAACGCCCTGCGCTACGGCCATCGTCAGCCGCTCTTCGCCCCGCTGTCCATGCAGTGCCGTCACGGGGAAATCTGGGCGATACTGGGCGCCAACGGTCGCGGCAAAAGTACGCTACTGGATACCCTGACCGGCGTCCTGCCGCCGCTCGGCGGGCAGTTTAACGTAGAAGGCGGCATCGCCATCGTGCCGCAATCGTTCCGCCCGGCGTTTGGCTGGCGGGTACGCGATGTGGTGCTGATGGGCCGCGCGCGACTCGTCGATCTGTTCGCGCAGCCGGGGCCGGAAGATGAGCGGGAGGTTCAACAGGCGCTGGCGCTGCTGGGGATCGCCGCATTGGCCAATCAGGTGTTTCGCGCTCTGTCCGGCGGCCAGCAGCAGTTGGTGCTCATTGCCCGCGCGCTGGTCGGCGCCAGTCAAAATATTCTGTTAGACGAACCCTGTTCGGCGCTGGATCTGGCTAATCAACAGGTTGTATTACAGCTGATTAGCAATCTTGCTCATCGGCAGAGGCGCACCGTGGTATTCACCACCCATGACCCGACTCATGCTCTGCAGATAGCCAGCCACACCCTGCTGCTGTTGCCCGGCGGCGAATGGCTGGCGGGAGAGTCGTTCGCGGTACTCAGCGAAGCGAACCTGCAGCGTGCCTACGGCCTGCCGGTTCACAAAATCGACCATCCCGGTAGCGCAGTGCCGTTACTGGCGCCGCAGTTTACGATCCATCGCTAACGGTCAAAAATCCTGCCGCGCGCAGAAAATTCTGCCCTTCTTCTGCGGTTATATAGCGCCGTAGCTGCCGCGCGGCAGCGCTCTCCTCAATTTGCGCCAGTTGATACTCGCAGCGAATGTTCCACGGCTCGGGAATCAGTAGCGTGCGAAACTGCGCGCTCTCCGTCATCTGAACCGCATAGTGGGCGTAGCCGATAAACAGGTCGGCAAAGTCTTCGCCAATCAGCCACTCTCCTGCGCTCGTGCCAGACGGTACAGTCAGCGACGCCCGACCGCCGACCAGCTGCTGCGCCCGGGACATCAACGCCCGACCGAGGCCCGGATAGCCGGCTTCAAGACGGGCAAAAAGCTGCCAGGTGTAATCGCCGGAAGGATCGCAGCCCGGCGTCGAGGTCGCCAGCCGCAGCCGAGAATCGTGCAGTAACGCCAGCCAGTCAGCGCGATCGGTATCAGGCGTGCGGCGCACGGTCAGCATCAGTCGGTTAGCGGCAAACGAACAGCAGTTTATCGCAAGCCCGGCCTGCAGCAGCGCCTGAGGGTGTTCGGTATTCGCACTGGCGAACAGCGAGCAGCGTTCGCCGCCTTCAATGCGTTCGCGCAGCAGACCAGCCGGGCCGAACTGCGCCTCGACCAGAATGCCGCTAAGCTGCTGAAATCGCGCCAGCAGCGGGAGGAAAGCGCTTTTCAGGCTTCCCGCCGCCAACAGCGTCAATGAAGTGGTCATCACAACAATCGCTATAAAGATGAGAATATAGCGCTAGGGTAACGCCTTTTTTGCTGATTCAGTAGCGAATTTCCGCCCGTTCGCGCAGCTGTTCCGGCGTCGCCACCGGCAGTTGGAAGAACTCGAGATAGGCCGGGATCATCTCGAACAGCATATCGGTACCGCGCTGAATCGGGCACCCCAGCGCCTGCGCCGCCCGCAGTAGCGGAGTATATTCAACGCTCATCACCACCTCGCCGACCCAGGTACGCGGCGACAGGCGCGAAACATCCAGCGGTAGCGGATCATCCGCTTTCATGCCCAGCGGCGTGGCGTTGACCACCAGATCCTGCGCGGCGGGATCGCGCTGCATCAGAACGATCTCCAGACGTGGATAGTGCTGATGCAGCCGCTGCGCCAGCGCCTCGGCGGCGGCTACACAGGTGTCGAACAGCGTCAAGGTACTGACCCCGGCGCCCGCCAGCGATGCGGCAATCGCCGAGCCGACGCCGCCGCAGCCGAACACCTGCGCCCTCGCCCCTTGTGGTTGAAAGCCTTTGCGCGTAATCCCCAGCACAAAGCCTGCGCCATCGAACATATCGCCGCGCAGGCTGCCGTCGGCTTCGCGGCGGATGGCATTGCAGGCGCCGGCGATTGCCGCCGTCGGGCTCAGCTGGTCGACCAACCCGCAGGTCGCCATTTTATGCGGCATGGTGACCAGCGCGCCGACGATGTTGGTCATGGAAAACAGCGCTGGCACCAGCGCCGCGTAATCCTCCGGCCTCACCCCCATCGGCACCACTTTGACGTCCGCCCCGCAATGGGCCAGCCATGGGTTATAAATCATCGGCGCTTTAAAACTGGCGGTCGGATAACCAAGATGCGCTATCAGCCGCGTATGACCACTAATGATCATGCCCTACTCCTGTCGTTACTGCGAAAGTTCGATGCGTTTGACATCGCCAAGAATAAAGAGATATGCCACCACGCCAAGCAGCGCCGCGCCGCCGATATAGACCAGCGCGTAGAAAAAACTACCGGAAGCGGCAACGATAAAACCGATAATCAGCGGCGTGAGGATCCCCGCCAGATTGGTGCAAAAATTAAAGATGCCGGCGGTTATCCCGCCCATCCCCTGCGGCGCAATATCGGAAATTAACGTCCAGCCGAGGCCGACCATTCCCTGGCCAAAGAAGGCAAATGACATCATCAGGATCACCGCCAGGTCGCTCGGCAGCCAGTTGGCGGAAATAATGCTGCTGGCCATCATCAGCCCGACGACGATAGGCAGCTTACGCGCCAGATTGGCCGAACCGGTGGCTTTCAACAGCTTGTCGGAGAGCCAGCCGCCAAACAGCACGCCACCCGCTGCGGCGAGAAACGGCAAGATGGCGAAGAAGCCTACTTTCAACCACGCCATGTGGCGCTCGGTCGCCAGGTACGTTGGAAACCAGGTCAGAAAGAAGACCAGCACGGTATTACCGGCGAATTGACCGACGCTGGCACCAATCACCTGTCGTTTTGCCAACAGCTGGCGCACCAGCGGCCAGCTAAAAGCGTTTTGCTGCTGCTGCGCGCTAGCCAGTCCGCCGCCGCGAAGAATATGTTCGCGTTCACTGTCGCTCAGGCGGCTATCCTGATGGGGTTCACGGTAGCAACGCCACCAGACCAGCGCGAACAGGATGCCAACAACCCCGACGCTGATAAACAGCGCGCGCCAGCCGAAGCTGCCCATAATCCAGAACAGCAGCGGCGAGAAACAGGCCAGCCCGAGATATTCGCCGACGGTGTAGACCGCCGTGGCCTTCGCGCGCTCCTGCTGCGGAAACCAGGTACTCACTACCCTGCTGTTGACCGGAAAACAGGGCGCTTCACTGACGCCAAGCCCAAAACGACACAGCAACAGCGTTTTCAAGCCAATTGCCATACCGTGAAATAAAGTGAACAGCGACCACAGCGCCAGGGAGAGAAAATAGGTCACCTTATTGCCGAAACGATCGAGGAAAATACCGCCGGGAATTTGCGCCAGCGCATAGGTCCAGGCAAAGGCCGAAAAAACAATTCCCATAATAGCGGCATCAATGCCAAGCTCGGCGGTCAGTCTCGGCGCAGCGATACCGAGCACCGTGCGGTCGAGATAGTTAATCATCGTGCCGACGGCCAGCAGCGCCAGGATCCCGATACGCCGCCGGGAGCGAGGCGCGGTGGTCGCAGTATCCGCCGCCGTCGCCTGGTTATGGCTATAAGAATTCATAGTCGTTTCCTGTCTTGAGTACAGATGAATGTTGTTATTGTGTTTGCGATGTTGTGTTGTGAACCATTTGCTACGTTTAACTGTACTGCATGGCCGAAAGGCGGACGGCGGCATTTACCGCGCCGTACTGGGCGTAACCGTCACGCCGTTCGGTCAATTCGAAGAAGAAGCGCCCCGCCACAAATGGACGGGTATAAAGATGCAGGAATTCGCCGCCGCGGGCGTCACGGTCGTAGAGAATTTGCAGGCGCTGCAATGTCTCTACCTGCGGCTCTTCGCCAAAGCGCGCCAGCAGATCCTCATAGTAATTCGCCGGGATAGGCAGCGCGTTCAGCGCAGCCTGCGGCAGACTTTCGAGCGTTACGGGTAAATCGCGACAGGCAAAAGCGGCGTGCTGCAGCCCGGCCCCCTGATAACAGGCGACCGAACGCGCAATCTGCGTGGCTCGGCTTTGCGATATATTCAGCGCCAGACGAATATCGCCCTGCGGGCTACGAACCGCCAGGCTGCGCACCAGTCCATACGGGTCAGGCAACGTCTGTTCATGTTCGAGACTGAAGCCGAAAACCGTACGGAAAAAGATAATCCAGTTGTCGCGGCTATCGGCCTCCATGCCTAACGCGAGATGGTCAATACCGCGGTAGTCGTCGCGCGGCGCCGCTGCCTGTAAATGAAAATCGCGGGCGTAGATATCGTCACCGGCTTCGACCAGGTAGATCAGGCTACCATCCGGAGCGCAAACCGCCGGGATCGAACTCTCATTTGGCCCCGCATCCCCCTGCCAGGTGGCATAACCGTAGGCGCGGGCGCGTTCCACAACCGGCGCGCTGCGGCTTACCCGTAGCGCCATCGCGCACAATGAGACGCCGTGGCGCTGATGAAAATGGTCGGCCCAGCTGTGCGGCTGCGCATTAACAATCACCCGCGCCTCGCCATTGCGCCAGAGCGCAACCTGCTTGGAACGATGTTTGCCCTGAAGCTTAAAGCCCAGTTGCGTCAGGCGCTGGCCTAGCGCGGTAGACTCCGCCGGACTAGCGGCGAACTCAATAAACTCCAGACCGTCATAGTGCGGTAGCGCAGGTGGCGAAAATAACGCCGCGTCGCTATCCGCAAGCTGCCGACGGGTCTGCTCTTCGAGCCACAGCAATGAACGGTAGCCATCTTTTGCCGTGGCGCCGTTGGGTGAGGCGCGAAAGCCGTCATTGAAAATCTCCAGCGACCAGGGTCCGCGATAGCCGCAGCGCGTCAGTTCACAGGCGAAATCCACCAGCGGCAGTTGCCCCTGGCCCGGGAAGCAGCGGAAATGACGGCTCCATTCGAGGACATCCATCTTCATCAACGGCGCGTCAGCCAACTGCAGGAAGGTGATTTTCTCAACCGGCACCGCGGCAAGGCCTTGTAGATCATCCCCGAGCGACAGAATATGGAAGCTATCAAGCACAATGCCCATCGCCGGGCTGTTCACCCGCTGCACCCGTTCCCATGCCTGACGCCAGCGGTTGACGTGGGTTCCCCACGCCAGCGCCTCGTAGCCGATGATAATCCCCTCCTGCTCGGCGAGCTCAGCCAGCGCGCGCAGGTCGGCGACCTGCAGTTCGATATCGGCAGAACAGTCCGGCTGAACGTTGCTACAGAGCAGCATGGTGTTGCAGCCTAATTCATGCATCAGGGCGAATTTCCGCTTCGCCCGCTGCAGGTTAGCGGCAAACTGCGCGCGGCTGGCGCCCTCGAAATCACGAAAGGGTTGAAAAAGCGTGATTTTTAGCCCTAATTCAGCGGCAAGGTTGCGAATATCGCGCGGCGTGCCCGTATAATAGAGCAGATCGTTTTCAAAGATTTCAACGCCCTGATAACCGGCCGCGGCGATAGCGTGCAGCTTTTCAGGTAAAGTACCGGATATCGAAACGGTAGCGATGGAACGCAACATAAGAGTCCTCGGGTCATCATTCGACATGAGCACTGACTATGTATCATTTGGTTCACAGGCGCCAGATTTGGTTGCTGAATTGTGATCATTATGTGTATTTTTTCTCTCCACAGAAAAAGGAGTCGTTATGTCCCTCGTTGCTCATGATGAAGCACAATCCCTGAAAGAGCGCATCTTCGCCGCCGCCATTACCGTGTTCGCCGAATATGGCCTTCCCGGCGCGCGTATGGAGCAGATCGCCATCGAGGCGCAAACTACCAAGCGTATGGTGGTCTACTACTTCAAGAGCAAAGAGCAGCTGTACCAGGCGGTACTGCAACATGTGTATGCGCAGATCCGTGAAACGGAACAACAGCTGGGGCTGGAGCATCTGCCGCCGGTAGAGGCGCTGGCGCAACTGGTGAAATGGAGCGTGCGCTATCACGCCACGCATGCCGACTATATGCGGGTTATCTGCATGGAAAACATGCAGCGCGGGAAGTGGCTCAAGGGTTCAGAGGAGCTGAAGCCGCTGAACCGTACCGCGTTGTCGATAATCGAGGATATTTTACAACGCGGCCAGCAACAGGGGATTTTCCAGGCCGGTCTGCAGGCGCGCGACGTGCACCGGCTGATTAGCAGCTTCAGCTTCTATCAGGTATCGAATTTTTATACCTTCAGTAGCCTGTACCTCGACGATCCGCTGCCTGAAATCGACGACGAAGCAATGGTTTCACACCACTGCGAGATTGCGGTGAAAGCGGTGATTCGGTTCGTTATCTCTTAAGCATTACTTATGTCGGGGCGCGGCGATTAGTGCCCCGATAACGCGTGAATCACCCTTTCCATCGCCTCGCGGGTTAGCGCGGAACGTTCAATTTTGCTATTTGCCAGCGCGGTGCGTACGACACCGGCAATAACAATATGTTTTGGCTGCTGGCCAAGATCGCGCATTTCCAATACCACCTTACCCACTACGCGGCACATTTCCTGATAGAGCTCGTCGTCTTTCGCTTTATTTCCCATTATTAAGACTCTTAAATTATCATTATCAATCAATTCATTATTGATACGATTTTATAATAAAGCAAACTGCGCTATTTTTTTCGTTCAATGAGGCGTTTTACTGCCTTTAATCGGTTAGTAAATATGATAAAACACCGTTTAATCTGATCCGCTGCGGCAAAAGTGTGTTGCAGGTTCGCGAGCAAATCGTGTGAATTTTGTTACATTAATCACACTAAAAATGAAACGCCGTTTTTATTTTCCTTTTTGGTTTCGGCAGCGTATAATGCGCCTCGATTCTTTCTTGAATGGTTTCAGCGCATTGGACTGCACAAAAAAACGTACAAAACATTGCCACTTTTCATGGGCTGAACCGCCAGCACACATTCTTCTGCACGCTCTTTTGTTGTCACCTATCCTTAGAGCGTGGCATTGCAACTTTCGTAACACAGGTTTGACTCCGCGGCAGTGCGCCCCCGGAGCGAGATTTCCATATCCTTCACAACTTAAAGACTAAGACTGTCATGAAAAAGACCAAAATTGTTTGCACCATCGGTCCGAAAACCGAATCCGAAGAGATGTTGACCAAAATGCTGGACGCGGGCATGAACGTCATGCGTCTGAACTTCTCTCACGGCGACTATGCGGAACACGGTCAGCGCATCCAGAACCTGCGCAATGTGATGAACAAAACCGGTAAGAAAGCCGCAATCCTGCTGGATACCAAAGGGCCGGAAATCCGCACCATTAAGCTGGAAGGCGGCAACGACGTCTCCCTGAAAGCGGGCCAGACCTTTACCTTTACCACTGACAAGTCCGTGGTCGGCAACAATGAAATCGTTGCGGTGACCTACGAAGGCTTCACCACCGACCTGAGCGTCGGCAACACCGTGCTGGTCGACGATGGTCTGATCGGCATGGAAGTGACCGCTATCGAAGGTAACAAAGTTATCTGTAAAGTGCTGAACAACGGCGACCTCGGCGAGAACAAAGGCGTTAACCTGCCGGGCGTTTCCATCGCTCTGCCGGCGCTGGCTGACAAAGACAAGCAGGACCTGATCTTCGGTTGTGAGCAAGGCGTTGATTTCGTTGCGGCTTCCTTTATCCGTAAACGTTCTGACGTCGTTGAAATCCGCGAGCACCTGAAGGCGCACGGCGGCGAAAACATCCAGATCATCTCCAAAATCGAAAACCAGGAAGGTCTGAACAACTTCGACGAAATCCTCGAAGCTTCTGACGGCATCATGGTTGCTCGCGGCGATATGGGCGTTGAAATCCCGGTTGAAGAAGTTATCTTCGCGCAGAAGATGATCATCGAAAAATGTATCCGCGCGCGCAAAGTCGTTATCACCGCGACCCAGATGCTGGATTCCATGATCAAAAACCCGCGCCCGACCCGCGCTGAAGCAGGCGACGTCGCTAACGCCATCCTCGACGGCACCGATGCCGTTATGCTGTCCGGCGAATCCGCGAAAGGTAAATACCCGCTGGAAGCCGTTACCATTATGGCGACCATCTGCGAGCGTACCGACCGCGTGATGACCAGCCGTCTGGATTACAACAACGACAACCGTAAACTGCGCATTACCGAAGCGGTTTGCCGCGGCGCTGTTGAAACCGCTGAGAAACTGGAAGCGCCGCTGATCGTCGTCGCCACCCAGGGCGGTAAATCTGCGCGCGCAGTGCGTAAATACTTCCCGGACGCCACTATCCTTGCGTTGACCACCAACGAAACCACCGCTCGTCAGTTAGTTCTCAGCAAAGGCGTGGTACCGCAACTGGTGAAAGAGATCGCCTCTACTGATGATTTCTACCACCTGGGTAAAGAGCTGGCGCTGCAGAGCGGCCTGGCGCGTAAAGGCGACGTGGTTGTGATGGTTTCCGGCGCGCTGGTTCCAAGCGGCACCACTAACACAGCCTCCGTGCACGTGCTGTAATAATTTACAGGTTATTTTATCTTTTTTTAAAGCGTCCCTCTGGGGCGCTTTTTTTTATTCATTCCCTAGCTGTTCTTAATAAAAATGCAAATCGGATTTTACTATTTAATAAGAGATTATCTAAGATGAATCCGATGGAAGCCTTCTGTTTTCACAGCGCTTTTTAAACCAGATCGACGAATTCGATGCTTCTTTGAGCGAACGATCAAAAATAAGTGCATTCGGATAAAAAAAATATTCTCATCCCAAAAAAGTTTGTGTAATACTTGTAACGCTACATGGAGATTAACTCAATCTAGAGGGTATTAATAATGAATCGTACTAAACTGGTACTGGGCGCGGTAATCCTGGGTTCTACTCTGCTGGCTGGTTGCTCCAGCAATGCTAAAATCGATCAGCTGTCTTCTGACGTTCAGACTCTGAACGCTAAAGTTGACCAGCTGAGCAACGACGTGAACGCAATGCGTTCTGACGTTCAGGCTGCTAAAGACGACGCAGCTCGCGCTAACCAGCGTCTGGACAACCAGGCTCACTCTTACCGTAAGTAAGAGTTCTGGTAATAAAAATGGCGCACATTGTGCGCCATTTTTTTTGCCTGTCGTTTTACCCTACTGCGTCAGCTTAGCGTCGTTGTGCTGGCTATTCTGCGCCGACAGCTCCGTCGTCGCGCTGCCCGCCCCTTCCGAAACCACCACCGGATACCCTGCTCTACGCGACAGCGCTTTTTTCAGCTGCAGATCATCCACCGCTTTATCGTCAGAAAAGGCCTGAAACGCGGCAGGAAGCGTGTAAGAGATTGTCCGGGTATTTTCCCCTTCGGTTTGCGAAAGCGGCCTGTGGACCTCTACGTAGCGTTTACCATCGGGTTCTACCGCGAACTTCACCGGCTGATTGATAATCCGCACCGGCGTCCCGGCGCGCACCTGGCTGAACAGCGCCTTAATGTCATCGGCATTCATCCGCATACAGCCGGAGCTCACCCGTAGCCCGACGCTATCAGGGGCGTTGGTACCGTGGATCAGATATTCGCCGTTACCGTAGGCCAACCGCAGGGCGTAACGGCCTAATGGATTATTAGGCCCGGCGGGGATCACCGGCGGCAGCTTAATGCCCTTCTCCAGCGAGCGCGCGCGAATACCGGCAGTTGGCGTCCAGGTCGGGTTAGGGATTTTCTGCCCGACGCGGGTAGTCATCTCCGGCGTTTCCAGCCCCAACTGGCCAATGCCGAGGGGATAGACCTGCACCTGATTTTGCCCCGGCGGGAAATAGTACAGCCGCAGCTCGGCCAGATTGACGACAATGCCTTCACGCGGCACATCCGGCAGCAGCATCTGCGATGGGATTAAGACCCGGGTGCCCGGCTTCGGCTGCACCGGCGCAATCGTATCGTTGGCTTCAAGAATCAGCATCGCCGCCGTGTCGAAGTGGCGGGCGATAGCCTGCAGGTTGCGATCCCCTTCCTGTACCGTCCAGTATTGGTTTTGGCCAATCAAACGGCTGTTGGCAGGGGGAAGTGGATAATCGACAGCCCAGGCGCCGTGCTGCGCGCTCAGAGCTGCGAGAAGGGTCATCGTGATGAGAGACGCGCGTTTCATACTGAGATTCCTTCTTTCGCTGATAAAACGCCAGGATCTGCGCGGCGACGAAAGCACTCGCCTTCGTCGCACGTAACAGAATGAAATCTACCTGTTTATTCTAGCTAAGATTTGCAGCTTTCGCGCGAATTGCGCGGATCATCGCTTCAAGGCCCTGCGAGCGGGAGGGGGTAAGATGCTGGGTCAGCGCCATTTTTTCAAACCACGGGCGCACATCGAATTCGCTAATATCCTGCGCGGTCATGCGGTCGTAAAGGATGAAGACCACCGCAATCAGCCCTTTGACGATGGCCGCATCGCTATCACCGCGCAGGGTAATCACGCCGGATGGCTCCTGCTCCATCACGATCCACACCTGGCTTTGGCAGCCCTGAATAATGTTCTGCGCGATGTGTTCTTCCGCGCTGAGCGGCGCCAGGCGCTGGCCGAGTTCAATGATGTAGAGATACTTCTCTTCCCAGTTGGCGCAGCGGGTAAAGTTGCGCAGCAATTTGTCTTTGTCTGGTAATGCCGCCATAGTCGCGTCCTTTAACCAAGTAATTTGTGGATCCGCTGTAGCCCGGCCACCAGCCGATCCACCTCTTCCATCGTATTGTACATCGCCAGCGATGCCCGGCACATCGCCGGAACCTGGTAGAACGCCATCAGCGGCATCGCGCAGTGGTGTCCGGTGCGCACCGCGATCCCGTAGTTATCGAGAAAACTGCCGACATCGTAGGCATGATGTTTCCCGAGGTTAAAAGCGATGACGCCCAACCGATGTTGCGGGCCATAAAGCGTCAAGTCCGGCACCTTTTTCAGCTCCTCGAGAGCATAGCGCATCAGCGTCTGCTCATATTCGCCAATCTGCTCAAGCCCAATCTGGCTGACATAGTCCAGCGCCGCGCCGAGGCCAATAATTCCGCCGGTATTCGGCGTACCGGCTTCAAAGCGCCACGGCGCCTTCGCCCAAGTGGTGCCCTCCTTCAGGCTGACGGTGGCAATCATCGACCCGCCGCCTTCCCACGGCGGCATCTCCTGCAGCAATGCTTCTTTGGCGTACAACACGCCGATACCGGTCGGCCCGTACAGCTTATGCGCCGAGAAGACGTAAAAATCGCAGTCCAGCGCCTGCACATCCACCGGGTGATGCATCACCGCCTGCGCGCCATCCACCAGCACCTTAGCGCCATGCTGATGCGCCAGCGGGATCAGCGCCGATAGCGGATTTTCCGTCCCCAGCACGTTCGACACCTGGGTTATCGCCAGCAGTCGGGTACGGTCGTCAAACAGGCCGGGGATAACGTCGAGCTGTAGGGTGCCATCCTGGTTGAGGGGGATCACTCTTAGCTCGGCGCCGACGCGGGCGCAGAGCATCTGCCACGGCACGATATTGGCGTGGTGTTCCATCTCGCTGACGATAATATTATCGCCGGCCCCGACGTTAGCCCCGCCCCAGCTATTGGCCACCAGATTGATGCCTTCGGTGGTACCGCGTACGAACACCAGCTCTTCCGGCGAACGGGCATTAAGGAAAGCGGCCGCCTGTTGGCGTACCTGCTCCATCCGCGCCGTCGCTTCGGCGCTCAGGGTATGGATACCACGATGGACGGCAGCGTAACCGTGGCGATAAAACTCGGCTTCGGCATTAATCACCGCTTCCGGTTTCTGCGCGCTGGCGGCGCTATCGAGATAGACCAGCGGCTGACCATTAACCTCGCGGCTCAGCACCGGGAAATCGGCGCGCAGGCGTTCCACTGAAAATGTCATGCATCTCCTCCCGGCAGGCGCTTGCCTATACGCGCCAACACCTGTTGTTTCAGCGCATCATCGCTAATAGCTTCAGTGAGCTCGGCGGCGAAGGCGTAAAGGATCATCTGCTGCGCCGCCTGTTGATCGATACCACGCGAGCGCAAATAAAACAGCTGTTCGTCATCAATGCGCCCGACGGTAGCGCCGTGGCTGCATTTGACGTCGTCGGCGTAAATTTCCAGCTGTGGTTTGGTATCGACTTCCGCCAGCCTTCCCAACAACAGATTGTTATTGGTCATCTGGCCATCGGTTTTCAGCGCGTGTTTCGCGACGTTAATCAGGCCATTAAACACCGCCCGCCCCTTATCGCTGACGATGGTTTTGTGTAGTTGACGGCTGTTGCAGTAGCCAACGCGGTGATCGAGCCAGGTGCGGCTGTCGCAGACCTCGTTTTTCACCGGCATCGCCAGCGAGTTAATACGCAGATTGCTGTTTTCACCAGCCAGACGGGTGCTGGTATGGTGTCGTAACACCGCGCCGCCCAGCAGGAAGCTGCTGCTGAAAGCCGAAGCATCGCGGCCAAGCAGCAGATCGTTATGGGCGAAGTGATAGCTTTGCCCATTTTCAAATGCCAGCTTGATATGCTGCAGATGGGCATTGTCGGCGACAGACATGGTCAGGCGTCCGCCGGTGAAATGCCGCTGCTCATCAAGGCTAGTATAGTGTTCGATGATGGTCGCCTGCGCCCCGCTCTCCAGCGCCAGATGATGACGATAGTGGGCGGTATTAAGCTCGTCGCCGGCCAGACCGCTGGTGATATGCATCAGCAGCAGCGGCTTTTCCGGGCGCTGGTTGCGCTTCACGCTGATGCGAGTCACCGTCTGCGCCAGGCTTTCGGTGAGATGCAGAAACACTTCCGGCTGTACCGCTTCCGGCAGATGCTGGCGCTGGTTATCAACGCTGACGTCAAAACCGCTAGCGGCGAGATCGTCACTGAGCGCCGGGCTGAAGCGGCCATCGACAAACACCATCCGCCAGGCGTCGAGATTGAGCGCCAGCGCGTCGCGCTGCGCCACGCCGAGCGTCGCCGGACTTGCAACAAAAGTGCCGCTTAGCAGCGTATCCAGCGGGGTATATTTCCAGTTTTCATGTTTGCGCGTCGGCAGTCCCAGGCGCAACAGCTGCTGCAGATGCTGATTGGCCTGCGGCGTGCGCGCCTCGCCCTGCGCTTCAAACAGATGATGCCACTGCTGCAGCGCGTTACTGCTGTTCGCTAAGCCAGCCATAGCCCTGCTCCTCCAGTTGTTTAACCAGAGTAAAATCGCCTGACTTGACGATCCGCCCCTGATACAGCACGTGGACGTAATCCGGTTTGATGTAATCGAGGATACGCTGATAGTGGGTGACGATAATAAAGGCGCGTTTGCCGTCGCGCAGCGAGTTAACCCCCTCCGAGACAATCTTCAGGGCATCTATATCCAGCCCGGAATCCGATTCATCCAGGATACACAACTCAGGCTCAAGCACCGCCATTTGCAGAATATCGTTGCGTTTTTTCTCGCCGCCGGAGAAACCGACGTTCACCGAACGAGTTAGCAGATCTTCCGGCATCTTCAGCAGTTTGATCTTCTCTTCCATTAAATCCTGGAAATCGAAACGATCCAGCGCTTCCAGGCCGCGATAGCCGCGCACCGCATTGAGCGCGGTTTGCAGGAAAAATTGATTACTGACGCCGGGAATTTCCACCGGGTACTGAAAAGCCATAAAAATGCCTTCCCCGGCGCGATCCTCCGGAGCTAATTCGAGCAGGTTTTTGCCCTTAAACTCGACGCTGCCGCCGGTGACTTCGTAATCTTCCCGTCCGGCGAGCGTAGCCGAGAGCGTACTTTTCCCTGAGCCGTTAGGGCCCATGATCGCGTGCACTTCGCCGGGGCGCACCTCAAGGTTCAGCCCGCGCAGGATCTCTTTGTCTTCTACGGCGACTTGCAAATCTTTAATACTTAACATCTTTTTTCCTTAATTATCAGCCGACGCTATGTTCAAGGCTAATAGCCAGCAATTTTTGCGCTTCGACGGCGAACTCCAGCGGCAATTCTGAGAACACGTCTTTACAGAATCCATTGACGATCATCGAGATCGCATCATCTTCGCTAATGCCGCGCTGCAGACAGTAGAACAGCTGATCTTCGCCAATACGCGAGGTGGTGGCTTCGTGTTCCAGCTGGGCGCTGTTATTGCGGCATTCGACATAGGGGAAGGTATGCGCCCCGCAGTCCGGGCCGATCAGCATCGAATCGCACTGGGTGAAGTTACGGGCGTTAGTGGCGGTCGGCATAATTTTGACCAGCCCGCGATAGCTGTTCTGGCTGTGTCCGGCGGAGATCCCTTTTGAGATAATGGTCGAGCGGGTGTTCTTGCCGATATGAATCATTTTGGTCCCGGTATCCGCCTGCTGATGGCCGCTGGTCAGCGCCACCGAGAAGAATTCGCCGATCGAGTTATCGCCGCGCAGAATGCAGCTCGGGTATTTCCAGGTAATGGCCGAACCGGTTTCCGACTGGGTCCACGACATCTTGCTGTTTTCGCCTTCGCACAGCGCGCGCTTGGTGACGAAGTTAAGGATGCCGCCGGTATTGTTATCGCCGGGGAACCAGTTCTGCACGGTGGAGTACTTCACTTCCGCATCTTTATGAATGATGACTTCCACCACCGCCGCGTGCAGCTGATAGCTGTCGCGTACCGGCGCCGAGCAGCCTTCGATATAGCTCACATAGCTACCTTCGTCGGCGACCAGAATCGTACGTTCAAACTGGCCGGTTTTCTCGGCGTTAATACGGAAATAGGTCGACAGTTCCATCGGGCAGCGCACGCCTTTCGGCACGTAGATAAAGGTGCCATCAGAGGCGACGGCGGCGTTCAGCGCGGCAAAAAAGTTGTCGTTGCCCGGCACTACGGTACCAAGGTACTTTTTCACCAGTTCCGGATGATCGTGAATCGCTTCGCCAAAGGAGCAGAAAATGATCCCCTGCTCCGCCAGCTTCTCGCGGTAGGTGGTCGCCACAGATACCGAGTCGAAAATGGCGTCCACCGCCACTTCTTTGCCTTCACGCACCGGTACGCCAAGCAGGTTAAAGGCTTCCTCGACTTCATTCGTCAGGAAGGTATTCGCCCCGGTTTGCTGTACCGCGCCGGGTTCCGAGGCGCAGGTATCATCGCAGTTACCGCAGGATGGCGCCGAGTAGTAGCTGTAATCCTGATAATTGAGCTTATCGTAATGCGCTTTCAGCCAGTGCGGCTCTTCCATCTCCTGCCACGCCTTAAAAGCGTTGAGACGAAATTCGAGCATCCAATCCGGTTCATTACGACGCGCGGAAATCGCGCGAACCACCTCTTCGTTGATGCCTTTGGCCAGCTCATCGGTTTGTAGCTGAGTAAAGAAGCCTTCTTTATAGTTGAGCGGGCCGCCGGTCCAGCTTTTGACATCGTCAGTTGCTTCAGTATTTCGAGACATAGTTACTCCGCCTGCACCCCGAAGCTTTCGCCGCAGCCGCATTCGTGCTGCGCTTTCGGGTTATGAAACTTGAATATTTCATTTAAGCCTTCGCGAACATAATCCAGTTCGGTGCCATCAATAAACGGCATCGCCTGCAGCGGCGCAAACAGCTTCGCGCCGTCGCGCTCAAACAGCAGGTCGTCGTCCGCCGGTTCGGCAATCATCTCCAGCACGTAGCCAAAACCGGCGCAGCCGCTGGTTTTGATTCCCAGACGTAGCCCCTGCTTGTCCGGCTGTTTATGCATCAGTTCGCGGATATGGGCCGCCGCCGCGGGGGTCATCGTCAGCCCCTGCCAGTTAAAATCGTCGGGATTAAAGGTGCTTGTTTGTAATTCCATCGCTCTACCTCATCGATTGCCGCTATCGGGCCCTACCCTCATGTTAGTGATAATGATTATCACTTCAACCCTGCGGGAACAGGGGTATTCGGCCATTTCGCCCCTTTTTACGCTTTTCTATAAGCATAGACCCTGGTCGAGAGGTTATCAGACCGCATTTTTTGCAATTAATAGATTGATAAATAATAAGTTATTAGGATAAGCGCGTATATAAAGCGGCAATGAAGAAAGATGTATCGAAAATACCTATTTATTGAATAGGAAAAAGGCCCGTCTATGTGGTGGCCACAGGTAGCTTCCTAGCCAGCGCCAGGATTGAGAACGCCTGTGCCTTCAGGATGTCATCAAAGTGAAAATAATAGTAATTAGCTATAGAAAATAGCGTTTCTGCCGCTGGAATTCGGAATTTAATGCCACCTCTATTATGAACCATCATTCGGTTATACTTTTTGTTATCCGACGCGTATTTTTTACTAGGATTTTTCCTGGTAGAGAGGTAGATTCTTCGCCATAACAATAAAATCGCCGATCTTCATTCCTGAGGATATCTCAAATGGAAAATTTATTTTTCGTTATTATTGTGATAATTCTTTTGTTACTTGCCGTTGCTGTTTTCATCTCCTATATCAAGGATCGAAAAAAACAAAAAAACACATTCAAAAAGAAATATTAATAACTCAAATATTATTCCCTACTTCTATCAAAAGACTTTCTATTATAATTTTCAATCATGCCCCGTCACAGGGGCGTACAGACACAACAAGAAACGTCCCCCACGCTGACGCTCTTCGTCATGCCTTTAGTGACTTTCCATAGAATATTTATTGCACCACGGTAAGTGACTCGCTGGCGAAGAAAACAATGATATAAACCCCATTGTAAAAAACCGCTACAAGCAATGCCCAAAGCAGACTATCGATTATCATTTTTGTGGTAAATAAACCAGAAACATTGACACAAAATAATAAGTGTCGCTTAAGACCAGAAATATTCATGGCCAATTCCTCATGAACTTTCGCCGGGCATATTACTGGTTCAAGAATACTTCCGATTCAGTTTTTTTTCGTCCTAAAGAGAGCCCGGCATAACTAGACGCTATGTCTGGCCAAACATGCCACATACTTTTTCCCCGATTGACGTACGATTTCTTGGGCATTAACCAGAATTTCCCGCCCTTCAAACGCGCCGTAGATTTGACTAAACTTCACCCCGTCGAGACGTCGGAGGATATCACTCACCGCGGCAGCCGACAGCGGCAGCATATTGGGATAACTCCACATGAAAGAAACGGCGTTAGCTCCCGGCGCAACCTGGACTATATCGCCGGATAATAGCAGGCCGTCGCCCTGCGCCCAGTGCAGGACGCAGCCACCAGCAAAATGCCCACCAAGGCGGATCAGACTGGCATCAGCCGTTAGTTGCAGGCTATCGCCCTCCCAGAAGGTAATCCACGGGCTGTCGCGCTGACCCACTGGCGGTCATCCCCATGCAGATAGATTGGCGCCTTGAACTCCGCCGCCCAATCCTGCATACAACTGTAGTAATGCGGATGTGAGATAGCGATGGCTTTCAGCCCACCCAGCGCGGAAACCAGCGTTTTTGTCGCCTCATCGAGGTTGGCGATGCAGTCCCACAGAATATTGCCCTGCGGCGTACGCAGCAGAAATGCACGCTGGTTAATGGCAAAACTGGGGATGGTGCGAATGCTAAAAAGCCCACTGTTATGCTGCTGCCATTTATTGTTATGCGATGCGGTAAGCTTATTTAACGTAATCCACTGCTGCCCGCCCACAGGAACAAATTGACGCTCGTCTTCGCAGATCGGGCAATGTTGTTGTGTAGGGACTTCGCTAAATTCATAGGAGGTACCGCAAGCTTTGCACAGCGTAATTGTCATATCTCCCTCTCTGTTCCATGATGCAATAACAAGCGTGCCGCCACTTATTTTAACTATATGTCAGATGGCGCGTGATGCAACGACCTACCGAGTTTGGTAGCGTTCTGCGTTTTTTATCGTTTGGCTTAACGGGCATAATCAACCGGCGGCAATAGATGAATGATGGACGGGGAAGGCATGCGCAAATTTTCAGCATTAATATTAATGGGGTTACTTACCGGCTGCTCGGTTAACGCGCCGCAAAGCGCGCAATACAATGCCGAATACTCCCAGCGCCAGGATATACGCACGCAGAACGTATATCGATTTAAGATCAAACCGCTTCAATCCAGCGGCGGAAAGTATTGGGGCGCGGATAATTTAACGCAGGTTTTTTACGTCAGTGATAAAAATGCCGCAACCGTTGAATTACGCTTCAACTACCCTACCGCAACGCTACAGGCCTCATCGTTAGACGGACAAGGGAAAGTAGTAAGCACTCAAACGTTCATCCTGTTAGCCGAATCCGCGGCGCCGCCATCGGGTTCGGACAAGAAGTACTTATACCTGACAAAAAGTGGCGAGTTACTGAGCAAATGGAAAAACTGTACGCCGGATATGAGCGTGGCTTGTAGTTGGGGAGGTCATCAAATATTTATCACCCGCAGCGCCGATCTGGCAGTGCAGTATGCAACCGGTGGTGCAGGTTTAGCTTTTCTGCTGATTCCATTTTACACATCCGAAGCCCGACTACAGATTTTCCCCAAAGCGCCAATCGACGCTGCTGGCAATTAATAGCAAGCCTTCTTTGCAGGACGATTCAATTTTGTGATGAAGTGAGTTAATTCTTAAAAGCAGGGTTGGTTAAGTCTGCGTTTACTCATGTACAATTGACGTCGTTGATGAATACTTGCCGGAGCAACGCTGGGCTATTATTTACGGGAGCTTGTGTCTTACAGGATGATTGATATCAGTATTATGTCGATGTGCATGGTAGTGCTGCTGGTGATGAGCGTGTTACTGGAGTAACCATTCCCCCCTTCCCCTACCGTTTTTGTTAGCTTATTTTACCGCTGAATTGGGCATAAAATTTCCCAGCCGCTTCTCCAGCCGGGAAGCGGTCGGGCTGCGCCTTAACATCCGGCAAAACGGTGTTTACGCCCTTTGTAAGGAAGCATCCGAAAAATTTGCCAAAATGGGTTCGCCCGCGGGTATCCAGCGGGCTTTTTTTGTTTGCTTGCGGCTATCATGAGCACAAAAAAAACCGCCGTGATTCACGGCGGTTTGCTGTCTCAGCGTGAATAGGCGCTCGGCGTATTAGCTCTTCACTTTACGGTAGATAAACAGCACCACAAGTGCGCCAATTACCGCCACGACAAAGCTACCGAAGTTAAAACCGTCAACTTTGCCAAAGCCGAATAACGTACTGATCCAGCCACCGACTACCGCACCGATAATACCGAGGATCACGGTGACAATAAATCCACCGCCGTCTTTGCCCGGCATAATCCACTTAGCCAAAATACCAGCGATCAAACCAAAAATGATCCAGGAAATGATACCCATGGTTAACTCCGTCCTCTTTGTTACCGTGAATGTAATTCGTAATTAAAATAGTAGCATAATTACAACGAATGATTTAACAAATATATATTTATTAGATGATTGCTTGCCGTGCCGTTAGCCATGGTCTACAGATTATTCAGTGCTCGTTAACGCCGAAGGAGTGAGAAATGGGATATTACGTACTGAAAAAGTCTGAAAAGAGTGTCTCACAGCCGTGGTATTTTCTGCTGAAGGCTGACAACCATGAGACCATCGCCACCAGCGAGATGTACTCGTCGAAAGATGCGGCTAAAAAGGGTATCGCCTCGGTGCAGAAAAACGGCGCCAGCGAGGTCATCAAGGACGAAACGCAATAACAAGAAGGGGATGCAAGCGCATCCCCTTAAAATAATGTGGCGACCGTTACACCACGGCGGTGGTCAGTCGTGAGGAGCAGCACAGTCGCCCCTGCTCATCGGTGATATCGATTTGCCACACCTGATGGCGAGACCCAACATGCAACGCGGTACAAACCCCTCGCACCCGCCCGCTGCGCACCGAACGAATATGGTTGGCATTGACTTCCAGGCCGACCACTTTTTGTTCTCCTTCGGTACACAGATAGCCCGCGACCGAGCCAAGGGTTTCAGCCAGAACCACCGATGCGCCGCCGTGTAGCAGACCAAAAGGCTGATGTGTACGGTGATCCACCGGCATCGTCGCTTCAATCGCGTTATCGCTGATGGACACAAAGTGAATATCCAACAGGCCAACCATGTTTCCCTCGCCCATCGCGTTAAGCTGCGGCAGCGAAGCCTGACGTTTCCAAATCATCCCATAATCTCCAGCAGAGCCTGCAGCGGGTGACGTACCCCGCTACCTTCGATACGCTTCACCTGGCTTCGGCAGGAATAGCCGGTGGCCAGACAGCGACCGCGCGGTAAACGCGCCATCGCCTGCTGCCAGGAAAGCGCGTAAATCGCCAGCGAGTTGGCGTGGTTTTTCACTTCGTGGCCGTAGGTGCCAGCCATGCCGCAGCAACCCGTACTGATGTACTCCATTTTCGCCCCGCAACGGGCAAAGATCTCTGCCCACTGTTTGGGCGCGGCCGGTAGCGCCGTCACTTCGGTGCAATGGCCAAACAGGTACCAGGGTTCGCCGCTGTTGTCCCTCCCGGCTGAAGGCGCTATCGCCTCGGTCAGCCATTCATGCACCAGCATCACGCGAAAATCGCCGCGTTTCTCGCCCAGCGTCTGGTTATATTCATCGCGATAGCAAAGCACCAGCGCCGGGTCGACGCCAACCATCGGTATATCCAGCTGCGCTACGCGGTTGAGGAAATCAGCGGTTTTCTGCGCCGTGCGCGCGAAGCGCGTCAGGAACCCCTTGATATGCTGCGCTTTACCGTTCGGTGAGAACGGCAACAGTACCGGCTGATAGCCGACTTTTTCAATCAGGCGGACAAAGTCAGCCACCACCTGCGCTTCGTAGTAGCTGGTAAACGGATCCTGCACCACCAGCACTCTCTTCGCACGCTGTTCGACGCTCATTGCTTCCAGATCCTCAAGCGTGGTATTGGCGGAGCGATGGCCTGCCAGCTGCTGCTTGAGCGACGGTACGGAGAGCAGCGGCAGATCGACCATGCCGATGTGTTTTTCCGACAGCTTGCGCATCCATGGCTGATTGATAAAGAAGTTGAATGTTTTCGGCGCCTGGGCCATCAGCGGCGCGTACGATTCGACCGTCGCCACCAGATGATCGCGTACCGGGCGCAGGTAGCGGCTGTGATACAGCTGCAGGAAGCGGGAGCGGAATTCCGGCACGTCGATCTTAATCGGGCACTGGGTTGAACAGGCCTTACAGGCCAGGCAGCCGGACATCGCCTCTTTCACTTCATGCGAGAAATCATATTCGCCTTTACGCGCATGCCAGCTATTGCGGGTACGCTCGATCAGGGCGCGCAGGCTCACACCTTTTTCCGGAAGTTCTTGCTCCAGTTTGTTCGGGTCTATCCCGCGGTCGGCCAGCAGACGTAACCATTCACGCACCAGCGTCGCGCGGCCTTTCGGCGAATGAATGCGCTGATTACTGACCTTCATTGACGGACACATCGGGCTTTTTACATCGAAGTTAAAGCACAGACCGTTACCGTTACACTCCATCGCGCCACGCCAGGCGCTACGCACGGCAATGGGAATTTGACGATCGTAGGTGCCGCGCTTTACCGCATCGACTTTCATCATCGGCGCATCGACGCCTTCCGGTGGGCAAATTTTCCCCGGATTCAATCGGTTGTCCGGATCAAATGCCGTTTTCACTTTACGCAGTTCGTTATATAACTCCTCGCCAAAAAAGGCCGGACTGTACTCGGCGCGGAACCCTTTACCATGTTCGCCCCACAGCAGGCCGCCATATTTGGCCGTCAGCGCCACCACCTCATCGGAGATCTGCTTCATCAGCACCTCCTGCTGCGGGTCGCACATATCCAACGCCGGACGAACGTGCAGCACCCCGGCATCGACGTGTCCAAACATGCCGTAGCTCAGGCCATGCCCGTCGAGTAAAGCACGAAACTCGGTGATGTAATCCGCCAAATGCTCCGGCGGCACGCAGGTATCTTCAGCAAAAGGAATCGGTTTAGCTGCGCCTTTAGCGTTGCCCAGCAGACCAACCGCCTTTTTACGCATGGCATAGATGCGCTCGACGCCATCCAGTTCATGACAGACCTGCCAGCCAATGACTCCCGCGGCGCCCTGCGACATGAGTTCATCAAGACGCTGACACAGGGTGGTTACCTGGCCGTCGATTAATTCAGCATCATCCCCGGCAAACTCAACGATATTGAGACCCAGCATCTCTTTATCCGGCACATCGGCGATCAGTTCGCTTACCGAGTGCCAGACGATATCTTCGCGGGCCAGATTAAGCACCTTCGAGTCGACGGTCTCCACCGACAGCGCCTTCGCTTCAACCATAAAGGGCGCGTTACGCAGCGCCGAATCAAAGGAGTCATACTTGACGTTGACCAAGCGGCGCACTTTCGGCAGACGCGTAATATCGAGCCGCGCTTCGGTGATAAATGCCAGCGTGCCTTCGGAGCCGGTCAGAATGCGCGTCAGGTCGAACTCGCTCATCTCATCATTAAAGACATGACGCAGATCGTAGCCGGTCAGGAAGCGGTTCAATTTCGGGAATTTATCGATGATCAGCTGACGCTGCGCTTTACAGCGCTGATAGACGGTACGATAGATGCGGCCAATCGCTGACTGCTCTCGCCCCAGCGTTTCCGCCAGCGCGGCGGGAATAGGCAAGGTATCAAGGATATCGCCGCCCATCAGTACCGATCGCACCCCAAGCACATGATCGGAGGTTTTACCGTAAACCAATGAACCCTGTCCGGAAGCATCGGTATTGATCATTCCGCCGAGCGTCGCGCGGTTACTGGTCGACAGTTCCGGCGCGAAGAAGTAGCCGTAGGGCTTAAGAAACTGGTTGAGCTGGTCTTTGATTACCCCGGCTTCGACCCGCACCCACCCCTCTTCAGGATTGATTTCGATAATACGGTTCATATAGCGCGACATATCGACGATGATCCCCGCATTCAGCGCTTGACCATTGGTGCCGGTACCGCCGCCGCGTGGGGTAAAAATCAGCGATTGAAAGCGCGGTTCCGCCGCCAGCCGCGCCAGTAAAGCGACGTCCGCGGTGGAACGGGGAAACAGAATGGCGTCCGGCAACAGCTGATAGACGCTGTTATCGGTCGCCATGGTGAGCCGGTCGGCATAGCTGGTGGCGGTATCGCCGGTGAATCCTTGTTGCTCCAGTACCTGCAAAAAATTCAGCACCAGTTGAACGACGCCCGGCGCTTGAGAAATCTGTGGGATCATGACGCTTGACCCTGCCTGAATATGTTGTGTTTAGATGATGTAATAATGCGCAAATTAAACGTTTGCGTGGCGCACTCAACTTTTTATCACATTTTTTTCATATCCGCCCACGAGATTTACGGGCAAAATCAGGCGCGCGAAATTATTGATATTATTATCTGTACATGGAATTACGCTGCGTCAGCATTGAGACGCGACTGGAAAGGTAAATTTTCTCTATGATTAACCAACATCAGCCCCGGGACATACCGCAAATTCTGCTGTCGGTGCTGTTTTTGTCCCTGATAATTATTTCCTGCCTGTGGGTTGTGCAACCATTTATTCTCTCTTTTGCCTGGGCCGGCACCGTGGTCATCGCCACCTGGCCGGTGCTGCTGCGTCTGCAAAAGCTGCTGTTTGGCAAGCGCTCGCTGGCGGTGCTGGTGATGACGCTGCTGCTGTTTTTACTGTTCGTTATTCCTATCGCCTTACTGGTGAATAGCCTGGTCGATAATAGCGCCCCGCTGATCAAAATCGTCAGCACCGGCCAGGTAACGCTGCCGGATTTCGCCTGGCTGAACTCGATTCCGCTGATCGGCGATAAACTCTATTCCGCCTGGCATAGCCTGCTGGAGATGGGCGGCGCGGCGATTATGGCTAAGGTTCGCCCTTATATCGGCGCCACCACCACCTGGTTTGTCGGCCAGGCGGCGCATATTGGTAAACTGCTGGTTTACTGCGGACTGATGCTGTTGTTCAGCGCCCTGCTTTACTGGCGCGGCGAGCGCGTCGCCTATGGTTTCCGCTACTTCGCTACCCGTCTGGCCTCAAAGCGTGGCGATGCTGCGGTGGTCCTTGCCGGACAGGCGGTACGCGCCGTGGCGCTGGGCGTGGTTGTCACCGCGCTGGCGCAGGCGGTTCTCGGCGGTATCGGGCTGGCGATAAGCGGCGTACCTTACGCCGCGCTGTTGACCGTGGTGATGATTTTCACCTGTCTGGTACAACTGGGGCCGCTTATCGTGCTGGTGCCCTCGATTATCTGGCTGTACTGGACCGGCGATACGACCTGGGGCACGGTGTTGCTGGTGTGGAGCTGCGTGGTGGGTACGATGGATAACGTGATTCGCCCGGTGCTAATTCGCATGGGCGCCGACCTGCCGATGATTCTGATCCTCTCCGGCGTTATCGGCGGCCTGATCGCCTTCGGCATGATTGGCCTGTTTATCGGCCCGGTGCTGCTGGCCGTCTCCTGGCGTCTTTACGACGCCTGGGTGCAAGAAGTACCGCCGCCGCCGCTGGACCCCGATCTGGTTCTGGCGGAACTCGCCGAGCTTAATGCCAGCCATAACAAAAGCGAAAAGTAACAGAAAGGCGGGGAAACCCGCCTTAAACTTAAGCTAAATTTATCAATCCCTCGCCACTTCCGGCATATTCATGTTCCAGCTCGATATTTACCTCTCATATTCTTCACACTGATTTAACTATTGAGAAGAATCCGATCGACGCCAACAGCCCTGATGCCTACTATTAGCCCACGGTTATAGATCAAGATATTGATTTATAAGCATGGAAATCCCCTGAGTGAAACAACGAATTGCTGTGTGTAGTCTTTGCCCATCTCCCACGATGGGCTTTTTTTTACGTCAAAATCAAATAGCGAAACGTTGCTGAAGGCAAAAAAAATCCCCGGCACTCTGCCAGGGATTGTGCTAGCCGCGTTGAACTTATTTATTCAGTTCAGCCAGACCTAACCAGGTTTGCACCACGGTATCCGGGTTCAGGGACAGGCTATCGATCCCCTCTTCCATCAGCCAGGCGGCAAAGTCTTCATGGTCGGACGGCCCCTGGCCGCAGATGCCCACGTATTTGCCCTGTTTTTTCGCCGCGCGGATGGCCATCGACAGCAGCGCTTTCACCGCGTCGTTGCGCTCATCAAACAGCTCAGACACGACGCCGGAGTCGCGGTCAAGGCCCAGCGCCAGTTGCGTCATATCGTTCGAACCGATCGAGAAGCCATCGAAGTACTCGAGGAACTGCTCCGCCAGCAGCGCGTTCGACGGGATTTCACACATCATGATGATCTTCAGCCCGTTTTCGCCGCGCTTGAGCCCCTGACGCTCCAGCTCTTCGACCACCGCTTTCGCCTGCGCGACGGTACGTACGAACGGCACCATCACTTCCACGTTGGTCAGCCCCATGTCGTTACGCACGCGTTTCATCGCTTCACACTCCAGCGCGAAGCAATCGCGGAAGCTTTCTGAAACGTAGCGTCCGGCGCCGCGGAAGCCAAGCATCGGGTTCTCTTCTTCCGGCTCGTAACGCTCGCCGCCCACCAGGTTGGCGTATTCGTTAGATTTAAAGTCGGACAAACGCACGATGACGCGTTTCGGGTAGAAGGCGGCGCCAAGGGTAGCGATCCCTTCGGTCAGGCGGCCAACGTAGAACTCTCTCGGTGAGTCGTAGCCTTTCATCAGCTCGCGGATTTCGTTCTGCAGGCCCGGTTCCTGGTCGTCAAACTCCAGCAGCGCGCGCGGGTGAACGCCAATCATGCGGTTAATGATAAATTCCAGACGCGCCAGCCCCACGCCTTCATTCGGCAGGCAGGCGAAGTCAAAGGCGCGATCCGGGTTGCCGACGTTCATCATCACCTTCAGCGGCAGGTTCGGCATCTCGCCGACGCTGGAGCTCTTCACGCTGAAGTCCAGTAACTCTGCGTAGACGTAGCCGGTGTCGCCTTCGGCGCAGGAAACGGTGACATTCTGGTTTTCCTGGATACGGTCGGTCGCATCGCCGCAGCCGACCACCGCCGGGATCCCCAGCTCACGGGCGATAATCGCCGCGTGACAGGTACGTCCGCCGCGGTTGGTGACGATCGCCGAGGCTTTCTTCATGATCGGTTCCCAATCCGGGTCGGTCATGTCGGTGACCAGCACGTCGCCGGGCTCGATGCGGTTCATCTCACTGATATCGTGGATAACCTTGACCGGGCCGGCGCCGATACGGTGGCCGATAGCTCGACCTTCGGCGATGATCTGCCCCTGGGCATGCAGGGTATAACGCTCCATCACCTGACCGCGCGAACGGACGGTTTCCGGGCGCGCCTGGACGATAAACAACTTACCGGTGTGGCCATCTTTCGCCCACTCGATATCCATCGGACGGCCGTAATGCTTCTCGATCTGCACCGCCTGCTTCGCCAGCTCTTCCACTTCCTCGTTGGTTAACGAGAAAACATCGCGCTGCGTCTGGGGCACATCTTCAATCCGCACCTGCTTGCCGTGTTCCTGAGTCGGCGCGTACACCATGCGGATTTTTTTCGACCCCATGGTACGGCGCACGATAGCCGGGCGGTTAGCCGCCAGGGTCGGTTTGTGAACGTAAAATTCGTCCGGGTTCACCGCGCCCTGCACCACCATCTCGCCAAGCCCCCACGCCGAGGTGATAAACACCACCTGGTCGAAACCGGACTCGGTATCGATGGAGAACATCACGCCGGAGGAGGCCAGGTCGGAGCGCACCATCCTCTGCACCCCGGCGGATAGCGCCACGCCGCGGTGATCGTAACCCTGATGCACGCGATAGGAGATCGCGCGATCGTTAAACAGTGAAGCAAATACGTGCTTCACGGCAACGAGCACGGCGTCAAAGCCCTGCACGTTGAGGAATGTCTCTTGTTGGCCGGCGAAGGAGGCATCCGGCATATCTTCCGCCGTCGCCGAAGAACGCACGGCAAACGAGGCCTCGGCGTCATCGGCGGACAGCAGGTCATAAGCTTCGCGAATCGCGTTTTCCAGTTCGCTCTGGAAGGGGGTGTCGATGATCCACTGACGGATCTGCGCGCCCGCTTTCGCTAATGCGGAAACGTCGTCAATGTCGGTTTCATCCAGCAGTGCATAAATGCGCTGGTTAACGCCGCTTTGGTCCAGGAACTGATCGAAAGCATCAGCGGTGGTGGCGAACCCGTTTGGCACGGAGACACCCATACCGGACAGGTTAGTAATCATTTCACCAAGGGAGGCATTTTTGCCCCCAACTCTGTCTACATCATTCATGCCGAGTTGGTTATACCAAAGCACCAGCGGTGACGAGCCATTGTTGGACATCGAGACAATCCTTTTGTGATTTAATACAAATTATAGAAAACACACGATCGACTACGGTATTCATCCTGACATATTTATGCCGCTGAAAAAAACGGTGAATCGTTCAAGCAAATTAATTTTCTGTTTTTAGGATTGTTTTCCGGAATTCCCTAACTATATGATTAAAATGGATTCTATTGATATTTGATACAAATAGTGTGCAAAAACAGAAACTGAACCTGCCATTTCATTAAAAACAAAAATAGCGTTTCATTTTTTTAAGTGAGACAAAGGTTAAAGCTCTGTGCTTAAATTTACTCTGCTTTTAGATAATTATACCGGATGGTCAAAATGGACAGTGCTGTAGATCGCCACGTATTTTATATTTCTGACGGTACCGCTATTACGGCGGAAGTTTTAGGCCATGCGGTAATGTCGCAATTCCCGGTGGCCATCAGTAGCGTGACATTGCCGTTCGTCGAAAATGTCAGTCGCGCCCGGGCGGTAAAAGAGCAAATCGATGCCATTTTTCAACAAACCGGCATCCGTCCGCTGGTCTTCTATTCCATCGTTATCCCCGAAATTCGCGACATAATTTTGCAAAGCGAGGGTTTTTGTCAGGATATCGTGCAGGCGCTGGTAGCCCCGCTGCAGCAAGAATTACATCTGGATCCCACGCCGGTGGCTCACCGCACCCACGGCCTGAATCCCGGTAACCTGATTAAATATGATGCGCGTATCGCCGCCATCGATTACACGCTCGCCCATGACGACGGCATTTCGCTGCGTAATCTCGATCAGGCGCAGGTGATCCTGCTCGGCGTTTCGCGCTGCGGTAAAACACCGACCAGCCTGTACCTGGCCATGCAGTATGGTATTCGCGCAGCTAACTACCCTTTTATCGCCGACGATATGGACAATCTGGTTCTCCCGGCCTCGTTAAAGCCGCTGCAGCACAAGATGTTCGGCCTGACGATTAACCCGGAGCGCCTGGCGGCAATCCGCGAAGAGCGCCGCGAAAACAGCCGCTACGCCTCATTGCGCCAATGCCGCATGGAAGTAACTGAAGTCGAAGCGCTATATCGCAAAAACAAGATCCCCTGCCTTAACAGTACCAACTATTCGGTAGAGGAAATTGCCACCAAAATCATGGATATCATGGGGCTGAATCGCAGAATGTACTAATACACTAGTACATTATTGAAAATTTGTTTATGCTATCGCTCGTGGCCTATACAGGATCATGCCCTGCTCTTGCAATAAGCAGGGATTGGTTTATCGTGATGCGCATCACTTCCCGGCATTTTCGCCGCGGAAGAAACAGATTTTTGAGACCCCAATGAATAAAACAGACGAATTGCGTACCGCGCGCATTGAAAGCCTGGTAACGCCCGCGGAACTGGCGCAGCGCCATCCCGTGTCGGCCGAGGTTGCCGCCCACGTCTCCGCTTCCCGCCGGCGGATTGAAAAGATCCTCAACGGCGAAGACCGCCGCCTGCTGGTGATTATCGGCCCCTGCTCCATTCACGACCCCGAAGCGGCGCTGGAATATGCGCGCCGCCTGCAGGGCATGCGCGAACGTTACCAGCCGCAGCTGGAAATTGTCATGCGCACCTATTTCGAAAAACCGCGCACCGTCGTGGGCTGGAAAGGACTCATTTCCGACCCTGACCTCAACGGCAGGTACCGGGTCAACCACGGCATTGAACTGGCGCGTCGTCTGCTGCTGCAGGTCAACGAGCTGGGTATCCCCACCGCCACCGAATTTCTGGATATGGTGACCGGGCAGTTTATTGCCGATCTGATTAGCTGGGGCGCCATCGGCGCGCGCACCACCGAAAGCCAAATTCACCGCGAGATGGCCTCGGCGCTCTCCTGCCCGGTTGGTTTTAAAAACGGTACCGATGGCAACACCCGCATCGCGGTCGACGCGATACGCGCCTCGCGCGCCAGCCATATGTTCCTGTCGCCGGATAAACAGGGCCAGATGACCATCTACCAGACCAGCGGTAACCCGTACGGCCATATCATTATGCGCGGCGGTAAACGGCCGAATTATCATGCAGCGGATATCGCCGCCGCCGGTGAAGCGCTACGGGAATTCGATCTCCCTGAGCAACTGGTCGTCGACTTCAGCCACGGCAATTGTCAGAAGCAGCATCGCCGTCAGTTGGAAGTGTGCGCCAATATCTGCCAGCAGATCCGCGATGGATCCACCGCCATTGCCGGGATCATGGCGGAGAGCTTCCTCGCCGAAGGAACGCAAAAAGTGATCCCAGGTCAGCCGCTGACCTGGGGCCAGTCGATTACCGACCCGTGCCTGAGCTGGGAAGATAGCGAAAAAATGCTCGCTGAACTGGCTGCAGCCACCGCTACACGGTTGTAATCCCTTCCCCCGCCGCGCTCGCGGCGGGTTTTCACCGCTCGCCGTTCATCCTCTGCGCAATAGCTACCTGAAATGGTAAGCCACGACAAAAAAGGCTTGCCGTGAAAATTAACATTACTGATAATGATTATCATTGTTTCTTTTATTTTTATTTTGGTGCTATGACGCGTATGGATAACACTGCCACAGCAGAGAAAACAAAAGACAATGCTCCCTATCCTATTGCCAGCGATCGCCAAATCAGCAGCCGGACGCTGTTAGGCCCGGAAGGACGCGTGGTGATCGAACATGACGGCCAGCGCTATCTGCTGCGCCAGACCCACGCCGGTAAGCTAATTTTGACCAAATAAAACCCCGCGCGATGGCGAGGCTTTACGGTTAGCTGGAGCAGCTCACTTCCAGATGTTTTCCCCAATCAGGCGGGCGGCTGGCGTAATCATCAGTACGATCGGCGAACGGCTGCGCGAGGGCTTCATGCAGACGTTCCAGCTCGCGCATATCGCCAGCTTCGGCCTGTTCTATCGCCCGCTGCGCCAGCCAGTTACGTAGCACCACCGCCGGGTTGACGCCCTGCATCCGCTGCTGGCGTTCGCTATCGTCGATCTGTTCATCGCGCAGCCGCGCCCGGTAGTCGGCAAACCAGCTATCAAACGCCGCGCGGTCGATAAATTCATCGCGCAGCGGCGATGCCGCGCTGTGCTGCTCGCTTTGGCTCAGCATCCGGAAGGTACGGGTGTAGTCACTCCCTTCACGCTCCATCAGGCTGAACAGTCCATCAAGCAGTGTGTTATCGCCGGTTTGCTGAGTATAGAAGCCGAGTTTGTCGCGCATGCGGCGGCCGTAGGCGGTCAATAAGGCATGCTGATAGTCATCCAGCACCGCGTTCAGCGAGTCGGCGCTGATAAACGGCGAGAGCGACTGGGCCAGACGCTGCAGGTTCCACAACCCTACCGCCGGTTGGTTATCAAAGCTGTAGCGCCCCTGGTAATCAGAGTGGTTACAGATAAACCCGGGCTGGAAATCATCGAGGAAACCATACGGACCATAATCCATGGTCAGGCCAAGAATCGACATATTATCGGTATTCATCACCCCGTGGGCAAAGCCAACGGTCTGCCAACTGGCTATCATCTCCGCGGTGCGCGTGACAACGTCACGGAACCAGAGAATATACTTTTCCGCCTCCTGCTGCAGCTGCGGCCAGTGGTGGTCAATCACATAATCTGCCAGCTGCTGCACTTTTTCCGCTTCGCGACGATAATAAAAATGTTCGAAATGGCCAAAGCGTACGTGGCTTTCGGCGATACGCATCAGCATCGTGCCGCGTTCTTCGCGTTCGCGGTAAACCGGCGTGTCGCTGGTCACCATCGCCAGCGCGCGGGTAGTGGGAATGCCCAG
Organism: Klebsiella sp. 141153; assembly: GCF_032601995.1. Taxonomy (NCBI): domain Bacteria; kingdom Pseudomonadati; phylum Pseudomonadota; class Gammaproteobacteria; order Enterobacterales; family Enterobacteriaceae; genus Klebsiella; species Klebsiella sp. 141153. The sequence goes on along the minus strand of NZ_JAQIRJ010000009.1, from coordinate 180,130 downwards.
CGCATGCATTGCTTCACTGGCAAGGCTTTCGCGGATAGTCGAGCGCAATACCGCCCGGCCATCGCCCATTCTCGAATAGGGCGTCAAACCCGCGCCTTTAAGATGCCAGTCAAAACGTTGACCATTCGGCAACTGCTGCTCGCCAAGCAAAATGCCGCGTCCATCGCCAAGCTGGCCGGCCCAGGCGCCGAACTGATGGCCGCTATAGACCTGCGCCAGCGGCGACATTCCCGGCAGCAACGCTTCGCCGCCCCAGACGCCCGCCCCATGTTGCGGTTTAAATAACGTCTCCGGGACGCCCAGCGTTTGCGCTAAAGCGGTGTTGCGCCAGATGAGACGCGCGTTATCCAGCGGCGTGGGCGCCAGCGATGTGTAAAAACCCGGCAGCCGATCGCGCCAGTGAGTAGTAAAAGACAGGGTCATGGTTCCTCCTGCCGCCAGTGTAGTGCCTTAAACAGGGGATTAACACGGGCGAACTGCAGGGTTATGGCAATTAAAAAAGGGAGCCATCGCTCCCTTTTTTCGCCGAATGCGGGTTAAATGCGCCTCGCCTGCCAGAATTTCTTGTTCCAGTAGACGTTGTCCAGCGACGAGCGGGTAACGCCCTGGCTGGTGGAGGCGTGAATAAATTGATTGTCGGTATCATAGATACCGACGTGCAGGCCGCTTTCGCCGGAGCCGGTTTTGAAGAACACCAGATCGCCGGGCAACAGATCGCTTTTATCAATGCGGGTGCCGATTTCCGCCTGCTCACGAGTTTCCCGCGGCAGCTGCATGGCGAATTTATCGCGGAACGTGCGTACCACAAAGCCAGAGCAGTCGACGCCGCGCGGCGTCATGCCGCCATAGCGGTACGGCGCCCCACGCCAGTTACGCAATTGCTCATTGAGATTCGCTACCACGGTAATGGAATCAGCCAGCCGTGGATTCGGCGGCGGCGCCCGGTGGCTGCTACAGCCTGCCAGCACCATCGCCGCAATAAAAATGAACCACACACGCATCTCAGACGATTCCTCTGTTCCCTGTCCTGTTATTGAAATAATTTAGCCTGTTTAGCGGCTTACAGGCAAGATCCTTAACCGCTACTGTGACGCCACGAGCATTAGATGACCAGCGACTTCCACCCGCTGAAACGCGATATGATAAGCGGCGGTCAAATTCTCTTCACTTAACACCTCATACGTTTCCCCGCAGGAAATCATCCGCCCCTCACAAATGAGCCACGCCCTCTGCGCATGACGCAGCGTATGGTTGAGATCGTGGCTGCTCATCACGATAGCGATCCCCAGCGCGCTCAGCGACGCCAGCACGCTATCCAGCGCCGCCTGCTGCGCGACATCGAGGCTGTTCATCGGTTCATCTAACAATAACAGCTGCCCGGCAGGATTCGCGCGGCGGTGAATCTGCAGGATCACCGCCGCCAGACGCACCCGCTGCCACTCGCCGCCGGAGATCTGGTTGACCTGGCGCCCCAGCTTATCGCTTAACCCCAGTTGCCCGGCTATCTCGTTGAGCAACTCCTGCGGGGCGCTGTCTTGCATATGTAATGACAGATAGTGCCAGACCGGCATCGCAAAGGGCGGGAGCTGCTGCTGATTCAAATAGGCGCGATGGCGGGCAAGTTCCGCCGCGGGCCACTGTTCCAGCGCCCGCTGGTTAAGCGTAATCAGACCAGGGCCGGCGGTCAGCCCGGCCATCCGCGCCAGCAGGGTACTTTTGCCCGCGCCGTTCGGCCCTACCAGATGGACTATCTCTCCGGGCCGAACGTCAGCGGTAAACGGCGACAGCCGCCCCGCTTCCGCTACATCCTGTAGCTGCATCAAAAACGGCATTATTGCGCTAGCGCTCCTTTTACCGCAGCCAGCAGTTGCGGGTCGTCCGGCGTCATATCCGGCGAGAAACGCTGAATCACCTGACCATCGCGGCCCACGAGGAATTTTTCAAAGTTCCACAGGATATCGTCAACGTACAGCGGCGCGCGGCCTTTACTGGCCATCCGCTCATAAAAACCGCTCCCTTCCGGCGCGACGGCCTTCGGCGCGGCGGCAATCAATTTTTGATACAGCGGCGCGCGATCTTCGCCGTTGACGTCAATTTTACTGAACAGCGGGAAGGTGACGCCGTAGGTCACGCTGCAGAACGTTTTAATCTCTTCTTCGCTGCCCGGCTCCTGGCCGAGAAACTGGTTACAAGGGAAGCCAAGGACGCTAAATCCCTGCGGGGCAAACTCTTCTTGCAGCGCTTCCAGTTGCTCATACTGCGGCGTGAGGCCGCATTTTGAGGCCACGTTGACGATCAGCAGCACCTTTCCGGCGTACGCCGCCAGGGTGGTTTTTTCGCCATCGATGGTCGTCACTTCGGTATTAAGAATGTCGTGTTGCATAGCCTTCCCTCAGTCAATAATGCAGGTTAAGGAGATCCCTATCTACTGTAGCGGATTCAACGCGCTTGATTCTACTTTGATTCGCGGGCAAATGTCGCTTGATGTGACAGCGCTGCGCTTGCCGACGACAACATGAATTCCTCTCAATATCCGCAGCGGACAAATCAGTGTACAGTGTGAAAAGTATGTAATAGTGTTTCGTTACTTGTTAATTTATGAGAGTTTTTAGAGATGAAGAAGTTATTAAGCTCGGTGTTAATCGCCACATCGGTGGCGCTGTTATCCGCCTGCTCTCCGGACGATAACAATAAGGTTAAAGTCGCGATCAATACCGGCCCGGATGAAGCTATCTGGAAAGTCGTGGAGCAGGTAGCAAAAGACAAATATAACCTTGACGTTGAAGTTATCTCTTTCAATGATTACGTGTTGCCGAATGAAGCGTTAAATAATAAAGATGTCGATGCTAACGCCTTCCAGACGCTGCCCTATCTCGAGGCGCAGTCGAAAGAGCGCGGCTATAAATTCGCTATCGTCGGTAAAACGTTCGTCTTCCCGATTGCCGCCTATTCGCGCAAAATCAAAAATATCAGCGAACTGCCTGACGGCGCGACCGTCTCTATCTCTAACGAAACCACCACCCTCGGCCGCAGCCTGCTGCTGTTACAGGCACAAGGATTAATCAAGCTGAAAGATGGCGTCGGCTATCTGCCCACCACGCTGGATATCATCGATAATCCGAAGCATCTGAAGATTGTTGAAGTCGATACTCCGCAGCTGACCCGCACGCTCGACGATCCGAACGTTACGCTTGCCATCATCAACACTAATTTCTCGGCGCAGGTCGGTTTATCCGCCGCCCGCGATGGCCTGTTTATGGAAGGCCCGGATTCACCTTATGTGAATGCGATCGTCTCGCGCGAGGATAATAAAGACAGCAAGAAAATTCAGGAGCTGAAAGAGGCCTTCCAGACCAGGGAAGTCGCCGATAAAGCGCAGGAAGTCTATAAAGGCGATGCCATCAAAGGCTGGTAATCGTCACCCGACGCCGTCCACTATGACGGCGTCTCCCTACCCCCGTCGCCCCGAACGCAGCAGCAACCAGATGAACACCGGCGCCCCCAGCGTCGCCGTCACCACGCCGATCGGTAATTCCGCCGCCGATAACGCCAGACGGGCGATGATATCGGCGCCGAGCAGCGCGCTGGCGCCAGCTAACAGGCAGGCGGGAAGCAGCACCCGATGATCGCTCAGGCCGCACAGGCGCAAAATATGCGGGATCACCAGACCAATAAAGCCAATCGCCCCCGCCAGCGCCACGCTGACGCCGACCAGCCAGCCGGTGGCCACCACCAGTAGTTTTCGCCATAACCACAGCGGCAGGCCGAGCTGACGCGCCGAGACTTCGCCCAACGCCAGTAGGTTCAGCGGCTGCGACTGCCAGCATACCCACAGCAGCACCGGTATTAGCGCCAGCATCAGCCACAGCTGCTGCCAGTCGACGCCGCCAAAACCCCCCATCATCCAGTACATCAGCTGGCGCAGGTCAAAAGAGGTTGAGAAATAGACCGCCCAGGTCATCAACGCGCTACAAATAATGCCGAGCGCCACGCCCGCCAGCAGCAGACGGCTGGTGGACAGGTGGCGCCGGGCGAAACGGAGCAGAATAAAGGTAATCAGCAGCGCGCCGGCAATGGCGCACAGCCCCAGCGCCCACATGGGTAACACGCCGTGGCCTAACAGCACGGCGGCAATCAGCCCAACGCCCGCACCGTTAGAAACGCCCAGCAGACCCGGCTCCGCCAACGGGTTTTCAAACAGCGCCTGCATGATCGACCCGGAAAGCGCCAGCGCCGCCCCCACTAATAGCACCGCCAGCGTGCGCGGCAGGCGGATTTGCCAGATAAACAGCTCGCCTTTGGCGCTAAACCACTCCTGCGGCGGGATCCATTGGTCACCGGCGCACAGGCTAATAGTCAATGTGACGAGCAGAATCAGCGTTAAGGCGGTTAGCCAACGACGGTTATGGCGCTGTTGAATATCGACGAAGGTCTGCATAAGTCCCGGAGGCAAGTGAGCGAGGTGATTGATTTTACGGTGGCGATGGCGGGGAGAAAAGGAAAAACGCAGAGCAATCTTCACGCAGACGTCAGTGCTCGCCAGGACGCCTGCGTGAAAACGGAAGTTACACCAGTATCTGGAACAGTAGCGCGAAGAGAATGATATTCGCCACCACAATCGCCCAGCCGTTATACAGCATGTATTTCAGATGGGTAGACTGCGCCAGCCCCATCTGACCGAACATATCCGAAGAGGGGAATGGGCCAAACCAGTCGACCTGCGAAGAGGCCAGCAGCACCGCAGTGGTTCCCTGCGGCGGTACGCCGGCGGCCATCAGCATCGGGCCGAAAATTTTGTGGGTGAAGGTCATCTGCGCCACCGCCGCCCCCGGTACGTGACCAATAATATTGAAAGCGAAGATGCAAAAGCACAGCCAGGCAGGCGAAATGCCTTCCAGCAGCGGCTGGGTATAGTCGAGCAGCCCCTGATAGGCATGAAGGCCATCCATCAGCTCCAGGATCGGGTTATACAGCCAGTAGAGAATAAACATCCACACCAGACGGCCACAACCGTGGTACAGCGCCTGCAGGATCTGCGTCGGGCGCAGGCCGCCCACCAGCCCGGTAATCAGGGCCACCAGCAGCATCACGATAATCGCAAAGCTGAATCCGGCTTTGATCACCACGCCAATGACCGCCATTACAATAATCGTTGCCGCGAAAGCCAGCGCGCTAAGCTTACGCCGACGCAGCTGCGCGGCGCTCAGTGCTTCTGTTGGCTTCTCCGTGAGATCGACTTCATAGCGCAGTTTACCTTCGGTCATCTTCTGGATCCGCCCCGCCATCACCCAGCCGGCCAATAACGTGACTGCGCTCATCGGCAGGCCAACGTACAGCAGATAATCAGGATAGCTCAATCCGCCGAGGCTCAGGATGGTGACGGTACTGGGCGTAAACGGCCCGGTAAACAACCCCACCGAACCGGCGGTCATCATCAGCGCAGCCACCGTCGGCGGCGTTAAGCGTACCGCAGCCGCCACCGGGATGATCACCGCGACGATAATCGCGTTACCACCGGCCATTGTGCCCAGCGAGCCGCAGATTAAAATCGAAGATACAACGATGCCGAACTTCACCCGCGTCTGGCTGGAAAGGCCGATGCGGTGAACCACAAATTTCACTAACTCAACCGCGGCGCCGGTACGGGTGGCGACTTCACCCACGCCGGCGCCGAGCATAATAATTAACCCGACGGTGGCAATAAACGAACCGGTGGATTTCGCCAGCATGGTGCCCATTTCCGGCAACCCGGTCGAGGTCATAATCATGGCGATGATAATCGAAGAAATCACCGCCAACACAATATCGACGCCGACCAGCGACAGCACCGCTAACGCCACTAATGGCGTAAAGCCCAACAGGCCGAGTTCACTGCTCGGGCGGCCATGGCACCACCACGCGGTTAACACAAAAAGCACCAATAACAGGCCAATAACAACGTTTTTTCTCGTGATATTTCGTCTGGCGAGGGTATTGCCAGCGAGCGTTGAGTCACTCATATAACTCCTTAAAGCCATTAAAACCGACCACAATTGCAGGTTGGCGTATTCGGGCCTGCTCAGAAAATATCCCCCCTCGTTATCATTATTGGCTTCATGGCCTGAGGGTTTGCAGGGTACAAAGGGAATGGTTCTGAGAACGTAAAAGACCGCCTGAAGACGGTACCAGCAGCGCAATATGTAACCGAAGCGCTGATTGGCGATTAAATTTATGTTAATTTAGTGTTAGTAGAAAATGACTTTTTATCGGCAAGCTATAACCCTGAGTTAACTGTTCATGAAACTGCGCCATCTGGAAATCTTCTACGCCGTGATGACTTGCGGCTCTCTCTCACGCGCGGCGGAATCGCTGAATATCTCCCAGCCGGCCGCCAGTAAAGCGTTAAAAAACGCCGAGCTTAAGCTCGGCTTTAAGCTGTTTCAGCGGGTACGAGGCAAGCTGCTGCCGAGTAGCGAAGCGCTCACACTTTTTGAAAAGGCGCAGAGCATTTATCAGGATCTCGATAACCTGCGCCTGCTGGCCGATAATCTGGCCCGCGACCCGCGCGCCAAGATCGCCTTAGGCTGTTTACCAAGCCTCGGATTAAGCCTGGTGCCAGAGCTGGTGACCGATTTTTATCAGCAAAACAGTAATCTGGTGATGACCTTAACCACCGAGCATACTGAGACGTTGGTCAAGAAATTGGATCTACGCGAAATAGATTTAGCGCTGACGCTGCAGCCGGTCCAGCAGGGGGAGATCATCACCACCCTGATTGCCGAAGTGCCGCTGGTCTATATCGACCGCGACTACCGGCAAGGCGCGGTGGACATCAAGGAGATCGATCAGCAGCGCTGGATCTCGCCGGGGCCGCATTCGCTCTCTGCCGCCATCGCCACTCGCCGTGACTTTTCCACCACCCGGCTTAACGTGCAGACCTATTACATGGCCACCGAGTTCGTGAAGCGCGGCATCGGCTGCAGCATTACCGATATTTTCTCGGCGCGGCATAATCTGTCGCCGGAAATGATTCACCCCATTACGCCGCCGATGAAAATTAACCTTTGCCTGCTGCGTCGCGCCGATGTTTCGCTCAGCCCAATCACGCAGAAATTTGTCGATTTTCTGTGTCGACAGCTGCGTCAACAGCTCAAAGAAATTAACCTGCAGTTATACCCTGACCATAAAAAGTCAATTGCGCCGCAAGGGTAAATGCTTTGACATAACCGCAAGATATTTATCAGCGGTGGATATATCAGGTTATGAAAAAACGCATTGTGATTATCGGCGGCGGCGTGGTGGGACTGGCCACCGCCTGGGTATTAATTAAGAGCGGACACCAGGTTCAACTGCTGGAGCGCAACGCCGAGCCGGGCAGCGCCACCAGCTTTGCCAACGGCGGGCAGCTAAGCTACCGCTACGTCGCGCCGCTTGCCGACCGCGGCGTCCCCCTGCAGGGAATTAAATGGATGGGCAAAGCCGATTCGCCGCTGAATATGCGCCTGCAAATGTCTTTCCAGCAGTGGCGCTGGCTGTTGCAGTTTCTGCGTGCCTGCAATAGCCAAAGCAACAAAATTAACGGCGATCATATTTTGCGCTTATCCCTGCTCAGTCGTCAGGTCATGCAGTCGTGGCTTGATGAAGATAATCTTGCCGATTTTCACTGGCGGCGTAGCGGCAAACTTATTATCCATCGCCGGGAATATGACTTTCATAAAGCGGCGAAAGGAATGAATCCGCAGTACCAGCATGCGCTAAGCGCCGAGGCCTGCCTGCAGCTGGAACCGGCGCTGAAACACATCAGCCATTCGCTACAGGGCGGGATTTATTCACCGGGAGATGAAACGGCAGACTGCCATAAATTCTGTCTCGCCCTGCTCGACAAACTCAATGCCAGCAGCAACTTCAGCCTGCTCACCCACTGCGAGGTGCTCAAGCTCAATAAACGCGACGGGCGCATCAGTTCGCTTGAGACCAGCCGCGGTACGATAACCGGCGATGATTATGTCGTCGCCGCCGGAAACGGTAGCGGCCCGCTGCTGGGTCATCTGGGCGTGCGCGTGCCGCTATGCGCACTCAAGGGATACAGCCTGACCCTTCCCTACCCTAAAGAGGCCGGGATCGCGCCGGATATCAGCGTGACCGACTACGGACATAAAATCGTTTACGCCCGCCTGGGAGAACAGTTGCGTATCGCGGCGATGGTGGATATCGGCTACGACGGGGATGAACTACGTGATAGCCGCGTTCAGGCGCTGAAGAAAATCGTCGCTAGCAGCTTTCCCGATCTGCAGGGGCTGGATGAGGCCGAGGCCTGGACCGGTATGCGTCCGTCGACGCCCGCGGGCCCACCGATGCTGGGGCGCGCCGGATACCAGAATCTGTGGATGAATCTCGGCCAGGGTAGCCTTGGTTTTACGCTCGCGGCCGGCAGCGCCGTGGTGCTGGGAGCGCTCCTCGACGGCGAAGCGCCGGCAATTTCTTTAGATGGTCTGACATGGAAACAATCCGCATGACAATTATTCGTAATAATCCGCAACCCCGACTTTCCGCCAGCGTCGAATATGGCAATCTGGTGTTCCTCTCCGGCCAAACGCCGAAAAGCAGCACTGATGATATTGCGCTGCAAACCCGCGAAGTACTGGAGAAGATCGACGCCCTGCTGGCCGCGGCCGATAGCGACAAGCAGCACATCCTTTCCGCACAAATCTGGCTTAAAGATATCTCACGCGATTTTGCGGCGTTTAATGAGGTCTGGGTGAAGTGGATGCCGGAAGGCCATAGCCCGGCGCGGGCAGCCGTTCAGGCCGAGATGGCGCGGCCAGATATTCTGGTGGAGATCATGGTCACCGCCGTAAAAGCGTAAGATAAATTAGGTAAGAAAAAAGGCCGCATAGCGGCCTTTTTAATTAGTCAGTCCAGATTATTTCTCTCTGGGTGAAGCGTTTTCGACACGGCTTTTTAACTTCTGTCCGGGTCTGAAGGTCACCACACGCCGGGCTGTAATGGGAATATCTTCCCCCGTTTTCGGGTTACGTCCCGGGCGTTGGTTCTTATCACGCAAATCGAAGTTGCCAAACCCGGAGAGTTTTACCTGTTCTCCGTTTTCCAGAGCACGACGGATCTCTTCGAAAAACAACTCTACCAGTTCTTTGGCATCCCGCTTGCTAAGCCCAAGCTTATCAAACAGATATTCTGACATTTCAGCTTTTGTAAGCGCCATAGGTTCAATCCCTCAATGATGCCTGGAATCGCTCTCTTAATGCCTCTACACATTTGGCAACGGTAGCGGCAATCTCCTCTTCTTCGAGTGTACGGCTGGTATCCTGAAGGATCAGGCTAATCGCAAGGCTCTTAAAGCCTTCCGCCACACCCTTACCACGGTACACGTCAAATAAGTTTACGCCAACTACCTGATTTACGCCAACTTTCTTACATTCGGCCAAAACATCGGCTGCAGGGACGTTTTCCGCGACCAGTACCGCGATATCGCGACGGTTCGCCGGGAAGCGGGAAATTTCGCGCGCCTGAGGCACCACGCGGTCTGCAAGCTTGTTCCACTCAATTTCAAACACCAGAGTGCGGCCGTTGAGATCCAGTTTACGTTCCAGTTCCGGATGAACAACCCCAATGAAACCAATGCGTTCACCTTTCAGATAAATCGCCGCGGATTGTCCCGGATGCAGTGCGGTAGCCGCTTCTGCGCGGAATTCGATATCGGCTAATTTACCGGTCAGGTCAAGAACGGATTCCAGATCGCCTTTCAAATCATAGAAATCGACGGTTTCTTTTGCCAGGTTCCAGTGCTCTTCGTAGCGGTTACCGCTAATCACCCCGGCCAGCATCACATCCTGACGAATGCCCAGCGGCGCCTGCGTATCCGGCACGAAGCGCAGACCGCTCTCAAAGATGCGTACGCGGCTCTGTTGGCGGTTCTGGTTGTAGACGACGGTGCCCAACAGACCGGTCCACAGCGACAGGCGCATCGCCGACATTTCACTGGAGATCGGGCTTGGCAGAATCAGCGCTTCTTCACCGGCATGGATTAGCTGCTGTACTTTCGGGTCAACAAAGCTGTAGGTAATGACTTCCTGATAACCTTTGTCGTTCAGCAGCGTTTTCACGCGCTTCAGCGACAGGTCCGCTTCACGGTGAGTACCCATGATCAGACCCGCCTGTACCGGCTCGTCAGGAATGTTGTTGTAGCCGTAGACACGGGCCACTTCTTCAACCAGGTCTTCTTCGATCTCCATATCGAAACGCCAGCTTGGCGCAACGGCCTGCCACTCGTCCTGACCAACGGTCACTTCGCAACCCAGGCGCTGCAGAATATCGCTCACCTGCGCGTCATCAATATGATGGCCAATCAGGCGATCCAGCTTGCTGCGGCGCAGGGTGATGGTGGCGCGTTTTGGCAGCGTCTCTTCGTTGGTCACATCGATAATCGGACCGGCTTCACCGCCGCACAGGTCGATCAGCAGACGGGTCGCACGCTCCAGCGCTTTATACTGCAGGGCCGGATCGACGCCGCGCTCGTAGCGGTGGGATGCATCGGTGTGCAGGCCATGACGGCGCGCGCGGCCGGTGATAGACAGCGGGCTGAAGAACGCGCATTCCAGCAGCACGTTCTGGGTTTCGTCGTTAACGCCGGAATGTTCGCCGCCGAAGATACCGCCCATCGCCAGCGCTTTATTATGGTCAGCAATGACCAGCGTATCGCTGTCGAGCTTAGCTTCAGAGCCGTCCAGCAGCACCAGCGTTTCGCCCTCTTTCGCCATCCGCACCACGATACCGCCGTCAATGCGGTCGCGGTCAAAGGCGTGCATCGGCTGGCCCAGCTCAAGCAGCACGTAGTTGGTCACATCAACCACCGCATCGATGGAGCGGATACCGCAGCGACGCAGTTTCTCTTTCATCCACAGCGGGGTTGGCGCTTTGACGTTGATGCCTTTCACCACGCGTCCCAGATAGCGCGGGCACGCCTGCGGCGCGTCAACCTGAATCGGCAGCACGTCATCGATGGTGGCGGCAACCGGAGTGATTTCCGGCGCGTTCAACGGCGCTTTGTTCAGCACAGCGACATCGCGCGCCACGCCGATGATACCCAGGCAGTCGGCGCGGTTTGGCGTAACGCTGATTTCAATGGTGTTATCGTCAAGCTTGAGGTATTCGCGAATATCGGTACCGATCGGCGCATCGGCCGGCAGTTCGATGATACCGCTATGGTCGTCGGAAATACCCAGCTCGGAGAAAGAGCACAGCATCCCTTCCGACGGTTCGCCGCGCAGTTTCGCCGCTTTAATTTTAAAATCGCCCGGCAGTACGGCGCCAATGGTCGCGACGGCCACCTTCAGCCCCTGACGGCAGTTTGGCGCGCCGCAGACGATATCCAGCAGACGCTCGCCGCCGACATTGACTTTAGTAACGCGCAGTTTGTCAGCATTCGGATGCTGGCCGCACTCGACCACTTCACCGACGACCACGCCGTTGAAGCTACCGGCAACCGGCTCAACGCCGTCAACTTCCAGGCCCGCCATGGTAATCTGATCGGACAGCGCTTCGCTGTCGATCGCCGGGTTAACCCATTCGCGTAACCACAGTTCACTGAATTTCATTGTTCTGTCCTGCCCTTATTTAAACTGTTTGAGGAAACGCAGATCGTTTTCGAAGAATGCGCGCAAATCGGTCACGCCATAACGCAGCATGGTCAGACGCTCCATGCCCATGCCGAAGGCGAAGCCGGAGTAAACTTCCGGATCGATGCCGACGTTACGCAGAACGTTCGGGTGCACCATGCCGCAGCCCAGTACTTCCAGCCATTTACCGTTTTTACCCATAACGTCAACTTCTGCAGACGGTTCGGTGAACGGGAAGTAGGACGGACGGAATCGTACCTGCAGATCTTCTTCGAAGAAGTTATTCAGGAAATCGTGCAGGGTACCCTTCAGATTGGTGAAGCTGATGTTCTTATCGACAATCAGACCTTCCATCTGATGGAACATCGGGGTGTGGGTCTGATCGTAATCGTTACGATAGACGCGGCCCGGCGCGATAATACGAATTGGCGGCTGCTGGTTTTCCATGGTGCGGATCTGTACGCCAGAAGTCTGAGTACGCAGCAGACGGGTCGCATCGAACCAGAAGGTATCGTGGTCAGCGCGCGCCGGATGGTGACCCGGAATGTTCAGCGCATCGAAGTTATGATAATCATCTTCGATTTCCGGGCCAGTCGCCACGGTGAAGCCGAGTTCGCCGAAGAAGTTTTCGATACGATCGATGGTGCGGGTAACCGGATGTAAACCACCATTTTCGATGCGGCGACCCGGCAGCGAGACGTCGATGGTCTCTGCGGCCAGACGGGCATTGAGCGCGGCGCCTTCCAGTTCAGCCTTACGCGCGTTCAGCGCCTGCTGCACCTGCTCTTTCGCTTCGTTAATGACCGCACCCGCTGCCGGACGCTCTTCCGGCGGCAACTCACGCAGGGTGGTCATTTGCAGGGTCAGATGCCCTTTTTTACCCAGATATTCAACGCGGACGTTGTCCAGCGCGGCAACATCTGATGCCTCGTTAATGGCTGCCTTGGCACTGGCAACCAGCTCTGCGAGATGTGACATGGTTTTCCTCATTATGTCGGTGCAGACACCGGTTTTAGTGAAATAAATATCCCGAATCTATATACGAAAAAAGCCTCCACAGGGGAGGCTTTCTGGCGCTGTTTTCCGTTTCTTCTTTCACGCGCTAGCCTCCTGAGTTCAGGTGCTAAAGTAAAAAAAGAAGCGGAAAATAGCAGCATTCATGCTTGCATTACCTTGTCTGGTAAGAAATGTCAGACCTGTATTGAAAAGCCTGCACGGATAAAAGTCAATGTATTGATAGTGTTGAAACGAAAAGAGGGAGACAAGCTCCCTCTTTCAACTGGCTTATGCCAGAGCTGCTTTCGCTTTTTCGACCAGAGCGGTGAACGCTAATTTGTCGAATACGGCGATGTCAGCCAGGATCTTACGGTCGATTTCAACAGAGGCTTTTTTCAGGCCGTTGATGAATTTGCTGTAAGAAATACCGTTCTGACGTGCTGCTGCGTTGATACGCGCAATCCACAGTTGGCGGAACTGACGCTTTTTCTGACGACGGTCACGATAAGCGTACTGACCAGCTTTGATAACAGCCTGGAAGGCAACGCGGTATACGCGAGAACGCGCACCGTAGTAACCTTTAGCTTGTTTCAAAATTTTCTTGTGACGTGCACGGGCAACTACACCACGTTTTACGCGAGCCATATGTGCTCTCCTGTATCTATTCTAATTAAAAAGTTAAAAGGGTTAACGACTTATGCGTACGGCAGGCACGCGATTACCAGGCCCAGATCGCCTTTGGAAACCATGGCTTTCGGACGCAGGTGACGTTTACGCTTGGTAGCTTTTTTGGTCAGAATGTGACGCAGGTTAGCGTGCTTGTGCTTAAAACCACCTTTACCGGTTTTTTTGAAGCGCTTTGCAGCACCGCGTACGGTCTTAATTTTTGGCATTTTAATAACTTCCACTTCGCATTGTTAATAAACGAAACAAAGGCGAACAAGCCAGTGAGCCGAAGCCCACCGGAATGTTACTTGATGGCCTTACTGTTTCTTCTTCGGAGCGAGCACCATGATCATCTGGCGGCCTTCGATCTTCGTTGGGAAGGATTCGACTACTGCCAGTTCAACCAGATCGTCTTTCACGCGATTAAGCACTTCCATACCGATCTGCTGGTGGGCCATCTCACGACCGCGGAAACGCAGCGTGATCTTGGCCTTATCGCCATCTTCGAGAAAGCGAATCAGGCTGCGGAGTTTTACCTGATAGTCACCTTCATCAGTACCAGGGCGGAATTTAATTTCCTTAACCTGGATAACTTTCTGCTTCTTCTTCTGTTCCTTAGAAGACTTACTCTTTTCATAAAGGAACTTGCCGTAGTCCATGATACGACAAACTGGCGGTTCGGCGTTAGGGCTGATTTCAACTAAATCTACTCCAGCCTCTTCAGCCTTTTCGATAGCTTCTCTCAGACTCACAATACCCAGCTGCTCACCTTCCAGACCAGTTAAGCGAACTTCCTGGGCGCGAATCTCGCCATTAATACGATTCGGACGTGCCGTTTGAACTCGTTTTCCGCCTTTAATACCTTATTCCTCCAGTTGTTGAAGACTGCGGCTGCGAATCTCTTGTTGCAGCTTCTCGATCACTTCATTTACGTCCATGCTGCCGAGGTCTTTACCGCGACGGGTACGCACGGCCACTTTGCCGGCTTCGACTTCTTTGTCGCCACAGACCAACATATACGGGACACGACGTAAAGTGTGCTCGCGGATTTTAAAGCCAATCTTCTCATTTCTCAAGTCCGCTTTTACGCGAATGCCCGCATTTTGTAGTTTACGCGTCAATTCGTTAACGTATTCAGACTGAGAATCAGTAATATTCATGACCACTACCTGCACTGGCGCAAGCCAGGTTGGGAAGAAGCCAGCGAACTCTTCGGTCAGGATGCCGATGAAGCGCTCCAGCGAGCCGAGAATCGCGCGGTGAATCATTACCGGTACCTGACGCTCGTTGTTTTCGCCAACATAAGAGGCGCTTAAACGCTGCGGCAGGGAGAAGTCCAGCTGTACAGTACCGCACTGCCATGCACGATCGAGGCAGTCATACAGGGTAAATTCAATTTTCGGGCCGTAGAACGCCCCTTCGCCCAGTTGATATTCAAATGGGATGTTGTTTTCTTCCAGCGCCACCGCCAGATCCGCTTCCGCGCGATCCCAGGTCTCGTCGCTACCGATACGTTTTTCCGGGCGAGTAGACAGCTTGACGACGATTTTCTCGAAGCCAAAGGTGCTGTACATATCATAAACCATACGAATACAGGCGTTCACTTCATCGCGAACCTGATCTTCAGTACAGAAGATATGCGCATCATCCTGAGTAAAGCCGCGAACGCGCATCAGACCATGCAGCGCGCCCGACGGCTCATTACGGTGGCAGCTACCGAATTCAGCCATACGCAGCGGCAGATCGCGGTAAGATTTCAACCCCTGGTTGAAGATCTGCACGTGACCCGGGCAGTTCATCGGCTTAATGCAGTATTCACGGTTCTCGGAAGAGGTGGTGAACATCGCATCTTTGTAGTTGTCCCAGTGGCCGGTTTTTTCCCACAGCACACGGTCCATCATGAACGGGCCTTTGACTTCCTGATACTGATACTCTTTCAGCTTCGAGCGAACGAAAGTTTCCAGTTCACGGAAGATGGTCCAGCCGTCATTGTGCCAGAACACCATACCCGGCGCTTCTTCCTGCATATGATACAGGTCTAGCTGTTTCCCGATTTTACGGTGGTCACGCTTAGCGGCCTCTTCCAGACGCTGCAGGTAGGCGTTCAGCGCTTTTTTATCTGCCCACGCGGTACCGTAGATACGCTGCAACATTTTATTGTTGCTGTCGCCACGCCAGTACGCGCCAGCGGTTTTCATCAGTTTGAAGTGATGGCAGAAACGCATATTCGGTACGTGCGGGCCACGGCACATATCGATATATTCTTCGTGATGATACAAGCCTGGCTTGTCATCATGGCCGATGTTTTCGTCAAGAATGGAAACTTTATAGGTTTCGCCGCGCTTCACGAAGGTTTCACGCGCTTCGTGCCAGCTGACTTTCTTCTTGATGACATCGTAGTTTTTCTCGGCGAGCTCGTGCATACGTTTTTCGAGCGCGTCGATGTCTTCCTGAGTCAGGGTGTGGTCCAGATCGACATCATAGTAAAAACCGTTGTCGACAACCGGGCCAATGGCCATTTTAGTGTTCGGCCACAGCTGCTTGATCGCATGACCTAACAGGTGCGCGCAGGAGTGACGAATGATCTCCAGACCGTCTTCATCTTTTGCGGTGATAATAGAAAGCGTGGAATCATTTTCGATCGGGTCGCAGGCATCAACCAGCTCACCGTTAACACGTCCGGCGATGGTGGCTTTCGCCAGGCCTGGACCAATATCCAGAGCAACATCCATCGGGCTAACTGCGTGGTCGAAATGGCGTTGGCTGCCATCAGGAAGCGTAATTACAGGCATTTTATGTCCTTATTTGCAGTGGTGCCCCACACGAAAGAGCACATACAAAACAATATAATCATAATTATCAACGAGTTGTGGCTCAGCTCCCGCTTCACTCTGCGAAAATATGAGTACGCCCGTCTATCTATTGAACCGCCCTCACCTGCAGCCGCTCGTTGATAACACCGGGTGTTAGTGTACACATCATTAGTGCGCGATTAAAGTCGCAATAACTAAATGGTTATTCTTCTTTTAAATAGCAAGGGGCGCTGACAATTAATCGCAGCAATTCCCGCTCATACCACGCGGTTAATTAATCGATAAATTACCTGCATACATAAATAAATCCCCCCACCGCTAAAAAACGAATGAAAAAATCATCCGTTATAGTGAGTATTCATACCCGGCAGGAAACAACAGGAATCAGGCCGGCTGCCCGGCCTGAAAAATTACATTTTATAACCGAGCGACAAGGTGGTGCGGCGGTCGGTATGCTCAGGCGCCGAGGCCGGCGGCTGCGAGTTCCACGTCAGGTTATAGGCGACGCGTAGCGCAAAGTGGGCGTTGATGGCCACGTTTAATGCACTTTCCGAATTCAGCGTCGTGTCTTCAGCCCCGAATACCGAAACACCTTGCGTAAATTTAGCGTTGTCGGTCATCTGCCACGCCCAGGTTCCGGACGCGTAACCCAGCGGCTGAGTTTCGTTATCGCCATCGGTATATTCGTCATAACGCACGCCCGGACCAAATTCAAAACGCAGGCTGTGAACCGGGCCGTTGAGGATCTGGCGACCATAACCGGCGGTCAGGACGTCGCGCTGTTGATAACCGTTGTAGCGGTCGGTCAGCCAACTGGCCTGACCAAATACGTAGTTCATATCGGTCAGGTTATAACGACTACGACCGCCAACGGCATATTTTTCCGAAGAGCGTTGATCGTTAGAGGACGTGTTGCTCGCGTTGCCCCACAGTGACCAGGCCGTGGTATCGCCGTACCAGGTCAGCGTTGAGTCAGCGGTCATTGAGGAGCTTTTCGTGTTGCCGGACTGAGCGAGATAACCCGCATTCACAGCACCTTCGAAAGGTTTCTTAGCAGTGGAAGGGTCATCCATGACGGTAAAAACGGAATCATCGGCCAGTGCGTTTACAGACGCAAAAAGCCCCCCCGCCAGCAATGCCGCTGCGGGTACTGTCTTCAAAAGCTTCATTATAACTCTCTAAAATACATATCTTCAGGACAGTACAAATGATGAATGGACCAGAGATCCCTTCATTGAATTTAGAGTCCGTACAACATTTAAGGAGACCCGACAGGTCCCGGAAACTTTCGCGAGGCGCGCTGAATGCGAGTCTTAAGAAAGGCGCTTGATTATAAAAAAGCACGAATAACTTAGCAATCAGTTGCTATTTCGTTTTTTGAATAAGACGGTTCCCAAAACAATCTTTATTTCATAAAGATAAAAACACAGACATCTTTGTAAATCCGCCGCCCGCCCCGCTTCCCCTCACTCCATTTCGGTGCCATGCTTAAAAAAGCAGCTTTATTCGTATTAAGGAGGAACAGGATGACCAAAATTTATACGCTCACGCTAGCCCCATCACTCGACAGCGCAACGCTGACGCCGCAAATTTACCCCGAAGGCAAATTACGCTGTAGCGCTCCGGTTTTCGAACCCGGCGGCGGCGGCATCAACGTCGCCCGGGCGATTACTTTTCTGGGCGGTAAAGCGACGGCGATTTTTCCGGTTGGGGGCGCCACCGGCGAGCATCTTTCAGCCCTGATGGCTGACGAGCAGGTCCCGGTCGAAACAGTAGAAACCCGCGACTGGACGCGGCAAAACTTACATGTGCATGTCGATGCCAGCGGCGAACAATATCGCTTTGTCATGCCCGGCGCGGCGCTAACCGAAGATGAATTCCGCCGCCTGGAAGAGAAAGTGCTGGCGATTGAGCCCGGTTCTCTGCTGGTTATCAGCGGCAGTCTGCCGCCCGGTATCAGCGTCGGGCATCTGACTCAACTGGTAAAAAATGCCCAGCAACACGGGCTGCGTTGCATCATCGACAGCTCTGGCGATGCGCTGGCCGCCGCGCTGGACGTTGGCAATATCGAACTGGTCAAACCTAACCAGAAAGAACTCAGCGCGCTGGTACAGCGCGACCTCAGCCAGCCGGACGATGTGCGCAATGCCGCGCTGGAGCTCATCCGCTCCGGAAAAGTACGCCGGGTAGTGGTTTCGCTGGGCCCGCAGGGGGCGCTGGGGGTTGATTCCAACGGTAGCGTACAGGTGGTGCCGCCGCCGATGAAAAGCCAAAGCACCGTCGGCGCCGGCGACAGTATGGTCGGCGCGATGACATTGCGTCTCGCCGAGCACGCCTCGCTGGAAGATATGGTCCGCTTTGGCGTCGCCGCCGGTAGCGCCGCCACGATTAACCACGGCACCCGTCTCTGTTCCTTAGCCAATACGCAGAAAATCTACGATTACCTGTGCGGCCGCTAGCCTCGCCCCCCTTCGCTCCGGTGAAGGGGGTCAATTCGCCATCATGGTCTATGCTAGAAATTCCATGCATAACAACAGAGTGAAAAATGAGCAACGATATTACCGCGCACGTGATCACCGTTAAATTTCAGGAACAGGCGCTGACCGAGATAAATGAGCTCAGCAATCATTTCATCCGCGCAGGTTTTGTCCTGACGCTCAACGATGATGATGGCAAAACTCATGAATTAGGCACCAACACATTTGGCCTGCTGAGCGCGCAGAGCGCCGACGACGTCCGGGCTTTAAGCGCAGGTCTTGCGGAAACTGCCTTAGGCAGACCGGCAGATATCGCCATCACCACATTTAGCGAATGGTTAAAAGCTCAATAAGTGCGATTACCATCGCGGAAGGCGCCAGTTGTGCGTTAGCTCGAACTTTACGGCCAGTTTATACGCTAACCTTATGATATGGTGGAAAACATGGGGAGAGACAGCATGTGGCAAGCTATTAGCAATTTGTTAAGCGAGCAGCACACTGACGGCGCTGAAATCGAACTGCGCAACGAGCTACCCGGCGGAGAAATCCATGCCGCCTGGCATTTACGTTTTGGCGGGAAAGATTATTTCGTCAAATGCGATGAACGCGAGCTGCTCCCCATTTTTACCGCGGAGGCCGATCAGCTGGAGCTGCTCTCGCGCTGTAAAACCGTTAGCGTTCCGCAGGTCTTCGCCGTCGGCAGCGATCGGGATTACAGCTTTCTGGTGATGGAATATTTACCGCCGCGCCCGCTGGATGCGCATAACGCGTTTCTTCTCGGTCAGCAAATAGCCCATTTACATCAGTGGAGCGATCAGCCGCAGTTTGGCCTTGATTTTGACAACGATCTGTCGACGACCCCGCAGCCGAATGCCTGGCAGCGCCGCTGGTCAACGTTTTTCGCTGAACAACGCATTGGCTGGCAGCTGGAGCTAGCGGCGGAAAAAGGGCTGCACTTCGGCGATATCGACAGCATTGTCGACACCGTACAGCGGCGGCTCAGCAACCATCAGCCGCAGCCTTCTTTATTACATGGCGACTTGTGGTCAGGGAACTGCGCGCTGGGGCCCAATGGCCCGTATATTTTCGATCCGGCGTGTTATTGGGGCGATCGCGAATGCGATTTGGCTATGCTGCCACTTCATCCGGAACAGCCGCCGCAGATTTATGACGGTTACCAGTCGGTCTCGCCGCTGCCTGCTGGCTTCCTTGAACGACAACCGATTTACCAGCTATATACCTTACTTAATCGGGCGATTCTGTTCGGCGGCCAACACCTGGTTACCGCGCAAAAAGCGCTCGATGAAGCCCTGCAAGAAGCGTAACAAAAGGCCCTCAAAGGGGCCTTTTTCATCAGCAGGATTAATCCATTTTCACGCCATTTAAGCGGAATTGGATGTTCATCGTCAGGCCAGTACCCGGTCTGCCAGGCTCGTAGCGCCATTTACGCATCGCTGTTTTGACATCACGCTCAAACATATTGGCCGGCTTAGCAGAGACTATCTGGATGTTCTCCACGCGACCATCGGCAGTAACATCAAATTTCACGCTCACGTCACCTTCAATACGTAGCGCCTGCGCACGTTGCGGGTAAGAAGGGTCGCCGCGTTTCAACGCTTTAGGACCGCTTGGCGCGGTGGTCATCGGTTTTGCCGTTGCCGCCGTCGTACTCGGGGCGGTACGCGCAGGCGCCGTATTGTTATTCTCAAACGGCGAGACCGGACGCGACTCAGCGGGTTTCACCTCACGTTTCGGCTCGACCTTTTTCTCTGGCTTAGGCTTTGGTTTCGGCTTAGGTTTGGGCTTCGGCTCCGGTTTGTGGATTACCACTGGCGCCTCTTTTGGCGGCTCAGGCACCACTTCAGGTTCCGGCTCCGGCTCCGGTTCAACAACGGGTTCAACGACCGGCTGCGCCGCCTGTGGAGGCTCTAAATCCGCCGGCGCTACCATCGTTATTTCGATTGGCTGTGAAGGCGAAGGCTTTTCAATAACCTGATGTACCGAGGTATAAAGCAACCCCGCCACAACGGCACCGTGGATAGCCACGGACAGCAGCGTTGGCCACGGAAAGCGGCGAGGTAAATCAAGGGTCATTGCGCTCATAGTCGTTTCTGTTGAAAAATGATGCCCTGATTTTAAATGCAAATAGCAATCATATTCAATAAGACGTGTTATCCTGCATCAAATTTTGCCTCGTTTTGTGGAAAAAAACCGGCGTGCCGTGGCATGCTAAAGGCGTGCGCATCTTACATTGCTGCTCATAACGCTTTCACGTCACGTGATTTGCCTATTTTTTGATTAAGGAGCCTTGCCGTGCTTTACGTCATCTACGCAGAAGATATCGCCGATTCTCTGGAAAAACGCCAGGCGGTGCGCCCTGCCCATCTGGCGCGCCTACAACTATTACATGATGAAGGCCGTTTACTGACCGCAGGCCCGATGCCCGCGGTAGATAGCAATGAACCTGGCGCGGCAGGATTTAGCGGCTCAACGGTTATCGCAGAATTTGAATCGCTGGAAGCGGCGCAGTCCTGGGCCAACGATGACCCCTATATCGCCGCAGGCGTCTATCAGCACGTCTCGGTGAAACCTTACAAAAAAGTATTTTAATCACCCACTTAAAACACAGAGGCACCGCAAGCGGTGCCTTTCGTTTTAACTCTCAGAATTCAGAGAAGGTGAACAGCAAAGCATGACGCTGCCGTTTGACCAGGCACTTCCTGATTGAAAGAATCCGCATGTTGCGGCGAGATTGGGCTTCCAGCCAGCGCGATTTACGGCGACTTACTTGTCTAAGCATGCGCCAGCGCCCTACTTCCGTTCTACTACGCTTCATTGCTACTACTCTACGAGTGAAAAACAGCCCTCATTATAAACCGATGAATCTGTCTGACCATCGCTTTCGCTGCGTTTTTATTTGCCAGATGGATGATGATGCGTAAACTCATGGCATCGGGCTATTCAAAAGGATTTTTCATCTATGACAACCTTTTACACGGTCGTAAACTGGCTGGTCATTCTTGGTTACTGGCTACTGATTGCCGGCGTTACATTACGCATTCTAATGAAACGTCGCGCAGTGCCTTCCGCCATGGCATGGTTACTGATTATTTACATCCTGCCGCTGGTGGGAATTATCGCTTACCTCTCTTTCGGCGAACTGCATCTTGGTAAGCGTCGAGCCGAGCGCGCTCGCGCCATGTGGCCCTCCACCGCCAAATGGCTAACGGACCTGAAAAGCTGCAAACATATTTTTGCTGAAGAAAATAGCCCGGTTGCCGAATCACTGTTCAAACTGTGCGAACGTCGCCAGGGGATCGCTGGCGTAAAAGGTAACCAGCTACAGCTGCTGACCGAATCTGATGATGTCATGCAGGCGCTGATTCGAGACATCCAGCTGGCGCGGCATAACATCGAAATGGTGTTCTACATCTGGCAGCCCGGCGGGATGGCCGACCAGGTGGCGGAATCGCTGATGGCAGCCGCACGACGCGGCGTGCATTGCCGGCTGATGCTCGATTCGGCCGGTAGCGTCGCCTTTTTCCGCAGCCCGTGGGCGGCAATGATGCGTAACGCCGGTATCGAGGTGGTCGAAGCGCTAAAAGTGAATCTAATGCGTGTATTTTTACGCCGTATGGATCTGCGTCAGCACCGTAAAATGGTGATGATTGACAACTATATTGCCTACACCGGTAGCATGAATATGGTTGACCCGCGCTACTTCAAACAGGATTCCGGCGTCGGCCAATGGGTCGATCTGATGGCGCGAATGGAAGGTCCGGTAGCGACGGCGATGGGTATCGTCTACTCCTGCGACTGGGAAATTGAGACCGGCAAGCGAATTTTGCCGCCGCCGCCGGACGTCAACATCATGCCGTTTGAGGAAGCCAATGGCCATACCATCCATACCATTGCTTCTGGTCCCGGCTTCCCGGAAGATTTGATTCATCAGGCGTTGTTAACCGCAGCCTATGCGGCGAAAGAACATCTGATCATGACCACCCCCTACTTCGTCCCCAGCGATGACCTGCTGCACGCCATCTGTACCGCCGCCCAACGCGGTGTCGAGGTGAGTATTATCATGCCGCGTAAAAACGACTCCTTGCTGGTAGGCTGGGCCAGTCGCGCCTTCTTCACCGAACTGCTTGCCGCTGGCGTGAAAATTTACCAATTCGAAGGCGGTCTGCTACATACCAAAAGCGTGCTGGTGGATGGCGAATTGAGCCTGGTCGGTACCGTTAATCTCGATATGCGCAGCCTGTGGCTTAATTTCGAGATCACGCTGGCGATCGACGACGTGGGCTTCGGCGGAGACCTGGCGGCGGTACAGGACGATTACATCTCCCGATCGCGCCTGCTGGATGCAAAACTGTGGGCCAAACGTCCGCTATGGCAGCGGATCGCAGAGCGACTGTTTTACTTCTTCAGCCCGTTGCTGTAAAACGTGCCCATCAGATGCTTAGCGGGTAGCAATCATGGATATGGATTTAAACAATCGCCTGACCGAAGACGAAACGCTCGAACAGGCCTACGATATCTTTCTTGAGCTGGCGGCAGATAACCTAGACCCAGCGGATATCATTCTTTTCAATCTGCAGTTTGAAGAGCGCGGCGGCGCCGAGCTGTTTGACCCGGCGGAAGACTGGCAGGAGCATGTCGATTACGACCTCAATCCAGATTTCTTCGCCGAAGTTGTCATTGGCCTGGCCGATACCGATGGCGGCGAGATCAACGATATCTTCGCTCGCGTTCTGCTGTGCCGCGAAAAAGATCACAAGCTGTGCCACATTCTGTGGCGTGAATAAGCATTAAGCTAATGCGCCTGTAAAAAAGCCTGCCGACGGTAACATCGGCAGGCTTTTTGTTTTATACGTTATTGCGGTAATTCTGTTCCGCAGGCGTGGCAGAAACGGGCGTTTTTATCATGCTCGGCGTTATTGCAGTTTGGGCAAACGCGGCGGGCGCGTCGGTTTTGCAGCGCCGTAGTCATATGGGTCGTTATCAGCCCGGTTGGAATGGCGATGATAGAATAACCGATGAGAATAAGTACAGAGGCGAGTATCCGCCCTAATGGAGTATGCGGCGTAATGTCGCCGTATCCCACGGTAGTAATGGTGACGATTGCCCAATAGACCGAAGCATTTAAGGTGGTAAACCCGTATTGCGGCCCTTCAATTAAATACATCAGCGAGCCGAAAATCACCATCACAATAGCAATAAACGAGTAGAACAGAATGAGCTGATGACGGGCGCTGACGATAGCCCGCCAAAAAATATTCAGCGACGGCATAAAGCGCAGCAGTTTAAGAATACGCAGCGCGCGGATAACCCGCATGGCCCGCCAGGCAAAAACATACTCGAGGCTCATTTCCGGCCATAACCACATCACATACAACGGCAAAACGGTCGCCAGATCGATAAATCCCCAGAAGCTGAAGATATAGCGCAGCGGATTCGGCCAGCTGATAACACGTAAAATATATTCCGCGGTGAAGACCGCGGTGACCCCCAACTCCAGCCAGACAAAAATATGCCATTCATCTAGCGACAGGTGATACTGCGAACCGAGTCCGGACTCAACAAAAATAATGACCACGCTCAACAGGGCGAATAAACCGCAAAGCCCTTCAAAACGGCGGCCGGAGCGACGAGTTTGATCGAAAAGTAAATGGTAAAGCCGCAAACGGGCGGCGGAAAGCGAAACTGCCACGTTAACCTCACAATAAAAAAGGGCTGACATCAGTCAGCCCAAGTGATTATAACGGGTCTACCTTCAGGCAGGAAACCGCATGGCGGAAACTGCCTTCCAGCACCGGACGCGTTTTGGCGCATTCGGGCCCGGCCAATGGACATCGGGTGCGGAACACGCAACCCGAAGGCGGATTAATCGGCGAAGGCAACTCCCCTTCCAGCAGTTGGATGGTTTTATTCTTCTCAAGATCAGGATCCGGCACCGGTACGGCCGACATCAGCGCTTTGGTATAAGGATGCAGCGGATTATGGTACACCTCATCATAGGTACCTAACTCCACCGCATGACCCAAATACATGACCAGCACGCGGTCGGAAATATGTTTTACTACCGCCAGGTCATGGGCAATAAAAATCAACGACAGCCCCATCTCCCGCTGCAGTTGTTGTAGTAAGTTCACCACCTGCGCCTGAATGGAAACATCCAGCGCCGATACCGGCTCATCGCAAATAATCAACTTAGGCTCAAGGATCAGCGCGCGAGCGATACCAATGCGCTGACACTGGCCGCCGGAGAATTCGTGCGGATAGCGGTTAATCAGGTTCGGCAGCAGTCCGACCTTCATCATCATCGCCTTCACGCGATCGCGCACTTCCTGACGTGGCATCTTCGGGTGATAGGTCCGCAGCGGTTCAGCGATGATTTCGCCAATGGTCATACGCGGATTCAGCGATGCTAAAGGATCCTGGAAGATCATCTGGATATCGCTGCGCACGTCGCGCCACTCTTCCGGCTTCATGCCTAACAGATCTTTTCCAAGCCAGGCCACTTTACCGTCGGTAGCTTTCACCAGGCCGATGATGGCGCGGGCGAAGGTCGATTTACCGCAGCCGGATTCACCAACCACCCCGAGCGTTTCGCCTTCATACAGGCGCAGCGTAACGCCATCCACCGCTTTGAGCGTTTTTGACGGCTGCCAGAACCATTGCTTACCATCTTTAATATCAAAATGTACTTTCAGGTCAGCAATTTCGAGCAACACTTTTCTTTGTTCGATCACGGCGTTCATAGCAGATCCCCTACCGGTTTAAAGCAGGCGCGCAGGCGACCTGGCGCAAACGACTCCAGAGGCGGAGCGCTATTACAGATTTCCATAGCATGCGGACAGCGCGGCTGGAACGGACATCCTTTCGGCAGACGCAGCAGGTTCGGCGGGTTGCCGGGAATCGTCAGCAAGGAATCGCCTTCGCCATCGAGACGCGGTACCGCATTGAGCAAACCGATCGAGTACGGGTGCGACGGTTGGTAGAACACATCGCGCGCCTGACCGTATTCCATGGTACGCCCGGCATACATCACCAGTACCTTATCGCAGATCCCCGCCACCACGCCGAGGTCGTGGGTAATCATAATAATCGCGGTGTTAAACTCGCGCTTCAGCTCGTTAAGCAGGGTCATGATCTGCGCCTGCACGGTGACGTCCAACGCGGTGGTCGGTTCATCGGCAATCAGCAGTTTTGGCCGACATAACAGCGCCATGGCGATCATCACGCGCTGGCGCATTCCGCCGGAGAACTCGTGCGGGAACATCTTCATGCGCTTACGCGCTTCCGGCATCTTCACCGCATCGAGCATCCGTACCGACTCTTCAAAAGCCGCGGCTTTGCTCAGCCCTTTATGCAGCATCAGCACTTCCATCAGCTGCTCGCCGACCCGCATATAAGGGTTCAACGACGTCATCGGATCCTGGAAAATCATCGAAATCTGTTCGGCACGCAGCTTATTCAGATCGCGCTCCGGCAAATTGAGGATTTCACGACCGTTAAAAGTGGCGGAACCACCGATATGGCCATTCGCCGCCAGCAGCCCCATTAAAGCGAATGCCGTTTGCGATTTACCGGAACCTGACTCACCGACGATACCTAAGGTTTCACCAGCCCGCAGGTTAAAATTCAGATCGTTAACCGCGGTGACATCGCCATCCGGCGTTTTAAACGTCACCCGAAGATCCTTCACATCCAGCAGCAGACCGCTTTGCTGCGCGGCCTGCGGCGCTTTAGTCATTTCAATTGTGCTCATGACGGCGCTCCTTAGCGGTCTTTCGGGTCGAGGGCATCACGCAGGCCATCGCCGATAAAGTTGAAACAGAACAGCGTTACCACCAGGAACCCGGCAGGGAACAATAACAGCCACGGCGAGACTTCCATTGAGTTGGCGCCATCACTGAGTAACGCGCCCCAACTGCTCAGCGGCTCCTGGGTACCAAGGCCGAGGAAGCTCAGGAAGGATTCGAACAGAATCATGCTGGGTACCAGCAGTGAAGCGTAAACCACCACCACGCCCAGGACGTTCGGCACGATATGACGAATAACGATATTCGCGGTGGAGACCCCGCCGACCTGCGCGGCTTCGATGAACTCTTTACGTTTCAGACTCAGGGTCTGACCGCGTACGATACGCGCCATATCCAGCCAAGATACCATCCCGATCGCCACAAAGATCAGCAGGATGTTCTGACCAAAGAAGGTAACCAGCAGGATCACGAAGAACATGAACGGGAAGGAGTTGAGGATTTCCAGCAAACGCATCATCACCGAGTCCACTTTGCCGCCGAGATAACCGGAAAGTGAACCATAGAGGGTGCCGAGGATCACCGCCACCAGCGCTGCGGCCACGCCAACCATCAGCGAAATACGTCCGCCAATCGCTACGCGCACCAGCAGGTCGCGACCGGATGAATCGGTACCAAAATAGTGACCAGACTCCATATCCGGAGCGTTGGACATCATCCCCCAGTCGGTATCGAAATAGGAGAACTGCGACAACATTGGAGCGATAGTCACAAACAGCGCAATAATCACCAGCACAATCAGGCTGGCTACCGCCGCGCGGTTATGCATAAAGCGGCGACGCGCATCCTGCCACAGGCTACGGCCCTCAACCTCCAGCTTCTCACTGAAGTGCTCCAGCGCCTCGCTGTTTTTCTTACTTAACATCATGGCGAACTCCGGCTTCAGTAGCGAATTTTCGGATCGATAACGGCGTACAGCACGTCGACGATCGCGTTAAACAGAATGGTCAGCGCGCCGACGAGAATCGTCAGGCTAAGCACCAGCGAGTAGTCGCGGTTAAGCGCGCCGTTGACGAATAACTGGCCAATACCTGGCAGGCCGTAAATCGTTTCGATAACCATTGAGCCGGTGATAATGCCGACGAACGCCGGCCCCATATAGGAAAGCACCGGCAGCAGCGCAGGCTTCAGCGCGTGGCGGAAGATAATTCTGCGCATCGGCAGACCTTTCGCCCTTGCGGTGCGAATGAAGTTAGAGTGCAAAACTTCAATCATCGAACCGCGGGTGATACGGGCGATACTGGCAATATAGGCCAGCGATAACGCCACCATCGGCAGGATCATAAATTTCAGCGCCCCGCCGTTCCAGCCACCGCCAGGCAGCCAGTGCAGCGTGATGGCGAAAATCATCACCAGCAGCGGCGCCACTACGAAACTCGGTATGACGACGCCGGTCATTGCCACCCCCATCACCGCGTAGTCCCATTTGGTATTCTGTTTTAACGCGGCAATAACCCCGGCGCTGACGCCAAGAATCACGGCTAACAAGAAGGCTGCAAGGCCCAATTTGGCGGAAACCGGGAAGCTTGATGCGACCAGATCGTTGACCGAATAATCTTTATATTTGAAGGAAGGACCGAAATCACCGTGCGCCAGTTGCTTCAGATAATTGAAGTACTGGGTCATGATGGGGTCGTTTAAATGATATTTCGCTTCAATATTCGCCATGACTTCCGGCGGCAGCGTGCGTTCACCGGTAAAAGGACTGCCCGGCGCGAGGCGCATCATGAAGAAAGAGATAGTAATAAGAATGAATAGCGTCGGAATCGCTTCCAGACAGCGACGTAATATGAATTTTAACATTGCCCGTACCTTCTGGCCTGTGCCTATCGAGTGCGATGAATTCAGACACGGTGGGGCAAGCTCAGCCTGCCCCACGTCTTGCCATTAATGTTTGATAATATAAAGGTTCTTCACGTAAATATTATCCAACGGGTCTTTACCGGTATAACCGCCAACCCACGGTTTAACCAGGCGCGCGTTCACATAGTAGTAAACAGGCACAATCGCGGAATCTTTATCCAGCTGTTGTTCCGACTGCGCGTACAGCTCGGCGCGTTTCGCTTCATCGGTGACCTGCAGGGTATCGCCGATGATCTTATCGAATGCCGGGCTCTTATAATGCGCCGTGTTGTTAGAGCTGTCGCTGAGCATGGTGTTCAGGAACGATGTCGGCTCGTTGTAATCAGCGCACCAGCCGGCGCGAGCGACATCGAAGGTGCCCTGATGACGGCTATCGAGGAAGGTTTTCCACTCCTGATTTTCCAGCTTAACGTTAGCGCCAAGGTTTTTCTTCCAGATGGACGCCACGGCGATAGCCAGTTTTTTATGTAAATCGGAAGTGTTGTAGAGCAGATTAAAGGTCAGCGGCTTATCAGCGGTATAGCCGGCTTCCGCCAGTAATTTTTTCGCTTCTTCATTACGCTTGTCCTGAGACCATTTGAACCACTCCGGTTCAACGAGTTTCATGCCGTCGGTGTATGGCGGGGTATAACTGTAAGCCGGCAGATCGCCCTGGTTTTTCACTTTATTGACGATAATATCGCGATCCAGCGCCAGCTTGAGCGCGGTACGGACGCGTACGTCGGTAAATGGCGCTTTCTGGTTATTGATTTCGTAATAATAAGTACACAGATAAGGATCGACGTGAACTTCTTTCGGGATCTCTTTTTTCAGCTTCTGGAACAGTTCAATCGGCATGTTGTTATAGGTCATGTCGATTTCGCCGCTGCGGTAGCGGTTCACATCGGTAACTTCAGAAGAAATTGGCAGGTAAGTTACCTGGTTAATAACGGTTTTGGCGTTGTCCCAGTAATTCGTATTACGCTCGAGCACAATACGCTCGTTGACCACCCAGTCTTTTAATTTATAAGCGCCGTTGGTGACAATATTCGCCGGCTGAGTCCATTTCTCACCATATTTTTCAATGGCGGCTTTTGGTACTGGAGAAACGGATGGATGGACGAGGAGTTTATAGAAATAAGGAACCGGTTCGCTCAGCGTGACTTCAAACGTTTTGTCGTCAATCGCTTTGACGCCAAGGTCTGTTGCAGGTTTTTTGCCAGCGATAATCTCATCGACGTTAGCGACATGGCCGTACTGGAGATAGCTGGCGTAAGGAGATGCCGTTTTCGGATCGGCCAGACGCTGCCAGCTATAAACGAAATCTTGCGCGGTAACCGGTGAACCGTCGGACCATTTGGCATCCTTGCGGATATGGAAGGTCCAGACTTTAAAATCCTTGTTATCCCACGATTCGGCAACGCCCGGCACAGGATGGCCGTTAAGATCGCCAATCACTAACCCTTCAAACAGATCGCGGTTAACGTTGGACTCCGGGACACCTTCAATTTTATGCGGATCCAGAGATTGCACCTCTGCCCCGTTATTACGCACCAGCGTTTGTTTATCCGCCAGTTGCACCCCGGCAGGAACATCTGCTGCCATAGCAACATTTGCGGTGATTAGCGCAGATAAAATTCCCGCCGCTACCAGACTTTTTTTAGTGATGATGGTCATGTGTTGTTACTCCACTCATTATAATTACTGGTTATTTAACCAGCCTGTTATTTTTCCCTTAAAGGGATTCTGTACAGTGCAGGAGTCTTTGCCGCTGTCAGATTCTACTGCTTGCTATCACCGACTTATTTATTACGACCGCTCAAACGGCAGCCTTGACGTCGATTCTTTATCCCCCTGTCCAGAGGGGAATTCCGGCACAATGAGTTATGTAATAATAATTCTCATTTGTGCACATTATTTAGTTAGCGATCAGGCCGGAAAGTACCAAAACGGTTTCATGTCCGCCAATGCAATTTGCAAATATGTTACCGGATTCTCTTTTATTGTTTTTTTAGCCGCACTTAACGTAAGACTTATCATGTTAAAAAAGCAAAAATATTGCTTTTAATCAGCAAGATAGGAACACCCTGTCATTTTGCGTTCCCGCTCTGCGCGCAAAGTTGCTTTTTTGCACAATAATTTAACAATTGTCTAATTTTTAGCACATTAATCTGCTGTCTCGCAGAAATTACTAATATCATTTCAATGATCCGACAGCAAGCGCCAGAGAATGATGTGACGAAAATAACAGTGATGGGGGGAGAAAGACAGTACGGCGAGATAGAATAAAAACAACTAACCATATGATAAATATAAAATTAAATCATTATTAGTAAAAGTTATAGTTTGTCTTTTATATCAGTTGCAGAAATAAGTTTTGCTAATAATCTTTCAAACGCGAGGCCACGCGCCCCGCGCCTGCCAAGTAAGTTACCCTGTCAATCCAGGAAACAGCGCTTTAATCCCGGTGACGATAAACTCAATCCCTAAAGCCATCAGCAACAGACCCATGATACGAGTAATGACGTTAATCCCGGTCTGCCCTAACAATCTGACCAACCATGGCGCCATGCGGAAAATTCCCCAACAACAGGCGGCAAACAGCGCAATGGCGATTGAAAAACCGATCAGGTGGGCAATGGAGTGATAGCGAGTCCCCCAAACGATCGTGGAGCTTATCGCCCCTGGCCCCGCCATTAAAGGTAACGCTAACGGTACGACACCGATACTTTCACGAATAGCCGTCTCCGACTTCTCCTGTTTGTTTTGTTTATCTTCACCGAGTTTGCCGCTAATCATCGACATGGCGATAGTCACCACCAGGATCCCACCCGCAATACGGAAAGAATCAATAGAGATGCCGAAAATTTGCAAGATGCCATCGCCAAGGAAGAGCGAGGTAAGGAGAATGATAGCCACCGACAGATTAGCCGTCAGATTCGTCTTATTCCGCACCAGCGCCGTCTGGTAGCTGGTCATGCTAATGAAAACCGGGATGATGCCGACCGGGTTGACCAGCGCGAAAAGGCCGATAAAAAATTTAAAATAAACAGCGAAATCAAACAACGGTAGGGTCACAGTGAACTCCGCAGCACCATTAAAAAAGGCTGTTGACAGTGTCAGTACAAATTAATTTGGCAGAAGATACCCTTTTCATAGCCACAATTCATCTCAAATATGCAGCCGCGGCTGTTTGCTTTTATTTGTTATATATTTGTTTAGCGGATGGGCTTTATTCATTAAATATGCATACATTATCACTCCCCATCATCTAACTGGTCAATTATTGCCCTGCTGAAAGGTATCAGCATCGCCAAATATTGATCTAAATCACGTAATTCATACTCAGAAGTGAGTAATCTTGGCTACATCAAGAGAGTGAAAGGCCGAAGTACCTGAGTGCGTAGTGAGACAAAGCTTTTTTAGTAAATCAGTGTGTTCAAAGCGTTAGAAATCTTTACGTTAACATTTACATGCAAGCTGTTAACAGCCTGTCTATAATGTCGAATCGAGCTACTGTTTTACTAAAAAAGTTTAACATTATCAGGAGAGCATTATGGCTGTTACTAATGTCGCTGAACTTAACGCACTTGTAGAGCGCGTAAAAAAAGCCCAGCGTGAATATGCCAGTTTCACTCAAGAACAAGTTGATAAGATCTTCCGTGCCGCCGCTCTGGCCGCTGCAGATGCTCGAATCCCTCTCGCAAAAATGGCCGTTGCCGAATCCGGCATGGGTATTATTGAAGATAAAGTGATCAAAAACCACTTCGCCTCCGAATATATCTACAACGCCTATAAAGATGAAAAAACCTGTGGCGTCCTGTCTGAAGACGACACTTTCGGTACCATCACCATTGCTGAACCAATCGGTATTATTTGCGGTATCGTTCCGACTACCAACCCGACCTCAACGGCTATCTTCAAATCGCTGATCAGCCTGAAGACGCGTAACGCCATTATCTTCTCCCCGCACCCGCGTGCTAAAGACGCTACCAACAAAGCGGCTGACATCGTATTGCAGGCGGCGATTGCTGCCGGTGCGCCGAAAGATCTGATTGGTTGGATCGACCAACCTTCAGTAGAACTGTCTAATGCGCTGATGCACCACCCTGACATCAACCTGATCCTCGCCACCGGTGGCCCAGGTATGGTTAAAGCTGCTTACAGTTCTGGTAAACCAGCTATCGGCGTTGGTGCAGGTAACACGCCGGTTGTTATCGATGAAACTGCCGATATTAAACGCGCAGTAGCGTCCGTACTGATGTCAAAAACCTTCGATAACGGCGTTATCTGTGCTTCTGAACAGTCTGTTGTTGTTGTCGACTCGGTCTACGATGCCGTTCGCGAACGTTTTGCCAGCCACGGCGGCTACCTGCTGCAGGGCAAAGAATTGAAAGCCGTTCAGGACATCATCCTGAAAAATGGCGCGCTGAATGCGGCGATCGTTGGTCAACCGGCGGCAAAAATCGCTGAACTGGCAGGCTTCACCGTGCCGGCCACCACTAAGATTCTGATCGGCGAAGTTACCGACGTTGACGAAAGCGAACCGTTCGCTCACGAAAAACTGTCCCCGACGCTGGCAATGTACCGGGCGAAAGATTTCGAAGACGCGGTCGATAAAGCAGAAAAACTGGTCGCCATGGGCGGTATCGGTCACACCTCTTGCCTGTACACCGACCAGGACAACCAGCCGGCTCGCGTGGCCTACTTCGGCCAGATGATGAAAACCGCGCGTATCCTGATCAACACCCCGGCTTCTCAGGGTGGTATCGGCGACCTGTATAACTTCAAACTCGCACCTTCCCTGACTCTGGGTTGTGGTTCCTGGGGTGGTAACTCCATCTCTGAAAACGTTGGTCCGAAACACCTGATCAACAAGAAAACCGTTGCTAAGCGAGCTGAAAACATGTTGTGGCATAAACTTCCGAAATCTATCTACTTCCGTCGTGGCTCTCTGCCAATCGCACTGGATGAAGTGATTACTGATGGTCACAAACGCGCGCTGATTGTGACTGACCGCTTCCTGTTCAACAACGGTTATGCAGACCAGATCACTTCCGTACTGAAAGCGGCTGGCGTAGAAACCGAAGTGTTCTTTGAAGTTGAAGCTGACCCAACTCTGACCATCGTGCGTAAAGGCGCGGATCTGGCCAACTCCTTCAAACCAGACGTAATCATTGCGCTGGGCGGCGGTTCCCCGATGGATGCAGCCAAAATCATGTGGGTTATGTATGAGCATCCGGAAACCCACTTCGAAGAACTGGCGCTGCGCTTTATGGATATCCGTAAACGTATCTACAAGTTCCCGAAAATGGGCGTTAAAGCGAAGATGGTTGCCATCACCACGACTTCCGGTACCGGCTCTGAAGTGACTCCGTTCGCCGTGGTAACCGACGATGCAACTGGACAGAAATATCCGCTGGCCGATTACGCGCTGACTCCGGATATGGCGATTGTCGATGCCAACCTGGTCATGGATATGCCGAAGTCCCTGTGCGCCTTCGGTGGTCTGGACGCTGTGACTCATGCCCTGGAAGCTTACGTCTCCGTACTGGCTTCCGAGTTCTCCGATGGTCAGGCTCTGCAGGCGCTGAAACTGCTGAAAGAGTATCTGCCGGCCTCTTACCACGAAGGTTCTAAGAACCCGGTAGCCCGCGAACGTGTGCACAGTGCCGCCACTATCGCCGGTATCGCGTTTGCTAACGCCTTCCTGGGCGTGTGCCACTCTATGGCGCACAAACTGGGCTCACAGTTCCACATTCCTCACGGTCTGGCGAACGCCCTGCTGATCTGCAACGTTATCCGCTATAACGCGAATGACAACCCGACCAAGCAGACCGCATTCAGTCAGTATGACCGTCCGCAGGCACGCCGTCGTTACGCCGAGATCGCAGACCACCTGGGTCTGAGCGCTCCGGGCGACCGCACTGCTGCGAAAATCGAGAAACTGCTGGCATGGCTGGAAAGCCTCAAAGCGGAGCTGGGTATTCCGAAATCTATCCGTGAAGCCGGTGTTCAGGAAGCTGATTTCCTGGCTCACGTTGATAAGCTGTCTGAAGACGCCTTCGATGACCAGTGCACCGGCGCTAACCCGCGCTACCCGCTGATCGCCGAGCTGAAACAGATTCTGCTGGACACCTACTACGGTCGTGACTTTGTCGAAGGCGAAGCAGCGGCTGTGAAAAAAGAAGCGGCTCCAGTCAAAGCTGAGAAAAAAGCGAAAAAATCCGCTTAATTCACGGCATTGATATGAACGAAGCCCCATCTATTGATGGGGCTTTTTTTATATTCGTACTTTATTAGTGTTCACATACAGAAGTACAAGAAGCAATACACTGGGTAATATCTGAATACAGGAACCGATTCCATAAAAGACAACAGGCGCCATACAGGCGCCTGAAGATAATGAAATTAAAGAATTATTCGCAGTGGCGCAGCTTACTTTGCACCTGGGTTAACGAACCGATATTCAACGCCTCTTTATAATGCTTACGGCATACGGAAACGTAGCGCTCATTACCGCCAATCACCACCTGCTCGCCCTCATTGTACGGTCGCCCCTCCTGGTCAAGACGCAAAACCATGCTTGCCTTTCGCCCACAGAAGCAAATAGTTTTTAATTCAACCAGCTTATCCGACCATGCCAACAAATACTGGCTACCGCTAAATAACTCACCGCGAAAGTCCGTACGCAAGCCGTAGCACAATACAGGGATATCGAGCTCATCCACCACTTCTGAGAGCTCGTGGACCTGTTCACGGGTCAGGAACTGGCTTTCGTCCACCAGCACGCAATGAATAGGCTGGCGGGCATGCTCTGACGCTATATCGGCATATAACGACGTCTGAGGATTATACAGCCGCGCCGGAGAAGACAGCCCGATTCGCGAGCTCACTTTGCCAGAACCAAAGCGGTCGTCAATTTCAGCGGTATAAACGACGGTACGCATCCCTCGTTCCTGGTAATTGTACGAAGACTGCAACAGTGCGGTAGACTTACCGGCATTCATTGCAGAATAGTAAAAATAAAGTTGTGCCATCGGCTGCGTAACCCCAATCAATGTGTTTTACTGCGCAATTGTATCATATATTACCGAGCCGACCGTGCTTTCACAGGGGGTATTGCCGACTTAACGATAATGCTTTACAAAAAATGAAACGGACGGTGAATGAATAGCTTCAGGCAAGACCGTTGCCGCGCCAGCAGATACAAATCATTGTCGTTTTGTGCTTAAACCTCCATTCTCCGGACAACTATAATGGGTTTTGGCCGCCAATTTATATTAAGCATCACCGTAACTAATGCGCTAAAACTGAAGAGTGATATTTATCCACGTAAAGTATAAATTTACTCTCGAAACGCAGGAAAACCATCCTGACTCATGGTTTTAGCGCCTGTGCGTATGCTTAAGCTATAAGCGAGAAGATGTGAAGTCGCGCGAAAATTTAACTTAAATTATTTAATCAACCAGACAAATAACAAGTAATTTTGAATTCCTTACATTCTCCCCTATTGCACATCTGATTTTATCGCTCTATTATTACTTCAACAAACCACCCCACAATATAAGTTTGAGATTACTACAATGAGCGAAGCACTTAAAATTTTGAACAACATCCGTACTCTTCGTGCGCAGGCAAGAGAATGCACCCTTGAAACGCTTGAAGAGATGCTGGAAAAATTAGAAGTTGTCGTTAACGAACGTCGCGAAGAAGAAAGCGCCGCTGCTGCAGAAATTGAAGAGCGCACTCGTAAACTGCAACAGTACCGCGAAATGCTGATCGCTGACGGTATTGATCCGAATGAACTGCTGAGCACCATGGCGGCAGTTAAAGCTGGCACCAAAACTAAACGTGCTGCACGTCCGGCTAAATACAGCTACGTTGATGAAAACGGCGAAACTAAAACCTGGACTGGCCAGGGTCGTACTCCGGCAGTCATCAAGAAAGCAATGGACGAGCAAGGTAAAACACTGGACGATTTCCTGCTCTAATTAGCTTTATGCTTGATATAAAAATCCCGCTTCGGCGGGATTTTTTTTATCGCTACACGCTTAAAGTAACAGGCATAAAAAAACCGGATCATCATCAGACGATCCGGTTGTTCTGCTGGCGAATATTACTTCGCGACAGCCTGCTCAAGCCAGGCTTTAAAGTCTTCGCCCAGAGTTTTATGGCGAACGCCATATTCTACGAAGGCCTGCATATAACCGAGCTTATTACCGCAGTCATGGCTTTTGCCTTTCATGTGGTAGGCTTCAACGGTTTCTTTCTCGATCAGCATATCAATAGCATCAGTCAGCTGAATTTCATCGCCAGCTCCCGGAGGGGTTTTCGCCAGCAGCGGCCAAATATCGGCGCTCAGCACATAACGACCGACTACCGCCAGATTAGACGGCGCGACGTCTGCCTTCGGTTTCTCAACAACGCCAACCATCGGCACGCTTTCGCCAGGCTGCAGGCTTTCGCCTTTGCAGTCAACAACACCATAGGCCGTAACGTCATCAACCGGCTCAACCATGATCTGGCTGGCGCCCGTTTCGTCAAAGCGAGCAATCATTTCCGCCAGGTTATCGCGGGTCAGATCGGATTCATATTCGTCCAGAATCACGTCCGGCAGAATAACCGCAACCGGTTCGTCGCCGACAACCGGATGCGCGCACAGCACCGCGTGGCCCAGACCTTTAGCCAGCCCCTGACGTACCTGCATGATGGTGACGTGCGGCGGACAAATAGACTGAACTTCTTCCAGAAGCTGACGTTTTACACGTTTTTCCAGCATCGCTTCGAGTTCGAAGCTGGTATCGAAATGGTTTTCAATAGAGTTTTTCGAAGAGTGTGTCACCAGAACAATTTCAGTAATCCCAGCGGCGATACATTCGTTAACAACATATTGGATTAATGGTTTATCTACCAGTGGCAGCATTTCTTTCGGAATAGCCTTGGTGGCGGGTAGCATCCTGGTGCCTAATCCCGCTACCGGGATAACAGCTTTTCTTACTTTAGAATTAAGGGCAGCCATTGAAATCTCCTGGACTGTTCGTTTTTTGAACTTAATCGTCAATAAATAACGCATCGAGTATATCAGTCTGATCAGATAAACCTGGTCTGAAAAGGTTTGGATACCCTCGAATTAGGACTTTTACGCATAAAACGCAGTGATAGTACCACCGGAAATGTAGGCCCGGTAATCCCACCTACTAAAAATAGATAGAATTGTTCAATCTGCAGACAACATCAGGCGTAAACGTCCCCCTGCTCCCCAAATTTGACACTGCCATGATGTGCAGCGCTGGCTAATTTGGTTGAGGTATGCGTTGCCCAACGTTCCTAACGGAACGCCGTTACTAATTTGAATTTTATGCTCTCCGGTATTCAGCGTGCCGTTAAGGCCAGCAGAAACCAGAATCAAATTTTTTAATCCGCTGTGATAATAACCAACCAACAATGGGAATTGGCCTGGTAAATTGGCCTGGCGGAGTAATTGGTTAACTTGTTTTAACAATGCGCCCATTTCCGGCAGTCGCTGCCCCTGATGAGCAAGCTGTTCTTGCAACAAACCATTAAACAAAGCGCGTAATAATAATGCGGCCAGAACGCCATTATCACCGGCACGGGTAACATCCAGGCAATAAAACGCCAGATCGTTTTCTGATAACGGCGCAATATCCAGCACCAGCCCCGGTTTATCCGCAGAGATAAGCTGACGGTAATGAATGCGACAATGAGATATCTCCTGCTGTACTGGCGGCTGAAGCTCCTGCAATAACCTTGACGCGGCCAGAGGATCGCTAACTAACGCATCCCAGTCTTCAAATAATCGCTCTTCCTCTTCTACTCGAGAACTAAACATTGTCGGGTAGAGACATGCATACACCGTTTCACGCAGGCGATTAAAATCTTTTACCGGCTTCAGTAAGACATCCTGCACGCCAAGACGCAGCGCTTTGGCAATGTCCGCCATGTTTTCGGTCGCGGAAATCATCAAAATAGGAAGTTGTTCACCCTGGTTGCGAACCTGTTCAACCAGCTCCAGGCCGTTCATTCTCGGCATCGAGATATCACAAATCATCAGATCCGGTTTCGAAATCGCGATTTGCTGCAGCGCCTCAATGCCGTCTTCCGCCTGGCGGATGGTCGCCCCCAGTGAAGTGAGCCAGCTATCCAGAAGAGAGCGGAAAACGGGTTCGTCTTCAACTATCAGAATCTGTTTTCCCGCCAATGGCTGCGTCATGTTCTCTCCCCTGGCTGACGATAATTAAATAGTGGCACGCTATTCACGCTATCGCCTGTCAGAATTTACTTAAGTGTTGGACAAGTGCGCTACGCGGAAGTGCGCACCAAGGGTAATAATTCATCCATTTTTTTCTCAACGGCCAGCTGTCCTGCGGCCATCGCTTCGCCAGCACGATGAAAATCGAGAGTGGAGATTTGCGGACAAAACGGCTGTAGCAGGATATCTGGCGGATCGCCTGCCATACGATTACGTTTCAGGCGGTTTTCCAGCACCTGAATCGAGGTGGACATAATCTCCATCGCCGTGGGGGTTATTGTCGCACGACGAGAGCTCATTCTCCCCAACCGGGATCGCAGGCGGGAATGCCAACTTAGCTCTTCTATCGGCTCCGGACGCGGCGATTCGATTGATAATAGGTCCTGCTGCATAAGATGGGCGTCATGCTGGAGGTCAACGGCAATCACAATATCCGCCCCCAAGGCTCGCGTTAGCGAGACCGGCACCGGATTGACCACCGCACCATCTACCAGCCAGTAGCCGTTATGCATCACCGGCGACATCAGGCCCGGCATACTACAAGAAGCGCGGACCGCCATGTGCAGGTCACCTTCCGTAAACCATAATTCACGCCCGGTACTCAGGTTAGTCGCCACGGCGGCAAAACGACGTTCGCACTCTTCGATTTGCGCAACAGGCATAATTTGCCGGTATTGATTGAACACCCGCTCGCCGCGTAACAAACCGCCGCGCCGCCAGGAGAGATCCATCAAGCGCAGCACATCCCAGTTGCTAAAGGAGCTAACCCACTTTTCCAACGCAGGGAGACGATTGCAGGCGTAAGCCGCACCGACTAAGGCACCAATAGAACATCCCGCCACTACATCGACATCAATTCCCGCCCGATGCAGCGCTTTTATCACGCCGATATGCGACCAACCGCGCGCGGCGCCAGCCCCTAGCGCTAAACCAATCTTCAACTTTCTCATTAGTACTGATACATATCCTTCCACTCCGAGCATGACATCAGCGCCATCGCTCAGTTAACATAATGCAGGTTGGCGCTCAGGCGCCGTCATTCTTTTCCATGGAGGCGATTTTGTCGCAATTATGCCCCTGTGGCAGCGCTCTCGAGTATAGCTCATGTTGCCAGCGATATCTGGACGGCGGTCAGCTAGCGCCGAGCCCGTCACAGCTGATGCGTTCCCGCTATAGCGCATTCGTGATGAAAGATGTCGATTATTTAATCAAAACCTGGCATCCGACCTGTGAAGCGTCACGTTTTCGCACCGATATTGAAAAAGGCTTTGCCAATACGCAATGGCTCGGCTTAACCGTTTTCGCCACCGATAACGGACGTAATCCCGACGAAGGCTTCGTCAGTTTTATCGCACGTTTTACTGAAGATAACCGCCCCGGCGCGATTATTGAACGTTCCAGATTCTTAAAAGAAAACGGACAGTGGTACTATATTGACGGCACCCGGCCATTAATTGGTCGTAATGACCCCTGCCCTTGCGGTTCAGGTAAAAAATTTAAAAAATGCTGCGGCCAGTAAGGCCCGGCATCAGCAATTGCAAACACAACAGGATTTCCCCCGCGATGCATTCATTACAACGTAAAGTACTACGCACCATTTGCCC
The DNA here is from genome assembly GCF_032601995.1 of Klebsiella sp. 141153. Classification (NCBI taxonomy): domain Bacteria; kingdom Pseudomonadati; phylum Pseudomonadota; class Gammaproteobacteria; order Enterobacterales; family Enterobacteriaceae; genus Klebsiella; species Klebsiella sp. 141153. Next base: position 140,021 of record NZ_JAQIRJ010000009.1, on the reverse strand, counting down.
TGATCAGAAAGGCCTCATCGCGCGTATCACGAATATCTGCTACAAGCACGAGTTAAACATCGTGCAGAACAATGAGTTTGTCGACCACCGTACCGGTCGCTTCTTCATGCGTACCGAGCTCGAAGGTATTTTTAACGACGCCACACTGCTGGCCGACCTCGATAGCGCGCTGCCGGAAGGTTCAATTCGCGAACTCAACCCGGCCGGCCGTCGCCGGGTGGTGATTCTGGTCACCAAAGAAGCGCACTGTCTCGGCGATCTACTGATGAAAGCCAACTACGGCGGACTGGATGTCGACATCGCCGCGGTAATCGGCAACCATGAAACGCTGCGCACGCTGGTGGAACGTTTCGGTATTCCTTTTGAGCTGGTGAGCCATGAAGGACTGAGCCGTGAAGAGCACGACCAGCGAATGGGCGATGCGATAGCCGCCCACGATCCGGACTACGTGGTACTGGCAAAGTACATGCGCGTGCTAACTCCGGCGTTTGTTGCTCGTTTCCCGAACAAAATCATTAATATTCACCACTCGTTCCTGCCGGCGTTTATCGGTGCGCGTCCGTATCATCAGGCCTATGAGCGCGGGGTGAAGATCATCGGCGCCACCGCCCACTACGTGAATGATAATCTGGATGAAGGCCCAATCATCATGCAGGACGTGATTCACGTCGATCATACCTATACCGCCGAAGATATGATGCGCGCGGGGCGCGACGTTGAAAAAAACGTCTTAAGCCGAGCGCTTTATCAGGTGCTGGCGCAGCGCGTCTTTGTTTACGGTAACCGGACGATTATTCTTTAATCGACAGCGAAATGAATTGGTTAGCTTTACGGCGTTACGCGTAAAAATCAGGCAACCAGTTTAATTTTGTCAAAGGAATGCTTTACAGGGGCGCGTCATTTGGTATGATGCGCCCCGCTTCCCGAGAAGGGAGCAGGCCAGTACAAAGCATTACCCCGTGGTGGGGTTCCCGAGCGGCCAAAGGGAGCAGACTGTAAATCTGCCGTCATCGACTTCGAAGGTTCGAATCCTTCCCCCACCACCATTATTCACTACAGTGATATGGTTTCCCCGACAAGCGTAAACGATGTTTGCACTTAGCGGGAAGGGTAAGAACCTTCGACTAAGGTTCGACTCGAGCGCCAGCGAGAGAACGTTGCCATAGGCAACGGCCCGAAGGGCGAGGAGCGATAGCGACAAGTTATCCTTTCCCCACCACCATTCATTTTGCTGAATAGCCTACAATTTGATTTTACCCCTGGTGGGGTTCCCGAGCGGCCAAAGGGAGCAGACTGTAAATCTGCCGTCATCGACTTCGAAGGTTCGAATCCTTCCCCCACCACCATCTCCCCAAGTCATACCCAGCTTAATCTACCTGCGATATTCTATATTCTGCCCAATGGGGAAGGATGAGAAGCTTCGACTAAGGTTCGACTCGAGCGTCAGCGAGAGCACGTTGCCGCAGGCAACGGCCCGAAGGGCGAGGCGCTTTAGCGCCGAGTAATCCTTCCCCCACCACCATCTCCCTTCAGCCACCGGTTCTGCTATCTCCTCGCTCGCGCTTCGCTTAGCGAGGCTACATACTCTTACACTCTCTCAGCCACCTGTTCTGCTATCCCCTCGCTCGCGCTTCGCTTAGCGAGGCTACAGGTGGTGACGTCTGGTAGCCCGGACAGGTGCGCAGCACCGCCTCCGGGAAAACTCACAGCGGGGGCAAGCGCCTTTTTACCGGCGAGCTTTTCACCACCGACGTATTGCATTGCGCATATTCTGCCAGACCATCCAATATCGTATCCAGCTGCGCAATATCGCGCACCACGAGACGCATAACAAAACAATCCTCTCCGGTGACCTTGTCGCTTTCAATACACTCCGGTATAGCCTGAATATATTTATCCACTTTTTGCAGCAATCCCGGTAGCGGCCTCACCCGTACTAATGCCTGCAGGCTATATCCCAATGCCGCCAGATTAACCCGTGCGCTATAACCCTGAATCACTCCTTTTTCCTCAAGGCGTTTTACCCGCTCGGCGGTACTCGGGGAGGTCAATCCCACCTGCGCACTCAATACCTTAAGCGAAACTCTGGCATCTTGCGTCAGGCAGGCCAGAATCGCCCGGTCTATTTCATCAATAATGTATTCCATTTATTTCACCTAATTAATAAAGGTATTTATCTGTTTTACCTTAATTCAGATATATCAAGCTGTCAGGCTTTTCACGACAATAATGGAAAACTTCTGGAGGTGAAATATGCAGCTTTCTCGTGGAGTCTGGCAAATGAGTCTGGCGATGATAATTTCCGGCTCGATTGGCGCGTTCGTGCTGCTCTCAGGGTTGCCGGTAATCGACGTGGTTTTCTGGCGCTGTCTTATCGGCGCAGTCACATTATTGCTGTTTATTTTGTTAAGCCGACAGCCCTTCAGCCGCCTGACGCGTCTCACCCTGGCGCTGGCAATCCTTGGCGGCGTCGCGCTGGTCATTAACTGGCTGCTGCTTTTTGCCGCCTACTCACGCGTTTCTATTGGGATGGCCACCGTGGTCTACAATACCCAGCCTTTTATGCTGGTATTACTGAGCATGATGCTGGGTGAAAAGGTAAGCGCGGTAAAATGGGCATGGTTACTCCTGGCCTTTAGCGGCGTGGTGATTCTGCTGTCGAGCGAGCTGACTCCCGCCCACAGCGATAATCTCGTCACCGGTATTATCCTGGCATTAGGCGCGGCATTTTTTTATGCCCTGACCGCCATTATTGCCCGCAAACTGCAGCCGCTCCCGGCGCAGCATATCGCTTTTATTCAGGTTATCGTCGGTACGGTAATGCTTTTGCCGCTGGTTCATGCTCCTGAGTTTAACAGCCATTTTCCCTGGCACTATTTGTTAATCCTCGGCGTTGTCCATACCGGGATTATGTACCAGCTTTTATATAGTGCGATTCAAAAGCTACCGACGCCGGTCACCGGTTCGCTGTCGTTTATCTATCCGCTGGTGGCTATTCTGGTGGACTATCTGGTTTTCCATCATGCGCTTGCGCCGCTGCAGTTGGCAGGAGGGGTGCTGATTTTGCTTGCCGCTGCGGGCAACAACCTTGGTTGGGGCGAAAAAAAACCCCGCCATGGCGGGGTGAGTCAGCCGTCGCGGATGAACTAGCGACGTGCGCGTACAATCTGGTATTTGCGCGTCAGGTATTCGACCGGCGCGCTCCAGATATGAACCAGACGTGAGAACGGGAACAACAGGAACAGCGTCATCCCCAGCACCAGGTGCACGCGGAAGACAAACGCCACGCCATCAAGATGCTGCGAAGCGCCGCCGTGGAAGGTCACCACCGACTGCGCCCAGCCGACCAGTTTCATCATTTCGCTACCGTCCATATGCTGGGCGGAGAATGGAATGGTCAGCAGTCCCAGCGCGCATTGCACCATCAGTAACGAGAGGATCAGAATATCCGCTGTCGTGGTGGTAGCGCGAACGCGTGGGCTCAGCAGACGGCGCTTAAGCAGCAGTAAACCGCCCACCAACGTCATCACGCCGCACGCGCCGCCGGCGAACATCGCCATTTTCTGCTTCACGTCGATCGGCAGGAAGGATTCATACATCCAGTGCGGAGTCAGCATGCCGAGGAAATGGCCGGCGAAAATACCCAGGATCCCGATATGGAACAGGTTTGACGCCAGGTTCATCCCTTTACGATCCAGCATCTGACTGGAGGCGGCGCGCCAGGTGTACTGACCGTAGTCGTAGCGCAGCCAGCTGCCAATAAGGAACACCGAACCCGCAATGTACGGATAAATGTCAAAGAAGAACATATTCAGGAAGTGCATTAGTGCTGTCCTCCGTTAGAGATATTCAAATATTGCGGGGCCACGGCTCCGGCAAAACGACGCTGGTGAGCGGAAATCTCCGACTCGCCGCAGCCCTGGTCGGCAAAGAATTTGACCTGCTCTTCTTCCCAGACGGCATCCAGCGCCTGCGGCGTATCGTCGCGGGCCTCGTCGGCGATCTTCTCCGCCACTTTCTGGCTATCGACCTGAGTATTGGCCAGCTTCAACAGTAGCTCGAACAGCACCGCATAGCGGCTTTCGCGCTGTTGCAGACGCGCGCTGAGCAGGCCGAGGATCGGCGCAACGTCCCGCAGGCCGCCAAGCGCTTCCTCTTCCGGCAACTGCGCCAGATACTCCAGATACAGCGGTAGGTGATCCGGCAGCTCATGGCTATCAAGCAGTAGACCATGGCGCTCGTACTGCGCCATCAGGTCGACCATCGCCTGCCCGCGATCGCGGGATTCGCCGTGAACATGTTCAAATAGCAGCAGCGAGGTGGCGCGGCCGCGGTCGAACAGCTCGCTGTACGCCGACTGGGCGTCCAGCGGATCCTGAGCCACCAAATCGCGCAGGAAAACGCCCAGCGCATGGGCATCTTCTTTGGCGAGTTTTTCCGATGACGCGAGAGCCTCGAACATCTCCTGCTGATGCTGCCACAAGGCAGCGTCAGGGTATTCGAGCAGACGCGACACAATCACGAGTTCAATCATGAGTGCGGCTCCGTTTTGCTGGTAACGTCAATGGCGTCGATGCGACGGCTGTTGAACAGGTTGAATTCGCTGTCAGAACCGTGACAACCATCGCCGAAGGTAAAGCCGCAACCGCTCTTCTCCGGGAAGGCATCGCGGGCCTGTTCGCGATGGCTGCTCGGTACCACGAAACGATCTTCGTAGTTGGCGATGGCCAGATAGCGATACATTTCCTGCGCCTGCGCTTCGCTCAGCCCCACCTCTTCCAGCGCGCGGGTATCGACGACGCCGTCGACGGTTTCCGCTCGTTTGAAGTGGCGCATCGCCAGCATACGTTTCAGCGCCAGCAGTACCGGCTGGGTATCGCCCGCGGTTAGCAGATTCGCCAGATACTGGACCGGAATTCGCAGGCTTTCTACGTCAGGCAGGATCCCGTTACTACCCAGTTCACCCGCATCGGCGGCGGACTGAATCGGCGACAGAGGCGGCACGTACCAGACCATTGGCAGGGTACGATATTCCGGGTGCAGCGGCAGCGCCAGCTTCCAGTCCATCGCCATTTTGTATACCGGAGACTGCTGCGCGGCTTCAATTACGCCCTGCGGTACGCCATCTTTTAGCGCCTGCTCAATCACTTTTGGATCGTTTGGATCGAGGAAGACGTCCAGCTGGCGCTGATACAGATCTTTCTCGTTCTCGGTGCTGGCGGCGTTTTCAATTGCGTCCGCGTCATACAGCAGTACGCCAAGGTAGCGGATACGGCCCACACAGGTTTCGGAACACACCGTCGGCATCCCGGATTCAATACGCGGGTAGCAGAAGATGCATTTCTCGGATTTCCCGCTCTTCCAGTTGAAGTAGATCTTCTTGTACGGGCAGCCGGTGATACACATCCGCCAGCCGCGGCACTTATCCTGGTCGATCAGGACGATACCGTCCTCTTCACGCTTATAGATGGCGCCGCTCGGGCAGGTCGCGACGCACGCCGGGTTCAGGCAGTGCTCGCACAAGCGCGGCAGATACATCATGAAGGTGTTTTCGAACTGGCCGTACATCGCCTTCTGCATGTTTTCGAAGTTCTGGTCTTTGGCGCGTTTTTCAAACTCGCCGCCGAGGATCTCTTCCCAGTTCGGGCCGCTGGTAATTTTGTCCATCCGCTGGCCGGTAATCAGCGAGCGCGGACGGGCGATCGGCTGATGTTTACTTTCCGGCGCGTTATGCAGATTCTGGTAGTCATAATCAAACGGCTCGTAGTAATCATCGATCCCCGGCAGATGCGGGTTGGCGAAGATTTTACCCAGCAGCATCGCGCGGTTGCCCATGCGCGGCTGCAGCTTACCGTTGATTTTGCGGATCCAGCCGCCTTTCCATTTTTCCTGGTTTTCCCAGTCGTTGGGGAAACCGACGCCTGGCTTACTTTCTACGTTGTTGAACCAGGCGTACTCCATCCCTTCACGACTGGTCCAGACATTTTTGCAGGTTACGGAGCAGGTGTGGCAGCCGATGCATTTATCGAGATTCAGCACCATGCCGACTTGTGAACGAATTTTCATTTTACGCTCTCCTGTACCTGGTCATTACCTTCGCCGTCTAACCAGTTAATGTTCTTCATCTTACGTACCACAACAAACTCATCGCGGTTGGAACCGACGGTGCCATAGTAGTTAAAGCCGTATGCCAGGTGGCCGTAGCCGCCGATCATATGGGTCGGTTTTGGCGTAATACGGGTGACCGAGTTGTGGATCCCGCCGCGCTGACCGGTAACTTCAGAGCCTGGCAGGTTCACGATACGTTCCTGCGCGTGATACATCATGGTCATTCCGGCCGGTACGCGCTGGCTCACTACCGCACGCGCCGTCAGGGCTCCGTTGGCGTTAAATACTTCGATCCAGTCGTTATCTTCGATACCGAGATCTTTCGCATCCGCTTCGCTCATCCAGACGATCGGCCCGCCGCGCGACAGGGTCAGCATCAGCAGGTTATCGCTGTAAGTGGAGTGAATCCCCCACTTCTGGTGCGGCGTCAGGAAGTTAAGGGCCTTCTCTGGATTGCCGTTGGACTTCTCGCCCATCACCGCTTTCACCGAACGGGTGTCGATCGGCGGACGATAGACCAGCAGGCTTTCGCCAAAGTCGCGCATCCACTGGTGATCCTGATACAGCGACTGACGGCCGGACAGCGTACGCCAAGGGATGAGCTCGTGAACGTTGGTATAGCCAGCGTTATAGGAGACATGTTCGTCTTCCAGGCCAGACCAGGTCGGGCTGGAGATGATCTTACGCGGCTGCGCCTGAATATCGCGGAAGCGGATCTTCTCGTCTTCTTTATTCAGCGCCAGGTGCGCATGCTCGCGGCCGGTAAATTCGCTCAGCGCTTTCCACGCCTTCACGGCCACCTGACCGTTGGTTTCCGGCGCCAGAGTGAGGATCATTTCAGCGGCGTCGATAGCGGTCTCCAGCTTCGGCTGGCCTTTCGCCGGGCCTTCCGCCTTGGTGTAGTTGAGCTTACGCAGCAGATCCATCTCGCTCTGGGTATTCCAGGCGATCCCTTTACCGCCGTTGCCGATGGTTTCCAGCAGCGGGCCGATAGAGGTGAAGCGCTCGTAGGTCGCCGGATAATCGCGCTCGACCGGAATAATATGCGGCGCGGTTTTCCCTGGAATCAGGTCACATTCGCCTTTTTTCCAGTCTTTAACGTCAAACGGCTGCGCCATTTCCGCGGCGGAATCGTGCTGAATCGGCAGCGTCACTACGTCAGTTTCTTTTCCGAGGTGACCCACGCACACTTCAGAGAATTTCTTAGCGATACCTTTATAGATATCCCAGTCGCTCTTCGATTCCCAGGCCGGGTCAACGGCGGCCGACAGCGGGTGAATAAACGGATGCATATCCGAAGTATTCATGTCGTCTTTTTCGTACCAGGTTGCGGTCGGCAGTACGATGTCGGAATAGAGACAGGTGCTCGACAGACGGAAGTCGAGCGTGACGACCAGATCCAGTTTGCCGTCGAGGCCGTTATCCCGCCACTCGACTTCTTCCGGCTTCACGCCGCCCTGCTTGCCAAGGTCTTTGCCCTGAATGCCATTCTCGGTACCCAGCAGGTACTTGAGCATGTATTCATGACCTTTACCGGAGGAACCCAGCAGGTTGGAACGCCAGATAAACAGGTTACGCGGATGGTTTTTACCGTTCTCCGGCTGTTCGGCCGCAAAGCGAATAGCCCCCTCTTTCAGCGATTTCACGGTGTAATCGACCGGCGTCATGCCGGCTTTCTTCGCTTCGTCAGCAATACGCAGCGGGTTCACGCCCAGCTGTGGCGCCGACGGCAGCCAGCCCATACGCTCAGCGCGCACGTTGAAGTCGATCAGATGTCCGCTGTAGCGGGATTTATCCGCCATCGGCGACAGCAGTTCCTGCGCGGTGACCGTTTCATAGCGCCACTGGCTGGAGTGGTTATAGAAGTACGATGTACTGTTCATGTGGCGTGCCGGACGCTGCCAGTCAAGGGCGAACGCCAGCGGCTGCCAGCCAGTCTGCGGACGCAGTTTTTCCTGACCAACGTAGTGCGCCCAACCGCCGCCGCTCTGGCCAACGCAGCCGCAGAAGATCAGCATGTTGATCAGTCCGCGGTAGTTCATGTCCAGATGGAACCAGTGGTTCAGGCCCGCGCCGACGATAATCATCGAACGGCCGTGGGTCTTATCGGCGTTATCGGCAAATTCGCGGGCGGTACGGATGATGTGCGCGCGGGATACGCCGGTAATTTTTTCAGCCCAGGCCGGAGTGTACGCTTTGACGTTATCGTAGCTGGTCGCGCAGTTTTCATCGTTCAGCCCACGTTCCAGGCCATAGTTAGCCATGGTCAGGTCATAAACGGTGGTCACCAGCGCGGTGGAGCCGTCGGCCATCTGCAGGCGTTTCACCGGCAGTTTGTGCAACAGAATGTTTTCGAGGTCGACTTTGTTGAAATGCTCGGAACCTTCACCGCCAAAGTATGGGAAGCCGACGTTGGCGATATCGTCGTGGCTGCCAAGCAGGCTCAGACGCAGTTCAATCTCTTCGCCGGTTTTACCATCGCGCTGCTCGAGGTTCCACTTGCCTTTGTCGCCCCAGCGGAAGCCCAGAGAACCGTTAGGTACGGTCATTTCGCCCTTCTCGTCAAAGGCGACGGTTTTCCATTCCGGATTCTGCTCCTGGCCCAGGGAGTCAACCAGGTCGGCAGCGCGCAACATACGGCCAGCGGCATAGTAGCCATCGCGCTCTTCGAGCATAACCAGCATCGGCATGTCGGTGTAGCGACGTACGTAATCGGTGAAGTACTGGCTCGGTTTATCGAGGTGGAACTCACGCAGCATGACGTGGCCCATCGCCAGCGCCATCGCGGCATCGGTACCCTGCTTCGGCGCCAGCCACAGATCGCAGAGCTTGGCGATTTCGGCATAGTCCGGAGTAATTGCCACGGTTTTGGTCCCTTTATAGCGAACTTCGGTAAAGAAGTGCGCGTCCGGGGTACGGGTCTGCGGGACGTTGGAGCCCCAGGCGATGATATAGCTGGAGTTATACCAGTCGGCAGATTCCGGCACGTCGGTCTGTTCGCCCCAGGTCATCGGCGAGGCCGGCGGCAGGTCACAGTACCAGTCGTAGAAGCTCAGGCAGGTACCGCCAATCAGCGACAGGTAACGGGCGCCGGACGCGTAGGAAACCATCGACATCGCCGGGATTGGCGAGAAGCCTGCCACGCGGTCTGGACCATAAGTTTTGACGGTGTAAACGTTTGAGGCGGCAATCAGTTCGTTCACTTCTTTCCATGAAGAACGAACAAAACCGCCGCGGCCGCGGGCCTGTTTAAAGCTTTTCGCTTTATCGGCATCTTCAATAATTGAAGCCCATGCCTCAACCGGATCGCTATGCTGAACTTTCGCTTCACGCCACATTTTCATCAGACGTTTACGCATCAGCGGATATTTCAGGCGGTTAGCGCTGTACAGATACCAGGAGTAGCTGGCGCCGCGCGGACAGCCGCGTGGCTCATGGTTCGGCAGATCGGGGCGGGTGCGCGGGTAATCGGTCTGCTGGGTTTCCCAGGTGACCAGACCATTTTTGACATAAATTTTCCAGCTGCATGAGCCGGTGCAGTTCACACCGTGAGTGGAACGCACGATTTTGTCATGCTGCCAACGCTGGCGGTATCCATCCTCCCAATCCCGGTTGGTTTTAAGAAGCTGGCCGTGCCCATCGGCAAAGGTTTCACCCTTCTGTTTGAAGTAGCGAAACCGGTCCAGAAATTTACTCATCGGGTTTCTCCTGATATGGAGCCTGACGGCTCTCTGATAAATCGACATTGCTGGATTTGCAGCGAAAATAGCGCCATGCCGAAGGAGGAGAATTGATGACGATCAATGCGAAATACCTTATAAATCCGCCCTCAAACCACAATTACCACCAAAGTAGTAACAATATTCATTGATTATCACTTTGTTTTATAAGGATTATTTTAAATATGACAGAATGTTAACCGGGATTTATGCCACGCTTAGGTATTAAGTGGTAGATGGCTTACCAGCGTTATCTCCCTGAATTTAACCACCTTGCGCAGATCAAAAGTATGTTGTAACTAATAGCCACTCATAAAAAAGGCGCACCCTGTGGCGCGCCCTGTCACTTACCGTTAAGAAAAGACTTATTTCTGTTTACGGCCGTATACCGCCCAGGTGATCACCACGCAGGCAATATAGAACACGAGGAAGACTTTCATTGCTCCGGCCGGCGATCCGGTCAGATCCAGCGAAATACCGAACGCTTTCGGAATAAAGAAACCACCGATCGCGCCAATCGCCGAAATAAAGCCCAGCGCCGCGGCGGTATCCGTCGCCGCTTCACGCATCGCCTGCGCTTCACTGCCGCCCTGCGCTTTGACGCGATCCATCGTAAGCTTACGGAAGATAACGGAAATCATCTGGAAGGTGGAGGCGCTGCCCAATCCCGCGGTCAGGAACAGCACCATAAATACCGCGAAGAAGGCAATGAAGTTGCCGCCCTGACCATTGGTCGGCAGAGTCAGGAACAGTAACGCGCAGAAAATAGCCATCACCACGAAGTTGACCAGCGTCACGCGGGTCCCGCCGAGTCGGTCGGAAATCGCGCCGCCCATTGAGCGCGCCAGCGCGCCAATAAACGGACCGAAGAAGGCATAGTGCAGGATCTGCACGTCCGGGAACTGGGTTTTTGACAGCATCGCAAACCCGGCGGAGAAACCGATGAAAGAGCCGAAGGTCGCGAGATACAGCAGCGCCATGATCCACAGATGCAGGCGTTTAAGTACCGGTAACTGTTCGCTCAGCGACGCTTTTGAGGCCGACAGGTCGTTCATAAAGAACCACGCGGCCAGGGTAAAGATAATCAGGAAAGGCACCCAGATCCACGCGGCGTTTTCCAGATACAGCATCGAGCCATCCGGCTGCTCGCTACCGCTACCGCCGAACACGGCAAAGATAGAGAGCGAGACCACCAGCGGCGCAACCAGCTGCATTACGCTAACGCCCATGTTACCCAGACCGCCGTTAACCCCTAGCGCCCCGCCCTGTTTCTCTTTCGGGAAGAAGAAGCTGATGTTCGCCATGCTGGATGCAAAGTTAGCGCCGGCAAAGCCGCACAGCAGAGAGATAATCACGAACACGCTAAACGGCGTGGAGGTATCCTGTACCGCGAAGCCCAGCCATACGCACGGAATAATCATGATACCGGTACTGAACGCCGTCCAGCGGCGGCCGCCGAACAGCGGAACCATAAAGGCATAAGGTACGCGTAATAATGCGCCGGAAAGCGCCGGGAGGGCGGTCAGCATAAACAGCTGATCGGTAGTAAACTGAAAGCCAACTTTATTAAGGTTCACGGCGACGGCGCTGAACAACATCCAGACGCAGAACGCCAGTAAAAGGCAGGGAACGGAGATCCACAAATTACGGCTCGCCACACGATGGCCGCGCTGTTGCCAAAACTCAGGATCTTCAGGACGCCAGTCGGTGATGACTGAGCTGTTAGCCTTCTCCGGGATTGAAGAGTGACTCATAGATACCTCTGATTATTCATATTTCCTGATGCTACCTTAGGGGTTGCTCAAGGCTGTAAGTTGATATAAATCAAAGGAAAAGCGCGGGCCATTTTGTACAAAAATAAATCATACTCCGAAGTGAGTAGATAATTGTGAGAGAAAAAGTGTGGTTTTTCACGCGACTGCCGGGTTTCTGGTTATCCCTCCCACCACGGCGCCTACCACCGACAATTAAGGAGTAATACCTTAGGGGTATGGGTATACTCCAGGGGATAGCCGAGAATAAGCGCCACTCCCGGAGAGATGACCCATCAGGAGCCACCCATTCCATGTTAAAACGTCTTTTTACGCCGCTGACGTTGGTTAATCAGCTTGCGTTAATCGTACTGCTCGCCACCATCATCGGCGTGGCCGGCATGGCGATATCCGCCCGCCTGGTGCATGGGGTGCAGGGCAGCGCCCACGCCATTAACAAGGCCGGCTCGCTGCGTATGCAGAGCTATCGCCTGCTGGCGGCTATTCCGCTGACGGACAACGATCAAAAGTTGTTTAACGATATGACTGCAACCGTATTTAGCCCGGAGTTGCAATACTCCGCGCGTCGTGACGGCCAGGAAGTACAGCTGAAAGCGCTGCAGCAATATTGGCAGTTGTCGCTGGGACCGGGCATGAAACAGGCGGTCAGGCAAAGCGACGTGGCGCAAGATGTCGCCGATTTTGTCGACCGTATTGACCGGTTGGTTACCGCTTTCGACCACACGACAGAACAGCGTATCGAGCGCGTGGTCTGGATCCATCGCATTCTCGCCATCGGCATGGCGGTGCTGCTGATCTTTACCATCATCTGGCTGCGTGCGCGTCTGCTACGGCCATGGAAACAGTTACTGGGTATGGCGCGGGCGGTCAGCCAGCGCGATTTTACCCAGCGCGCGCACATTAGCGGGCGTAACGAAATGGCGACGCTCGGTATGGCGTTGAATAATATGTCGGAAGAGCTGGCGGAAAGCTACGCCGTGCTTGAACGGCGAGTACAGGAAAAGACCGCCGGCCTCGAGCAGAAAAACGAGATTCTGGCCTTTTTATGGCAGGCCAACCGTCGGCTACACTCCAGCGCCCCGCTGTGCGAGCGCATTTCACCGGTGTTGAATGGCCTGCAGGGGCTGACGCTGCTGCGTGATATTGAAGTGCGGGTATATGATCTCGAGGATGAAGACAATCATCAGGAATTTGCCTGCCACTCCGATATCGAATGCGATGATAAAGGCTGTTATCTGTGTCCGCGCGATCTTCCCCCGCTGCCGGATGGCGGTACGACGCTGAAATGGCGGCTATCGGACGCGCATAACCAGTATGGCATCCTGCTGGCCACGCTGCCGGTTGGCCGCCATCTGAGCCACGATCAACAGCAACTGGTGGATACGCTGGTGGAACAGCTGACCAGCACGCTCGCGCTGGACCGCCATCAGGAGAAGCAGCAGCAGCTTATTGTGATGGAAGAGCGCGCCACCATTGCCCGCGAGCTGCATGACTCAATCGCCCAGTCGCTTTCGTGCATGAAGATGCAGGTCAGCTGTCTGCAGATGCAGGGCGACAGCCTGCCGGATGAAAGCCGCCTGCTGCTGGGGCAAATACGCAACGAACTGAATACTTCGTGGGCGCAGTTGAGGGAGTTATTAACCACCTTCCGTCTGCAGCTTACCGAAGCAGGACTGCGTCCGGCGCTGGAGGCCAGCTGTCAGGAGTACAGCGCCCATTTTGGTTTCACGGTGCAACTCGATTACCAGTTGCCGCCGCGATTTGTCCCGTCGCATCAGGCGATTCACCTGTTGCAGATCGCCCGCGAGGCGTTAAGCAATGCGTTGAAGCACGCCAACGCGACGGAAGTCACCGTGACCGTGTCACAACGCGATAATCAGGTACGTTTAGTCGTTGCCGATAACGGCCGCGGCGTACCGGAAAACGCGGAGCGAAGTAACCATTACGGTTTAATTATTATGCGGGATCGCGCGCAAAGCTTGCGCGGCGACTGTCAGGTCCGCCGCCGGGAGACCGGCGGTACCGAAGTCGTGGTGACATTTATCCCGGAAAAAGCCTTCTCAATCCAATAAGGAGACCCCTATGAGTCAACAGGAACGGGCAACCATCCTTCTCATTGATGATCATCCCATGCTGCGCACTGGCGTTAAGCAACTGATTAGCATGGCGCCGGACATTCAGGTTATCGGCGAAGCCAGCAATGGCGAACAAGGTATTGAACTGGCGGAATCGCTGGATCCGGATCTTATTCTGCTGGACCTTAATATGCCGGGGATGAACGGCCTCGAAACCCTTGACAAGCTGCGGGAAAAATCGCTCTCCGGCCGCGTGGTCGTATTCAGCGTCTCCAATCATGAAGAGGACGTGGTGACCGCCCTGAAACGCGGCGCCGACGGCTACCTGCTGAAAGATATGGAACCGGAAGATTTGCTGAAAGCGCTGCAGCAGGCCGCTGCGGGCGAAATGGTATTAAGCGAAGCGTTAACCCCGGTACTGGCCGCCAGCCTGCGCGCTAATCGCGCCACGTCCGACCGCGACATCAGCCAGCTGACCCCGCGCGAGCGCGATATCCTGAAGCTGATTGCCCAGGGCCTGCCGAACAAAATGATCGCCCGCCGCCTGGATATCACCGAAAGTACGGTTAAAGTGCATGTGAAGCATATGCTGAAGAAAATGAAGCTGAAATCACGCGTTGAAGCCGCCGTCTGGGTTCACCAGGAACGGATCTTCTAAGGCGATTCCATCCAGGAAACGTCGGGAGCCGTAAACGTCACCAGCGGCTCGGTCAGCGCCAGTGCGATCTCATTGGACGAGACGCGCTGACCCGATTTGTCTTCAACCACCACCGACAGACGCCAGCGATTCACCGCGCCCGGCTCGCTGTTCCATACCGGCATAATGATGCTCCAGCCATCCGCACTGTTGGCATTAACCGGCGGCGTCAGGCTTAGCGCCTGAGTATCCCCCTGCCAGTGCAGCGATTTAATACCGTGCAGGCTATTAATTTGCAGCTTCAGCTGTACCGTTTCGCCGGAGTGCAGATCCCACGGCGGCGTCGCCAGATAGACCGTCAGATTCTTACGCTGGCGATACTCCACTACCGGCAGATTATCGCGTTCCGGGCTATCGTATCGGCTGCCGCGTAGCGAGTTGCTGATAGCCACTTCATCCGCCGCCAGTTGCTGTTTCAGCGGTACCCCAAAACGATAATTCAGCTTCAGGCCGACATTATTCTGGCTGACGCCATTTTCACCCTGTTTGTGTTTTGCGGTGACCGTCACCAACGGTACCGGGGTGTAATTCAGTCCCACCGAAACCGCTACCGGATTGTGGTATCCGGTACCGGAATGAAACAGATCGACGCTATCGCCGAAGTACTGTTCAACGCTGACGCTGGTATTAATGTGCTGATAAAACGGCAATCGCGCCTGGGCAGTCACGTCATAGCCAACGGCCATCCGCTGCTCCTGGGTCTGATTTTCCCGCAACTGCCAATCGCCGAGTGGGTGGTAATAGTTGGCCGATAAGCGCAAGTACTCGCCCCAGGCTTCCGCGCCGATGCTGCCGCGCGCCAGGCTCTCGCTGAGCACTTTGTCGTAAAACGAGTTATAACCCAACAGCCAGCTACCGACACGCCAGCGCTGACCGAGCCCAATATTGCCCACCAGATCGTTCTCGCGCCGGGTAACCGAATATTGATTCCAGGTGAGGTAACGCTCATTGTCCTGCAGCGGCACAAACCAGCTACCCTTGCTGCCGGTGAAGTTACCCTCTTTATCCACCAACAGGTCGATATTGGCATTACCCCACGGCGACAGCCAGTTTTCCAGCTGATGGCTGAACTCATTGCCGATTTTGCTGATGGCGAACATCCGCGCCTGCTCGCCGGTGGTCAGTCCGTTATCGCTCATGCTGGCTTCGCCGAATTTTTTTGCCATCTCGGCGAAATGTTTGGCATCGTCGTCAACCTGCGGCGCTATTCCTAAATCGGGCAGCGTAGTTTGCGGCGGCATACTGGTATCGTTGGTAATCAGCGCCCAGGCGGGAGCGCCTGTCAGCAGCAGGAGAAGCGTCAGTGATGGGGTTAAGCGGTACGGCAAAGGCATCAAACGGATTAACGTAAGCTCACGCAGAAAAACAACATCTTGTTAGTTTATCGTTTTTTGCCCTTCCCCGCAGCCCTGCGGGCCATTCCAGGAATAAACTGAAACCGGTTGGCGTTTGTTTTCCCCTATCATCAAACCAGCGTTCGGGTTTGATTTGCCGCCAGCAGCGCTTTGAGTTCCGGAATACAGGAACCACAGTTGGTGCCGCACTTGAGCTTCGCGCCAAGCGCCTCTACGCTGACGCAACCGCCGGCAATAGCCTCGCCGATCTGCCGCTCACCGATACTAAAGCAACTGCAAATAGTCTGCCCACGCGGCATGCTGTCGCCGCCCTTACGGCCGCTGAGCAGCGCATGGCGTAGCCCGGCGGTCTGCGGCGGCGTCCGGAACGCCGTATACAGCCATTCAGCATCGATTTGCGGCGGCTTAATATCGCTCCAGCAGCCGAGCATCAATTGTCCGTCGTGCCAGGCCAGTAGGTTCCACAGCCCACCGCCCTCGGCAATTTGCAACTGCCATCCCTGCTTGCGACACCACTCGGTCAGCCAGCTTTGCGGGCCGGTGTCCGCGGCTAGCGACAAATGGCTGAGCTCTACCGCCGCCCGCCGCCGCCAGTGCAGCGAGGAAGGCAACGGCAAGGGCTCGCGAGATAATAGCTCCCCTTGCCACGCTGGCCGCCACGGCGCTATCGCTACCGCCGACTGCTTGCTCTCCGGCTGCCCCGAATGCGGATCGGTGACCGCCGCCAGTAAGTTATTGACCCGCCCCTGGCGGGCAAACTGATTATTCCAGTGCATCGGCACAAAGAGTGAACCGCCGCGCTGCCCTTCGCTGACTATCACCTTCGCAATCATCACGCCGTGGCGCGACCAGACGCGAGCCAGTTCTCCCTCTCGTAATTCAAAACGACGAGCGTCAGCAGGTGCCACCTCGACGACCGGTTCGGCAATATGCTGCATCAACCGCGGTATGTCGCCGGTGCGGGTCATGGTATGCCACTGATCGCGAATACGTCCGCTATTGAGGATCAATGGATAAAATGCCTCGGTCTGCGCCCGGGTCGGCTGCGGCGACACCGGCACCATCCGCAACCTGCCGTCGACGTGCCAGCCCTCCGTTAACCGCCAGGGCGCGGCGCTGCGGCTCACCGGCCAGCGCACCGGCGCCAGGGCATCCCACGACTCCCGGCTGAGGTCCGCCAGCCCCCCGATATCAAACGCCCGCTGACCGTCATTTTCAAATCCTGAGAGCGCCGCGTGTTCACAAAACACCTCATGCGGATGTTGCCATGAAAAAGCCCGGGCATAACCTAATTCGGCGGCGAGACGGGAAATGATCCACCAGTCGGCTTTCGCCTCCCCCGGCGGCGGCAAAAAAGCCCGTTGACGCGAAATTCGCCGCTCCGAGTTGGTCACGGTACCGTTTTTTTCGCCCCATGCCAGCGCCGGAAAGCGGATATGGGCAAAGCGACCCGTATCAGTATTGGCGGCGACATCGGAGACCATCACCAGCGGACACCTGGACAGCGCCTGACTCACCGCGTGGCTATCGGGCAGTGAGACCACCGGATTGGTCCCCATAATCCACACCGCTTTGACCTCACCGCGTCCAATCGCGGCGAATAGTTCGACGGCGGTTAGTCCCGGCGTCTGCGCCAGTCGCTCGCTGCCCCAAAAACGCGCTAATCGCTGCAGGTCCTGCGGCTCAAAATTCATATGCGCCGCCAGCATCGTCGCCAGTCCCCCCACTTCACGCCCGCCCATGGCGTTAGGTTGACCGGTCAGCGAAAACGGCCCGCAGCCGCGGCGGGCAAATTTCCCGCTGGCAAGATGGACATTGATAATCGCGTTGCACTTATCGCTGCCGCTGGCGGACTGATTAATTCCCATGGTGTACAGCGTGATGGCGCGCGGTGCAGCGATAAAATCACGATAAAAGCGGGCCACCTGCTCCGGCGCCAGGCCGCAGAATGCGGCCGCTTTTTCCACGCTCCATTCCGCGGCGATAGTCAGCGCCTGCCGCTGGTCGCGAAAACCCGCCGCCATTTCGCCGCTGGCGGCAATGGCATTAAGCAGGCCGACAAATAGCCCGCCATCGCTACCGGGCGCCAAGGCCAGATGATCGTCGGCAATATCGCAGGTCGCGGTGCGTCGCGGATCCACCACCACGATCCGCAACCGCGGATTATCGCGTTTCGCCTGCGCCAACCGCTGATAGAGAACCGGATGCGCCCAGGCGGCGTTGGAGCCCACCAGCACCACCAGATCGCTTTGCTCGACATCTTCATAGCTGCACGGCACGACGTCCGCGCCGAGCGCCCGTTTATAGCCGGTGACCGCCGATGACATACATAACCGCGAATTCGTATCAATATTGGCGGCGCCGATAAAGCCCTTCATCAACTTGTTGGCGGCGTAATAATCCTCAGTTAACAGCTGACCGGAAGCGTAAAACGCGACCGCCTGCGGGCCGTAGCGCTCAATAATGTCGCGCAGACGTGAACCCGCCTCCGCCAGCGCCTGCGGCCAGCCGACCGCCCGGCCATCGACTTCAGGGTGTAATAACCGCCCGGTAAGCGAGGTCGTTTCCCCAAGCGCAGCCCCTTTTACGCACAAGCGGCCAAAGTTAGCGGGGTGGTTTTCATCGCCGCGAACCGTGACGGTTCCGCCTGGTTCAACGCGGGCGATAACTCCGCAACCGACGCCGCAGTATGGACAGGTGGTTCGGGTTTCGCTCATCAGCTAGCCTCCGCGCGCAGCAGTAATACCTGGTTGCCGACCCACACTTTGCCCTGTTCGATCTTCACCGGCCACGCGCGCACCGACGGCTCGCCGCTGTCGTACAAGCGACCGTCTCGCAAGCGAATCCGCTGTTTATAGAGTGGCGAAATGACGATCGGCTCGCCGCCCGCGTCGCCTAAAATGCCGCGCGATAACACGTTGGCCTCGCTGCCGGGTTCCTGGTTATCCAGCGCATAAACTTGCTCGCCGAAGCGGAACAGCGCAATCTGCCGTTCGCCGAGGCGCGCGCCGATCCCCGCCTGCGGCGGAATCGTGTCCAGGTCGCAGATCGCCTGCCACGGCCGCGACGGCAGGGCCGGTTGCCCAAGCCCTTGAGGCGCCACCAGCTGCGGCTGACCGCGCAGGATTTGCCGCTGCACCGCCTCATCGGCCTCATCGCTGTTAACGTAGGAACGGAATAGCGCCAGCCTCTGTGGGTCGTTCAGGGTGGTCTGCCATTCACACTGGTAGCTATCCACCACCCGCGCCATCTCCTGCTCCAGCTCATCGCCGATACCGAGACTATCGTGCAAGATCACCTCGCGTAGATACGCCACGCCGCCTTCAAGGTTATCCATCCAGCTACTGGTGCGCTGCAGGCGGTCGGCGGTGCGAATATAAAACATCAACAACCGATCGACAGTACGAATTAGGGTGGCGTCATCAAGGTCACTCGCAAAGAGGTCCGCATGGCGCGGTTTCATCCCGCCGTTGCCGCAGACGTAAAGATTCCAGCCCTTTTCAGTCGCAATAACCCCGATGTCTTTACCTTGCGCTTCGGCACATTCGCGGGTACAGCCCGAGACCGCCATTTTGATTTTGTGCGGCGCGCGCAGCCCCTTGTAACGATGTTCAAGCCTTACCGCCAGCCCCGTTGAATCCTGAACCCCATAGCGGCACCAGGTCGAGCCGACGCAGGATTTTACCGTGCGTAATGATTTGCCGTAGGCGTGTCCGGTTTCAAATCCCGCCGCCGCCAGTTCACGCCAGATGTCCGGCAGTTGCTCCAACCGCGCGCCAAACAGGTCGATACGCTGCCCTCCTGTCACTTTACTGTACAGTTGGTAACGTTTGGCGATATGGCCGATAGCGATAAGCCCATCCGGTGTCACTTCGCCTGCGGCCATCCGCGGCACCACCGAGTAAGTGCCGTCTTTCTGAATATTGGCGAAGTAGCGATCGTTGGTGTCCTGCAGCGGCAGATGCGCCGGTTTCAGCAGATACTCATTCCAGCAGGAGGCCAGTACCGACGCCACCAACGGTTTACACACTTCACAGCCGTGGCCCTGCCCGTAACGGCTAATGAGCTGATCGAAGGTATGGATGTGGTTAACTCGTACCAGATGATAGATCTCCTGCCGCGACCACGGAAAATGCTCGCAGATATCTTTTTTAACCTCGACGCCCTGCCCGGCAAGCTGGTGTTCCATCACCTGTTTGACCAGCGCGCTACAGCCGCCGCAGCCGGTCGCTGCTTTAGTACAGCTTTTGATTGCCGCCATATCGCCCGCTCCGGCGCTGACCGCCTGGCAAATGTCTCCCTTACTGACGTTATGGCAAGAGCAAATCTGCGCGCTATCCGGCAGCGCCGACACCCCCAGCGCTTTCGTCGTGGCCCCATCCATGGCCGGGAGGATCAGACTTTCCGGACGAGACGGTAGCGCCATGCCGTTCAGCATCATCTGCAACAGCGTCGCGTAGTCACCGGCATCGCCCACCAATACGCCGCCCAGCAGCATTTTGCCATCAGCGCTGACAACGATCTTTTTGTAGATCTGCCGCGGACCATCGGTCCATTGATAGCTCTGGCAACCAGCTGTACGTCCGTGAGCATCGCCAAACGACGCCACATCCACGCCGAGCAGTTTGAGTTTGGTGCTCATATCGGCGCCGCTAAAACGGGCCGCTTCGCCAGTCAACTGCGCCGCTGCGGTGCGCGCCATGTGGTAGCCCGGCGCCACCAGGCCATAAATTTTGTTGTTCCACAGCGCGCATTCGCCAATCGCCAATATATCTGCGTCCGAGGTCCGGCAGTGGTCATCGATACCGATACCGCCGCGTTCGCCGATTGCCAGGCCTGCGCCGCGCGCCAGCGCATCCTGCGGGCGGATCCCGGCGGAAAAGACCACCATATCGGTCTGCAGCGTGCCGCCATCGGCAAAGTTAAGCTGCAGCCCGTCGGCGGTGCGCACTATCGAGGTCGTCGCTTTGCTGGTATGCACGCCAACCTCCAGATCGAGAATTTTCTCCCGTAGCATCGCCGCGCCGCCGTTATCCAACTGCACCGCCATCAGGTTGGCGGCGAACTCCACCACATGGGTCTTAAGCCCCAACTGTTTTAACGCGTTGGCGGCTTCCAGCCCCAACAGCCCGCCTCCGATGACCACCCCGCTCTGCGCAGTGGCGGCGCGGTCGGCAATGCGGTCAAGATCGTCAAGCGTACGATAGACGAAGCAGCCTTCTTCATCGTTACCGGGGATTGGCGGCACAAAGGGATAGGAGCCGGTCGCCAGCACCAGCTTATCCCAATGGGTTTCATGGCCGTGGGCATCGCGCACGATTCGCGCCGGACGATCGATTTCCGCGATCGTCTCTCCTAGCCGCAGCTCAATCCCGTACTGGCTAAAAAAGTCTCCCTCTACCAGCGATAGCGACTCTGCGCTGCGCCCGGCGAAATATTCCGAGAGATGAACCCGGTCATAGGCGGCATAGCGCTCTTCGCCAAAAACCACGATACGGTACTGCTGGTGCAGGTTCCGGCTCACGCATTGCTCAAGAAAATGGTGGCCGACCATGCCGTGTCCGACCAGCACTAATACAGGTTTAGTCATCGTCATTTTTCCTGCAGCTCGCGGCTGCGTTATAGAAGGGTCAAAAAGCCACTCCGCCGAAGGCGACTTATCGCTGCCGAGCAGCGCGGTAAGCGGCGCCGCATGCTGACAGTCGCCCAGCAGCAGCACGCCGTGCAGCCGGCCATCGCGGACCAACAGGCGACGGTAGTGGCGATCGATGGGGTCCCAACTGCTGTAGATCTGGTCCTGCTCGCCGGCCCGCTGTTCGCCGGCGCTAAAAAACTCGATACCGGAGACCTTCAGCCGGGTGCCGCCGTCCTGCCAGCTTAATTCTTCGCCGGGAGCCCCGCACAGGCGTTCAACTAACACATCGGCCTGGCGCAAGCAGGGAGCCACCAGCCCCCAGGTTTGGCCGTCAATCTCACAACACTCGCCGATAGCGCTGATCCCCGGCAGCGAGGTCGCCATCCGGCGGTCGACGATAATCCCCCGCTGGCAGGCTACGCCGCTGCGCGCCGCCAGACGGATATCCGGCCGTACACCGGTGGCTAACACCACCCGGCTGGCGGCAAAAGCGCGCCCGTCCTCCAGCCGCACATGCTGCTCGTCAATAGCGGCAATTCGGCTCTCCAGCTCGCAGTGGATGCCGCGTGCCTCAAGCTGTTGTTTTAACTGTTCCGCGGCAAAAGCATCGGTAAGCGGCTCCATCAAACCGCTACCGCGATGGAGTAGCGTCACTTCCCCACCGTGACGGCGCAGCGCCGCCGCGACCTCCACGCCCAGTACGCCACCGCCGATTACCACCGCCGGGCCGGGGATTGCCAGGATGCCTTCGACATCCGCCTGGGTGCGAAAGGCGAATACCTGCGGGCGCTCAATGCCCGGCAGCGACGGGATAAATGGCTGCGATCCGGTGGCGAACACCAGTTCATCCCATCCCAGCCAGTCGCCGCCGACGCGCAGCCTCCGCCCCGCGACATCCACTTCGCTGACCGCTTCGCCAAGCCGCACGCGGACACCATGCTGTGCGTACCACTCCGTCGGCAGCAGTTGGATTTGCGCCGCCGTTTTTTCCCCGCCGAGTACCGGCGAGAGCTGAATGCGGTTGTAGGCCGGCTGTGGTTCATCGCCGATTAGCGTGATGATGAAACGCCCCTGCGCGCGCGCCGCCAGCTTCTCAGCCAGCCGGGTTGCCGCCATACCGTTGCCGATAATCACCAGTCGCCGCATCATTCCGCCTTACGCCGCTTTCGGCTGCTTTTCGTAGAGGAAATGGAGGATCTGCTGACGCAGGTGGTGGTAGCGGTTATCTTCCGCCAGTTGGACCCGGCTACGCGGACGCGGCAGATTAACGTCAAGGATCTCGCCGATCGTCGCGGCCGGGCCATTGGTCATCATTAACACCCGGTCGGAAAGCAGCACCGCTTCATCGACGTCGTGGGTGATCACGACAATGGTGGTGTTCAGTTCCTGCTGGATGTGCATTACCGCGTCCTGCAGATGGGCTCGGGTGAGCGCGTCCAGCGCGCCAAAAGGCTCATCAAGCAGTAACACTTTTGGCTTCATCGCCAGCGCGCGCGCGATGCCAACGCGTTGCTTCATACCGCCGGAGATCTCTCCCGGCCGTTTGTGCAGCGCGTGCCCCATCTGTACTCGCTGTAAATTGTGTTCGATCCACTCCCGGCGCTCTGCCTTGCTCATGGTGCGGCGAAACACCTGATCCACCGCCAGCGCCACGTTGTCAAAACAGCTCAGCCATGGCAGCAGCGAATGGTTCTGAAACACCACAGCCCGTTCAGGCCCCGGCCCGGAAATTTCACGGTTATCGCATAACAGTCCGCCCTCAGTAGGCTGGGTAATCCCGGCGATCAGGTTCAATAGCGTGGATTTTCCGCATCCGGAGTGGCCAATCAGGCTAATGGTTTCCCCTTCGTGAATATCAAAAGAGACGTTTTGCAGCGCCAGGAACTCGCCGCTGGCGGTGTTAAAGCGTTGACTGACGGCCTGTACCTGAATTAATGGTTTCATAGCGACTCCTTATTTTTCCTGCCAGCTGAAGCGGCGGGCGAGCAATATGAGCCCCTGTTCTAGCAGCAGGCCGACAACGCCGATAATGACGATGGCGATGATGATGTTTTCCACATTGAGGTTGTTCCATTCATTCCAGATCCAAAACCCGATACCCAACCCGCCGGTCAGCATCTCGGCGGCGACGAT
Organism: Klebsiella sp. 141153; assembly: GCF_032601995.1. Classification (NCBI taxonomy): domain Bacteria; kingdom Pseudomonadati; phylum Pseudomonadota; class Gammaproteobacteria; order Enterobacterales; family Enterobacteriaceae; genus Klebsiella; species Klebsiella sp. 141153. The sequence goes on along the minus strand of NZ_JAQIRJ010000009.1, from coordinate 116,527 downwards.
CACCAGCCAGGCAATGCCTATCGATAGCCGCACGCCGGTTAATACCGCAGGCAGCACTGCCGGAAAGAGGATTTTGCGCATCACCGTCCATTCCGACAGCTGCAGCACGCGAGCCACATTGAGATAGTCCTGCGGGATACGCCTGACGCCTTCCGCGGTGTTAATGACCATCGGCCAGATAGAGCAGATAAAAATGGTCCAGCTGGAAGCCGGTTCCGCCTTCTGGAACAACAGCAGGCCAATCGGTAACCACGCCAGCGGACTCACCGGGCGCAGCAGCGCGATGAGCGGATTAAACATTCGCGCAAAGAACAGCGAGCGGCCGATAAGAAAGCCCAGCGGAATACCGGCCAGCGCCGCCAAACCAAAGCCCACCGCAACCCGTTGCAGCGAAGCCAGCACGTTCCAGCCGATGCCCATATCGTTCGGTCCGTCGCGGTAGAACGGGTCGGAAAACAGCGTCAGCGCCGAATCCAGGGTGCTCAGCGGCGTCGGGAAGCCTTTCGTACCAATCGCCGCCAGCTGCCAGCCGAGCAGCAGCAGACCCAGGCCCAGCAGCGGTGGCAGCAGACGCTGCAGCGCGGCATTAAGCCAGCGCCTGGCGAACGGTGTAGCTTTGCGCACCTGCAGCGGCGGCAGGACAATGATTTCGCCCGGCGCGGTTGACGTCTGCGCGCGCGGCTGCGTGTTAATGGCTGGTTTCATCTCATGTCCCCTTATGTTGAATGGCGAAACTGGCGGCGTACCCTTCCGGGTCGATGCCGTTCCACACTTTGCCGTCCAGCAGCGTGCTGCTGCGTAGCGTTTGCGTTGGCGCAGTGATACCGCCCACGGCCTGCGCCGCCTCTTTCCACAGGTCGATGCGGTTGATACGCTGCGCTACCGCCTGATAATCAGGCGCGCTTTTCAGCAGGCCCCAGCGGCGGAATTGGGTTAAGAACCACATGCCGTCTGAAAGCCACGGATAACTGGCTTCGCCCTGCTGGAAGAAGCGCATGGGGTGATCGTCGCGCCAGCGTTTGCCGATGCCGTTGTCGTATTCGCCAAGCATTCGACCGCTAAGGTACTGTTCTTTCGTGTTGAGCCACGCGCGTCTGGCGAGGATCCGCGCGGTTTCGCGGGTGTTGTCGGCAGACGCTTCAATCCAGCGCTGTGCCTCCAGCAGCGCCGCCACCAGCGCCCTTGCGGTATTTGGGTAGCGCGCCACCCAATCGCTGCGCGCGCCGAGAATTTTTTCTGGATGATCTGGCCAGATTTGCTGGCTGGTTGCCGCCGTAAAACCAATGCGATCGTTGATCGCACGCGCGTTCCACGGTTCGCCAACGCAGAAGCCAACCATATTGCCGATGCGCATGTTCATTACCATTTGCGGCGGCGGCACGACCACCATGCGCACATCGGCGAAAGGATCGATACCGGCATTGGCCAGCCAGTAATAGAGCCACATCGCATGGGTGCCGGTAGGAAAGGTGTGGGCGAAGGTGTAGCTGCCCGGCGCTTTTTGGCCGATCAGCCGCTTGAGCCCATGACTATCGCTAACGCCTTGCGCCTGCAGGTCACTTGAGAGGGTGATCGCCTGACCGTTGCGGTTCAGGGTCATCAGGTTGGCCATCTGCTGCGGTTTGCCGGCAATACCAAGCTCAAGGCCATACAGCATGCCGTAGAGGATATGCGCCGCATCGAGTTCGCCGGCAACCAGCTTATCGCGCACCGCCGCCCAACTGGCCTCCTTACTTGGCTGCAGGCTGATGCCATACTTTTTATCGAATCCTTTCAATGCCGCAATCGCCAGCGGCGCGCAGTCGGTTAGCGGGATGAATCCGACCCGCACGGTGGCCAACTCCGGTTTATCGGAACCCGCCGCCCACGCCGCCTGCATCACGCCGGGCAGCAGCATAGCGCCGCTCAGCGCTGCCCCGACCTGCAAAAAACGCCGTCGTGAAATGAAAACTTTATCGCCCATAGCCGCTCCAGAACGCGCAAAAAAAAGCGCCCGGCAGTGCTTTCGCACCGCAGGACGCCTTTATCCAGAGATCTTCAGACCGCCGTTGGCCCGTTATCTCAAATTGTTGATTCACTCAAGTTCAGTAATGCAAAGCAGATGCCAATTTATCATTGCCCGCCAGGCGTCGTTTTACCGCTCCGCCGCGTAAACTATTGCACCATCGTCAGGCAACCCTGCTCGCTGATTGTGCATTCAATTTGACGATGAGTCCGGCAGCAGAGCTTTCACCGTCAGCAACGCGCGAGCGATTTCAACCATCCGCTGGTTCTTATCCATCGCCATTTTACGCAGCGCCTGCCAGGCTTGTTCTTCTTGCATCCCTTGATGGCTTATCAGCAGCGCTTTCGCCTTATCAATAATCTTGCGCTCCTCAAGCGTCGCTTTCAGTGAAGCCAGTTGGCCGGAAAGTTGCTCAAGTTCCCACGCCTGCTGGCGGACCAGCGGCAGAAGCTGCTTATCCAGGCGCAAAGTCAGGCTATCGCCGCACTCTTCTTCAGGCCATTGCAGCGGCGGCATATCGTCTTCTCCACGTTCTAGCAACTGCCGGGTCGCGCTGAGCAGATCGGCAATCAACGCCTCCTCCAGACCGCGCATCTGCTCAATCCGTTCAGTTTGCAGACTAAACCAGCGGTGCGCCGCGGCCCCTTCGTCCGCCGAGGGCTGGCGGGTACAGGCGATGCGCCGCAGTTGCTCTATCTCGCGCCCGGCTTCGCAACCCTGCATCAGCTCAAGCGTCCGTGGCAGACCGGAAAGTGCCTGAAAGCTGTCAAAACAGGGCTGCTGACCGTCAATGCGGTCAACCAGTAGCTGACGGAGCTCGCCGTTAAATTGGCCGCGCGCGAAGCCCAACGCTCCCAGCGCGCGCTCCTGGCCCGCCAGCTCTTTACCCTGCATAAAGCTGTACAGGGCGACCATACGCCCGGCGATCTGCGGATCGTCAATGCTGTCATTCAACTGCGGCACAATATTCAATATATGGCGAATAATACGGCTAAAACGCTGAGTGGCCTCCTGAGCGTCCACCGCGCGGCCTTGCACCGCCGTCCGCAGCGCCGGAAGCTGCGCCAGATACCACACCGCGCTGGCTATTCGCCAACACAGCGCGCTGCTGGCGGATTCCCGCGCCGGTTGCAGCGCAGCATAAAAAGCACTTAAGCGCGCGTCCACCAGCGCCCCGCCAGCCCGACGCTCGGCGTCATACAAGCGGCCATCGGAAGAGAGCCACATATTGGAGGCACCGCGCTCGCACTGCAGCATATGAACCAACCCACTTATTTCGCTCGCCAGCGTCCCTTGCTGCGTTAGCTGGCGGAGCTGCTGTTTTTGTAGTTGGCGCGCATAATGAAACCAGCCGATTGCTTCAGGCGTCATGCCGGTCGTATTATTCATACCCCCTCCCGAATTACGTCTTTAGGTAAAGCTAAGCAATAACCGTGCCTGATAAAAGGAGTCTTTATGCAACGTATTGTGATTGTCGCCAACGGCGCCGCCTACGGCAGCGAATCCCTGTTTAATAGCCTGCGTCTGGCTATCGCCCTGCGCGAGCAGAATTCAGACCTCGATCTGAAGCTGTTTTTAATGTCCGATGCGGTGACCGCCGGGCTGCGCGGACAGAAACCGGCGGAAGGCTATAACATTCAGCAGATGCTGGAGATCCTCACCGCGCAGAATGTGCCGGTAAAACTCTGCAAAACCTGCACGGACGGACGCGGGATCACCCATTTGCCATTAGTAGATGGCGTGGAAGTGGGAACCCTGGTCGAGCTGGCGCAGTGGACGCTGGCGGCGGATAAAGTGCTGACCTTCTGAATTAATCGCCATTAACAGGATTAAATGTCAGGCTGGTGGCTATTGCTGATGCAAAAGTACGCCAGCTGAACGCTTTCAGGAAGATTGTCATTTTTGTTTAATCGTTATTCATTTTGTTGATCGAAATCATCATCCACACGCTCCCCCTTTGGTGTTATGCAACGAGCAAAGTGTGAACAATATCACGCGCGGGTTGATGTATTCAGAGACAGAAACGGGGTATGAAAATGGCAATGGTAAAAGCAAGTTTGACGTTATTCGGCGGTGATACGCTGGTGGTGCGCTGTTCGGAGCGCTGTCATATTCACTTAATGAGCGCCAAGGCCGCCGGCGACAGCCACGCCGATATTTTTAGCGTGCAGGACAGGGACAGCGCTTATCTCACCGTGCCCTACAGCGGTACCTGGAACGTGCTGATCGACAGCCATAGCCAGTCGCTGGAGCACTCCATTAGCTACGTTCCCGCCTGAACCTCAACGCCCGGCTGACCGGGCGTTTTTTATGCAAGCCCGGGTTGGCTCGCCTCGCCGACCAGATGCCGCACCTGGATAATCAGATCGTCAAGACTGGCGTCACGCATGCCGAGCTTGCGTAATTCCTGATCCAACGAAAAGAGATACTGGGCATTGGTGCCGAGCGGCCCGCTGGCGCGGGCAATTAGCGGCGCGATGGTTTGCGCGCTGGTATCGGATTCATACAGCGGATGGCGCGGATCCATGATAAACACCAGCGCATTCACCGTACGCCCGTCATCAAGCTCAAGACGGCACCAGGTGGGCAAATAGCAGCCGGTGATCATTTCTCGCTTCCACAGTAGCGTCAGCTCTTGCTCCAGCGTCTCATCCGGCAGACGATAGGCTACTCCGGTGGTGCGCCCGCCTTCCTTCAGCGCCAGCATCCTGCCCGGCTGATGCGCGCTACCGCGACCGGCGGTCAGGCGCAGACAAAACGCGCGATGCCAACCTGGCAGCGTACCGGTGCAGGATTCGCTGTATTCCAGCGCCGGGTTCCACATCAGCGAACCATAGCCGAAAATCCACACCGAACCGTTGTCCGGACGACAGGCCAGGGTCGCCGCCAGCGAGGCTGCCCGTTGCTCTGCCGACCACAGCAGCGATTCCTCAATCGCGCCAAACGCCGTCTTACAATCCGCATTCATTAAGAAATCACGAGTTAACACTTTCTACTACCTCCGCCACTGCCTGCTTCCCGGCGATAATCTGTGCCATCCGTGAATATTGCTGAATTATTATCCAGCTTTATTACTCAATAAGCAATTAACGGAGCGTTGACAAGGGGTCTGAAAAAAAATTAGATCGCAAAAGTGATTACTTTTTCTTATGCCATTTGTCGTCATCGCCCTTTTGATAATCATTTTTAACCGCCGCCCAGGCGACTTTATGCGCCGTCTCCTCACGGCTGGCATCATCGCGACGGTCGGCTTTGTCTTTATATTGATCCCAGGCGCTATTGAAAGCTTCTTTATAAATTTCCTGCGCGTGTTCCGGCAGGACGTGCTGAACGCTATCGGGAAGCTCTTGTTTACTGCGGTAAGGCATAATGACCTCCAGAATCAGGATAAAAACTAAGTCTGGAACACAATTCCCGGGTTGGCAAATCACAGGAATATTGAGAAATGAATTTTAGTAATTATCTGAAAAATATGTACAAAACATACGTAACAGCCCTTTTTGACAGACCAACGCATTTCTTATGCAAGAGTGGTAAATTTAAGTAAAAATACAAATTAAACCTATCAATGTCTGTTATTTTATTAACTTACGTTATCTATAATTATAACACCTGCATAAATGGAGATGGTTCATGACACATGCACATGAGGCGGTTAAGACCCGCCACAAGGAGACCTCCCTCGTTTTTCCGGTTTTAGCACTGGTGGTGCTGTTTCTCTGGGGAAGCAGTCAATCACTACCAGTGGTCGTTGCGATTAATATTCTGGCGCTGGTCGGGATTCTGAGTAGCGCATTTAGCGTGGTTCGCCACGCCGACGTCCTTGCTCACCGCCTCGGCGAGCCCTATGGTTCATTAATTTTGAGCCTGTCAGTGGTCATTCTTGAAGTGAGCCTGATTTCCGCATTAATGGCGACCGGCGACGCCGCGCCAACGCTAATGCGCGATACGTTATATTCAATCATTATGATCGTCACCGGCGGTCTGGTCGGTTTCTCATTACTGCTGGGCGGGCGTAAATTCGCCACGCAGTATATGAATTTGTTTGGTATCAAGCAGTACCTGATCGCCCTCTTCCCGCTGGCGATTATCGTGCTGGTATTCCCGATGGCGTTGCCGGGCGCCAACTTCAGCACCGGCCAGGCGCTGCTGGTGGCGCTGATTTCCGCCGCCATGTACGGCGTATTTCTGCTCATTCAGACCAAAACACACCAGAGCCTGTTTGTCTACGAGCATGAAGATGACAGCGACGATGACGACCCGCATCACGGTAAGCCATCGGCGCACAGCAGCGGCTGGCACACGGCCTGGTTACTGGTACACCTGGTTGCGGTTATCGCCGTTACCAAAATGAACGCAAATCCGCTGGAAACGCTGTTGACCAGTATGAACGCGCCTGTCGCCTTTACCGGCTTCCTGGTGGCGCTGCTGATCCTCTCACCGGAAGGACTCGGCGCCTTGAAAGCGGTACTGAATAACCAGGTGCAGCGCGCGATGAACCTCTTCTTTGGTTCGGTACTGGCGACGATTTCCCTGACGGTGCCTGTCGTTACACTTATCGCCTTCCTTACCGGCAATGAACTCCGCTTCGGCCTTGGCGCGCCGGAAATGGTGGTGATGGTAGCGTCGCTGGTGCTGTGCCATATTTCGTTCTCAACCGGGCGCACCAATGTCCTTAACGGCGCGGCGCATCTGGCGCTGTTCGCCGCCTACCTGATGACGATATTTGCCTGACCGGGTAATCAGCAATAATGCCAAAAAAAAGCCTGTCGGTGACGAAACCGGCAGGCTTTTTTACTGCTCAACGAAACTTAGTTGCTGGTATCCAGCTCGTCGAAGCTTTTCACCAGATCGTCGATTGCTTTCATTTGCTTCAGGAACGGTTCCAGTTTAGCCAGCGGCAGCGCGGACGGGCCGTCACATTTCGCGTGGTCCGGATCCGGGTGCGCTTCAATGAACAGACCGGCGATACCCACCGCCATCCCGGCGCGGGCCAGTTCCGTCACCTGAGCGCGGCGGCCGCCTGAGGCAGCGCCAAACGGGTCGCGGCACTGCAGGGCGTGGGTTACGTCAAAGATAACCGGCGAGTTGTTGGACGCTTTCTTCATTACGCCGAAGCCGAGCATATCTACGACCAGGTTGTCGTAGCCGAAGTTGGCGCCGCGATCGCAGAGGATCACTTTGTCGTTACCGCCTTCAATGAACTTATCGACGATGTTGCCCATCTGGCCCGGGCTGACGAATTGCGGTTTCTTGACGTTGATAACAGCGCCGGTTTTGGCCATCGCTTCCACCAGATCAGTCTGACGCGCGAGGAACGCCGGCAGCTGGATCACATCAACCACGTCGGCCACCGGCTGCGCCTGGCTGGCTTCGTGGACGTCAGTGATGATTTTCACGCCGAAAGTCTGCTTCAGCTCCTGGAAAATCTTCATCCCTTCTTCCAGACCCGGCCCACGATAGGAGTGGATGGAAGAACGGTTGGCTTTATCAAAAGAGGCTTTGAACACATACGGAATGCCCAGCTTTTGCGTGACGGTCACATAATGTTCGCAGATACGCATCGCAAGATCGCGGGACTCCAGCACGTTCATTCCGCCAAACAGCACGAACGGCAGGTCATTTGCTACGTTGATATCACCAATGCTAACCACTTTTTGTTTCATAAGATCGCCTTATCAGGGTGTAACCGGAATGGTTCCAGACTAATGCAATGTAATTTGTTTATGTGAAATCGTGTTGATCTGCGCGCGGATCATCTCGCTAATCGGATCCTCCGGACACTGCTCAACGAAATAATTGAGATCCAGCAGCGCCACGTGATCGCACTCCAGTTGGGCGTAGATGAGCCCGCGGTCGCGAATTTCATACGGGTCTTCTGGATTAAACTGCAGCAGCGCTTCGCTGGCGCGTAGGGCCAGCTCCATCTGCCGCTCTTCCATCAGCGCCGATTTCAGCGTATCGAGCAGTTTGCGGATCACTTCGGCGTTGTCGGCCTCATCGAGATCTTCATTAAACAGCTCCGCCACCGGGCTAATATTCCCCTTCAGCCACACTTCCAGGGTGTGTTCATCGAGCGTCTCGCCGTTGAATGGGTTAATTAGCCACATCTCTTCGCTGGTGTCCGGGTCAGCGCGCAGCAGCATCTGCGTCGGGAAGATAACCGGCACCACCGGCAGATCCAGACGCTGAGCAATCCACAACAGAATCGCTCCCAGCGACACGGCGCTCCCCTGGCGATTCACCAGCACTTTATCCAGCCATAGCGCATCGGACAGGCGGTAGATGCCCTGCGATGCGCCGAAGCCCCACTCGTGATAGAACAATTCCAGCAGCCGGTCGAGCTGACGCTCCTGATCCCAGGAGGTGGCAATCTCTTCCTGCGCCAGTGTTAACAACCGCTGCAGCTCATCCTGCACAAAGTGCGTCGGAAAGTCGTCGCGGATCAATTCAGAAATGAGGACCATGCCTTCGCATAATGGCGCTTTGTTAAATTCGAAATCAGCTAATGACCTCATGCCTTACCCCAGTAACGGTATTCTTGTGATGGCGAGTTGAACGATAAAGAACAACACCACCAGCGCCAGCAGAAAGGCGATGAACCGGGTCTGCTGGCGGCGCGGGCGACGTCGGCCCAGCGCGATAAATCCTAATGCGATGTAAATGATAACGCCAAACAGCTTTTCAGTCAGCCATGCGCCATCTTCAGTAAACGGCAGATAGTGCGTTATCGCCATTAATCCCGCGCCGCTGAGGAACAGCAGCGTATCGCTACAATGCGGCGCAATACGCACCCAGCGCTGATTCAGCATCGCGCTGCCGCTGTAGGTCCACCAGTAACGCAGCACGAAAAGCCCGACGGATGTCACCACGCAGGCAATATGTAAATAGAGTACTGCAGTAAATAAATTCATTCGCCGGTTTGCTCCTTGTGCGGCCAACGCCCGAGTGTCAGACGTTCGTTATCGCCATAATCGCGGCAGGTCTCGACATCGCTGTATCCTGCTTCAATAAATAATGCGCGTACCGCCTCACCCTGCTTCCAGCCATGTTCCAGTAGCATAAAACCTCCAGGCAACAAATACTGTTGTCCCTCACGGATAATATGCGCCAAATCGGCCAGCCCCTGATCGGCGGCGACCAATGCCGTTCTCGGTTCAAAGCGAACATCGCCCTCAGCAAGATGCGGATCGGTTTCATCGATATAAGGGGGGTTACTGACAATCATCGCGAACCGCTGCCCTTTGAGCGCGCTAAACCAGTCGCTCTGCAGGACGGTCACGTTGTTGAGAGCGAGATGGGCGGCATTGCGCGCGGCGAGCGCCGCGGCGTCAGGCATAAAATCAACGGCAATAATCTCGCAGTCCGCCCGCTCGCTGGCCAGCGCCAGAGCGATAGCGCCGGTGCCGGTGCCAAGATCCAGGATGCGGCAGGCCGTCTGCGGCAGGCGTACCAACGCCTGCTCGACCAGGCATTCGGTATCGGGGCGCGGGATCAACGTCGCCGGCGAGACAAACAGCGGCAGCGACCAGAACTCGCGCTGCCCCACCAGATGAGCCACCGGCTCGCCGTTGGCGCGGCGCGCCAGCAATGCTTCCAGTTCCGCCAACTGTTCCGCCGTCAATAGGGTTTCGTCAAAAGCGAGGATCCAGGTTCGCGCTTTGCCGGTGACGTGCCCCAGTAAGATCTCGGCGTCGCGACGCGGGCTGTCGCTCGCGCCGAGCCGGGCTATCGCCTGAGTGAGCCACTGTCGAAAGGTCATCATTCCTGCTCGGAAAGCGCCGCCAGCTGGTCAGCCTGGAATTCCTGCACAATCGGTTCGATCAGCATATCCAGTTTGCCTTCCATGGTTTCATCCAGACGGTAAAGGGTCAGGTTGATACGGTGGTCGGTCACGCGCCCCTGCGGGAAGTTGTAGGTCCGGTTGCGATCGCTGCGATCGCCGCTGCCCAGCAGGTTACGGCGGGTAGACGCTTCCGCCTGCTGACGCTTGGCGACTTCGGCGGCGCGAATACGCGCACCCAGCACCGACAGCGCCTTGGCTTTGTTTTTATGCTGTGAACGCTCGTCCTGACACTCCACGACAATACCGGTCGGCAAGTGGGTAATACGGATAGCGGAGTCGGTGGTGTTGACGTGCTGGCCGCCCGCGCCCGAGGAGCGGAAGGTATCGATGCGCAGGTCAGCCGGGTTGATATCCGGCATTTCGGCTTCCGGCAGCTCCGGCATCACCGCCACGGTACAGGCGGAGGTGTGGATACGCCCCTGGGATTCGGTCGCCGGAACGCGCTGGACGCGATGGCCGCCGGATTCAAATTTCAGCCGCCCATAGACGCCATCGCCGCTGATTTTGGCAATCACCTCTTTAAATCCGCCATGCTCGCCTTCGTTGGCGCTCATGATTTCTACCCGCCAGCGGCGGGCTTCAGCGTAGCGGGTATACATGCGGAACAAATCGCCGGCGAACAGCGCCGCTTCATCGCCGCCGGTACCGGCGCGAACTTCGACAAAAGCGTTACGTTCATCGTCAGGATCTTTCGGCAATAACAGAACTTGCAGCTGCTGCTCCAGCGCTTCGCTTTTTTCTTTGGCATCGCGCAGCTCTTCCTGCGCCATTTCGCGCATTTCCGGATCGTCGAGCATCATCTGCGCGGTTTCGATATCGTCCTGCACCTGGCGCCAGTCGGTATAGCAGCGGGCGACATCGCCAAGCTGCGCATATTCGCGCGACAGCGCGCGGAAACGGTCCTGGTCGGCAATGGTGGCGGCGTCGCCAAGCAGCGCCTGAACTTCTTCATGGCGTTCGTACAGAGCTTCCAGTTTAGCAACAATAGAAGGCTTCATAGGCGTGAATTCACCCTGTCTTTAAATAGAGAAATGTGCGCTATTCCAGCCCGAGGCTGTTGCGCAGAATATGCAGGCGTTCATCATCCCCGTCACGGGCAGCCTGCTGAAGAGATTTGGTTGGAGCGTGGATCAGGCGATTGGTCAGCTTACGGGCCAGATCTTGCATGATTTCCTGCGCATCGCCGCCCTGCTCCAGCGCGGCAAGCGCTTTCGCCGTCAGCTCCTCGCGAACCTGCTCGGATTGGGAACGATATTCGCGGATAGTCTCGCTGGCGCTTTGGGCGCGCAGCCAGGCCATAAATTCGCTGGTTTCCTGCTCGACGATCGATTCCGCCTGCACCGCCGCGGCCTTACGCTGCGCCAGATTGTGCTGAATGATATTTTGCAGGTCATCAACGCTGTACAGATAGGCGTTGGCCAGCTTGCCGACTTCCGGCTCGACGTCGCGGGGCACCGCGATATCCACCAGCAGCATCGGCTGATTGCGGCGCGCCTTCAGCGCGCGCTCGACCATCCCTTTGCCGATAATCGGCAGCGGGCTGGCGGTAGAACTGATAATAATATCGGCGTCTTTTAAGCGCTCGTCGATATCGCTGAGGGCGATAACTTCCGCGCCGACTTCATCCGCCAGCGCCTGGGCGCGTTCACGGGTGCGGTTGGCAATCACCATTTTGCGAACGTTATGTTCGCGAAGATGGCGGGCGACCAGTTCGATAGTTTCCCCCGCGCCAACCAGTAACACCGTGACGCTGGAGAGCGATTCAAAAATTTGTCGCGCCAGCGTACAGGCGGCGAAGGCAACGGAAACGGCGCTGGCGCCGATATCGGTTTCGGTACGCACGCGCTTAGCCACCGAGAACGATTTCTGGAACATGCGCTCCAGTTCGCTGACGTTCAGATGACCGCGGCTGGAATCAGCAAATGCTTTTTTCACCTGTCCGAGGATTTGCGGCTCGCCAAGCACCAGCGAATCCAGGCCACTGGCGACGCGCATCAGATGGCTGACGGCGTCGTTATCCTGATGCCAATAAAGACTTTTACGTAGGTCTTCTTCATTCAGGCCGTGGAAGTCGCATAGCCAGCGAATCAGCGCTTCCTGCAGGTTGTCCTGCTCTTCAACGCTGAGATACAGCTCCGTGCGATTACAGGTTGATAGCACCACCCCGCCCTGCACCATCGGCTGAGCCAGCAAGCTCTCCAGCGCCTTGTCGAGCGTATCCGGCGAAAACGTTACGCGTTCTCGCAGCGCTACCGGAGCTGTTTTGTGGTTGATGCCAAGAGCTAAAAGGGTCATGGTGAGGGAATAGTACCAGCGTTGCTAAGGTTAGTCTGAGCGCATCATACAGGATGCGCGTACTCAATAAAAGAGACGCCCCCCTTTTGGAGTAATAGTCAGGGCTTAAAAGCCACTAACGGTAATTTTTTGATTTCAGACAACTTGAACGTAGACGCTATCGGCCAGCGACGCTAGCATTAAGGGTTATTATTGCAACCCGCTACACAAATCGGTGTGCGAACTATCAGTCGCCGCATTTCACTGTAGACATCAAGGATTTGTCATCATTATGAATCGACTGTTCCGCCTGCTGCCGTTGGCAAGCCTCGTTCTGACCGCCTGTGCAATCAATACTCCGCCGCAAGGGCCAGGTAAAAGCCCGGACTCCCCGCAGTGGCGCCAGCACCAGCAGGATGTCCGCAACCTTAACCAGTTCCAGACCCGCGGGGCGTTCGCCTATCTGTCCGATGAGCAGAAAGTGTATGCCCGTTTCTTCTGGCAACAAACCGGCCAGGACCGCTACCGCCTGCTGCTGACCAACCCGCTTGGCAGCACCGAACTGTCTTTGACCGCGCAGCCGGGCGGCGTCCAGTTGATCGATAACAAAGGCCAGACCTATAACGCTACCGATGCCGAAGAGATGATTGGCCGCCTGACCGGCATGCCGATCCCGCTTAACAGCCTGCGTCAGTGGATTATCGGCCTGCCGGGCGACGCCACCGACTATGCGCTGGATGACCAGTACCGCCTGCGCGAACTCAACTACACGCAGAACGGCAAAACCTGGCACGTGACCTACAGCGGCTATACCAGCGACACCAAACCCACCCTGCCGTCTAATATGGAACTCAACAATGGCAGCCAGCGCATCAAGCTGAAAATGGATAACTGGATTGTGAAATGATGAGTCGCTGGCCCGCACCTGCAAAATTGAATCTGTTTTTGTATATCACCGGCCAGCGCGCCGATGGATATCACACGCTGCAGACGCTGTTTCAGTTTCTCGACTATGGCGACACGCTGACCATTGAACCACGCCGCGACGGGAAACTGCGGCTGTTAACGCCGGTCGCCGGCGTGCCGGATGAAGAGAACCTGATTATTCGCGCCGCCAGGCTGCTGATGGCAGCTGCGGAGTCTCACGGTCAACTTCCCGCTGGCAGCGGCGCGGATATCAGCATCGACAAACGCCTGCCGATGGGCGGCGGCTTAGGCGGCGGCTCTTCTAACGCCGCGACGGTGCTGGTAGCCCTCAATCATCTGTGGGGCTGCGGGCTTAGCGAAGACCAACTGGCGACGCTTGGGCTACAGCTCGGCGCCGATGTCCCGGTTTTCGTTCGCGGTCACGCGGCGTTTGCCGAAGGGGTTGGCGAAATCCTCACCCCGGTGAATCCGCCGGAAAAATGGTATCTGGTCGCCCACCCGGGCGTGAGTATCCCGACGCCGATCATTTTTCGCGATCCGGAGTTACCACGAAATACCCCGAGCAGGTCAATTAATACCTTACTAAACTGTGAATTCGGCAACGATTGCGAGGTTATCGCAAGAAAACGTTTTCGTGAGGTTGATGCAACGCTTTCCTGGCTGTTAGAATACGCGCCGTCGCGCCTGACTGGCACAGGAGCCTGTGTCTTTGCTGAATTTGACACCGAATCCGCCGCTCGTCAGGTGCTGGAAAAAGCCCCGGAATGGCTGCAAGGCTTTGTTGCGCGAGGAATTAATGTCTCGCCGCTGAAGCAAGCCCTACTGAAGTAATTCTGCATTTTGCATGAATAACGGCAAGTTTGCCGGGCAAACAGAGTATCGGTGACAACGTCACCCTGTTCCAGACGTTGCATCGTGCTCTTTAATACACCGCCTGGATGAGATGGTGCCGGCCCGCACAGTTTAATGGCCCGTTTCATCCACCACTGGACGCATGCCTGAGGTTCTTCTCGTGCCTGATATGAAGCTTTTTGCTGGTAACGCCACCCCGGAACTAGCACAACGTATTGCCAACCGCCTGTACACTTCTCTTGGCGACGCCGCTGTAGGTCGTTTTAGCGACGGCGAAGTCAGCGTACAAATCAACGAAAACGTACGCGGTGGTGATATTTTCATCATCCAGTCCACTTGTGCTCCCACCAATGACAACCTGATGGAATTGGTTGTTATGGTTGATGCCCTGCGTCGCGCTTCTGCAGGCCGTATCACCGCTGTTATCCCTTACTTCGGCTATGCCCGCCAGGACCGTCGCGTACGTTCCGCTCGTGTGCCAATCACCGCTAAAGTCGTCGCTGACTTCCTGTCCAGTGTCGGCGTTGACCGCGTACTGACCGTTGACCTGCACGCTGAACAGATTCAGGGCTTCTTTGATGTTCCTGTTGATAACGTATTCGGTAGCCCAATTCTGCTCGAAGATATGCTGCAGCTGAATCTGGACAACCCGATCGTGGTTTCTCCGGACATCGGCGGCGTGGTTCGCGCTCGCGCTATCGCGAAGCTGCTGAACGACACCGACATGGCGATCATCGATAAACGCCGCCCGCGCGCTAACGTCTCTCAGGTGATGCATATCATTGGCGACGTCGCTGGCCGTGACTGCGTGATGGTTGATGACATGATCGATACCGGCGGCACCCTGTGTAAAGCAGCGGAAGCGCTGAAAGAGCGCGGTGCGAAACGTGTCTTCGCCTACGCGACTCACCCGATCTTCTCCGGCAATGCTATCCAGAACATTAAAAACTCTGTGATTGATGAATTCGTCGTCTGCGATACCATTCCGCTGACGCCGGAAATCAAAGCGCTGGACAAAGTCCGTACCCTGACCCTGTCTGGTATGCTGGCCGAAGCGATTCGTCGTATCAGCAACGAAGAATCCATTTCTGCTATGTTCGAGCACTAATCGAGCCCAGCCGAAAAACCCGCTGCGGCGGGTTTTTTTGTCTCTGGTTCATATTTGTATGACTAATGCCTCCTTCACCTGCCATTCAGTTGACAGATGATGCGCTCATGGATGAAACATTATTGTGAATAGATTATTTTCCTCACATGTGATGCCTTTCCGCGCCCTCATCGACGCTTGCTGGAAAGAAAAATATACCGCATCGCGCTTTACCCGCGATCTGATTGCCGGGATAACCGTCGGGATTATCGCAATCCCACTGGCGATGGCGTTAGCAATTGGCAGCGGCGTCGCGCCGCAATATGGGCTATACACCTCGGCGGTGGCGGGAATAGTCATTGCCCTGACCGGCGGTTCACGCTTTAGCGTTTCCGGCCCAACCGCGGCCTTCGTGGTGATCCTCTATCCAGTGTCACAGCAGTTTGGCCTGGCCGGCCTGCTGGTGGCGACGCTAATGTCGGGTATCTTCTTAATCCTTTTCGGCCTCGCCCGCTTTGGCCGCCTGATAGAATATATCCCGCTTTCAGTCACCCTTGGCTTTACCTCCGGTATCGGCATCACTATCGGTACCATGCAAATTAAAGATTTCCTTGGTCTGCAGATGGCGCACGTCCCGGAGCACTATCTGCAGAAAGTCGGCGCGCTGGTGATGGCGCTGCCGACAATTAACGTTGGCGATGCCGCCATCGGTATCGTAACGCTGGGTATCCTGATTTTCTGGCCGCGCCTGGGGATCCGCCTGCCGGGGCATCTGCCGGCGCTGCTGGCGGGCTGTGCGGTGATGGGCATCGTTAATTTACTCGGCGGGCATGTAGCGACCATCGGCTCGCAGTTCCACTATGTACTCGCCGACGGCAGCCAGGGCAACGGTATCCCGCAGCTGCTGCCGCAACTGGTGCTGCCGTGGGATATGCCGGGCTCGGAGTTTACCCTGAGCTGGTCGTCGCTGCGCGCGCTGCTGCCTGCCGCCTTCTCTATGGCGATGCTTGGCGCCATTGAATCACTGCTCTGCGCAGTGGTGCTCGACGGTATGACCGGCACCAAACACAAAGCTAACAGCGAGCTGGTAGGCCAGGGCCTTGGCAATATCGTCGCGCCATTCTTTGGCGGGATAACCGCCACCGCGGCGATTGCCCGCTCCGCGGCTAACGTGCGCGCCGGCGCGACCTCGCCAATTTCCGCGGTGATCCATGCCCTGCTGGTGATCCTTGCGCTGTTAATCCTCGCCCCGCTGCTCTCATGGCTGCCGCTGTCGGCGATGGCCGCCCTGCTGCTGATGGTAGCGTGGAACATGAGCGAAGCGCATAAGGTGATTAACCTGCTACGCCACGGGCCCAAAGACGACATCGTCGTGCTGTTGATGTGCATGTCGTTGACCGTACTGTTCGATATGGTCATCGCCATTAGCGTCGGGATCGTGCTGGCTTCGCTGCTGTTTATGCGCCGCATCGCGCGCATGACGCGCCTTGCGCCGGTGAACGTTGAAGTACCGGATGATGTTCTGGTACTGCGAGTTATCGGCCCGCTGTTTTTCGCCGCGGCGGAAGGACTATTTACCGATTTGGAAAGCCGGATTGAAGGCAAACGCGTAGTGGTGCTGAAGTGGGATGCGGTACCGGTGCTGGATGCCGGTGGTCTTGACGCGTTCCTGCGCTTCGTGAAACGCCTGCCGGAAGGCTGCGAGCTGCGGGTATCGAATCTCGAATTCCAGCCGCTGCGTACCCTGGCGCGCGCAGGCGTCCAGCCGATTCCAGGACGACTAAGCTTCTATCCGGACCGCAATGCGGCGCTGGCGGATATAGAATTAGGGCAATAAATGAGAGGCTCGCCGGAAGGGCTATCCGGCGAGCTGAATTCCGTTAGCTGTGACGGTGCGGATCGCGACGGCAGCGTTTATCGTAATGGCGAACCCACCAATAGCGGTCGGTGACTCTTTCATGACCGCCTACGCGAGCGCCCGCCAGCCACAAAACGGCGCCGACGAAGATACTCAACACCGCGCCATGAGCAAAAAATTGCGGCAGGTTAAGCTGTGGAAGCTGGTTTAAAATAGAGTAACCAACGCCGACCACCATCACAACCAACCCTAAACCCATCAGTATGTTACCGAGTAACGAAGCGTTTCTGCGTTTCATATGTCACCTCCGGACCTTGGGCTGCATGGGAATATCCCCAAAATTTATAGGTTAAGTATAGACAATGGGGATAAGCCTGATTGCGTGAGTGATCACATTCGGGAACATCTGATCAACAAAAGTTTACAAATAAGCCACTGAACAACATCAAATTCTAATGGTTCAAAGAAGAAATTATCAACAATGATACCGTTTCGTCGGCAGAATTTTGTCAAGCGCCGACGCAGGCAGTACACTACGCGGCAAAGAACGACCCATGCAGGAATAAAAAGTGACGATAAAACTGATTGTCGGCCTGGCTAACCCCGGCGCGGAATACGCGGCAACGCGCCATAACGCTGGCGCCTGGTACGTAGATTTACTGGCGGAGCGCCACCGCGCGCCGCTGCGCGAAGAGAGCAAATTCTTCGGCTATACCTCGCGCCTCAACCTGGCGGGGGAAGACGTGCGCCTGCTGGTGCCGACCACCTTTATGAATCTTAGCGGTAAAGCGGTGGCCGCGATGGCTACCTTTTACCGTATTAATCCGGATGAAATTCTGGTCGCTCACGACGAGCTCGATTTACCACCCGGCGTCGCTAAATTTAAACTCGGCGGCGGACACGGCGGCCATAATGGCCTGAAGGACATTATCAGTAAGCTGGGCAATAACCCGAACTTTCACCGCTTACGCGTCGGAATCGGTCATCCGGGCGACAAAAACAAAGTTGTCGGTTTTGTGCTGGGTAAACCGCCGGTCAGCGAACAGAAGCTAATTGACGAAGCGGTTGATGAAGCGGCGCGCTGTACCGAGGTGTGGCTGAAAGACGGTTTAACCAAAGCGACTAACCGTTTACACGCCTTTAAAGCGCAATAAACGGTCGACGTGCGGAATTTTTGCCGCACACCGTGTATAATAGGCAAAGCTATTTACTTTTCTACAGTCTGTTATTCATAACTGACTGATTATCCAAAGATTAAGGTGATTTAAATCATGGGATTCAAATGCGGTATCGTCGGTTTGCCCAACGTCGGCAAATCCACCCTGTTCAATGCGCTCACCAAAGCAGGTATTGAAGCGGCCAACTTCCCGTTCTGTACCATTGAGCCGAACACCGGTGTCGTACCGATGCCCGATCCGCGTCTGGACAAACTGGCTGAGATCGTCAAGCCGCAGCGTATCCTGCCGACGACCATGGAATTCGTTGATATCGCCGGTCTGGTTAAAGGCGCGTCCAAAGGCGAAGGGCTGGGCA
Source organism: Klebsiella sp. 141153 (assembly GCF_032601995.1). NCBI lineage: Bacteria > Pseudomonadati > Pseudomonadota > Gammaproteobacteria > Enterobacterales > Enterobacteriaceae > Klebsiella > Klebsiella sp. 141153. Next base: position 98,145 of record NZ_JAQIRJ010000009.1, on the reverse strand, counting down.
ACCAGTTCCTGACCAATATCCGTGAAACCGAAGCCATCGGCCACGTAGTGCGTTGCTTTGAAAACGACAACATTATCCACGTCGCGGGTAAAGTCGATCCGGCGGAAGATATTGACGTTATCAACACCGAGCTGGCGCTGTCTGACCTCGATACCTGCGAACGCGCTATCCACCGCGTGTCCAAGAAAGCCAAAGGCGGCGATAAAGACGCTAAGATTGAGCTGGCCGCGCTGGAAAAATGCCTGCCGCAGCTGGAAAAAGCGGGCATGCTGCGCGCGCTGGATCTGAGCAAAGAAGAGAAAGACGCCATCCGCTATCTGAGCTTCCTGACCCTGAAGCCAACCATGTATATCGCCAACGTTAACGAAGACGGTTTTGAAAATAACCCGTATCTCGACCAGGTTCGCGCTATCGCTGAGCAAGAAGGTTCCGTAGTGGTTCCGGTTTGCGCTGCCGTTGAATCCGACATTGCCGAACTGGACGACGAAGAGCGCGACGAGTTTATGGCCGAGCTGGGCCTGGAAGAGCCGGGCCTGAACCGCGTGATCCGCGCAGGCTACGCTCTGCTGAACCTGCAGACCTACTTCACCGCTGGCGTGAAAGAAGTTCGCGCATGGACTATTCCGGTTGGCGCGACCGCGCCGCAGGCCGCCGGTAAAATCCACACCGACTTCGAAAAAGGCTTTATCCGCGCCCAGACCATCGCCTATGAAGACTTCATTGCTTACAAAGGTGAACAAGGCGCGAAAGAAGCCGGTAAAATGCGTGCGGAAGGCAAAGACTACATCGTTAAAGATGGCGACGTGATGAACTTCTTGTTCAACGTCTAATCCCTGCCGATAAAATCCGCGCCCCGGCGCGGATTTTTCATTTTAAAGCCTCGCGAGTTTTATCACTCGCGAGGCTTTAAATTATCTGAACGGCGCATCTAAAGGAATTTCTGCGTCAGGCTCATGGGTGATTCGGTTACGCAGATCGCGACGAATCATCTCAATTGCCCAGAACCAAAAAATATGGCCAAGCAGTTCGGAAATATATTCATCAGCCGGAATATTGAATAACGACGGCGTAAGTCCTAATAGCGGGAAAGATATCCAGTGAACCGCAATGGTGGCGACAATGCCTGCCCACACGCCCTGCCATAATTTAACTTTTGGGAATATCTCCGCCACCACGCAATAGCCAATCGCAAACACCAACGAGAAGATGATATGCGTGACCATCACCGGGTTGATGATATGCTCAGAAAAGGTGTAAACGGTATGCGTTGGGTCAATACCAAGATAGTCGCGTAGAAAGAGATAAGGAGGGTTGAATTCATCACGCCCGCCGGAAAATGTTCGCGGCGGCAGAGGCACTTCCGCCCCCCACTTAACGAATGCCGACATAATTCCGGCAATAACCCCAACCAATAATGCGACGCCATAGCGACGCCGACCAGGTGCAGTCTGTACAAAAAAATCCTTAATTGCCATAAATCCCTCGCCATGAATAATATTGTTACAGCATTGCAATATTCTTTAAGTCTGCGCGGGTATGGCTTGATCAAGATCACACTTTTTGTTCAAAAGATAAACAAAGCTAATACTTTTATATCATCGCGGAGCATCAATTAATGCCCCGCGAGGCATTCTTTTAATCACGCCATCCCATTGCCGGCGCAACATGCTTCAGAATAGACTCAATCACATGAACGTTATAATCCACGCCCAGCTGATTCGGCACGGTCAGCAATAAGGTATCGGCTTCCGCGATCGCTTCATCCTGTTTCAGTTGCTCGACGAGCTTATCGGGTTCAGCGGCATAGCTGCGGCCGAAAATGGCGCGGGTTTTCTCATCAAGAAAACCAATACTGTCGCTGTTATCCCGGCTGGAGCCGAAATACATCCGGTCGCGATCGTCCATCAGGGCAAAGATACTTCGACTGACCGATACCCGCGGCGTACGCGTGTGCCCCGCTTCCGTCCAGGCCTGACGATAGGCGCGGATCTGTTTCGCCTGTTGGATATGGAATGGTTCGCCCGTCTCATCATCTTTCAGCGTCGAGCTTTGCAAGTTCATGCCGAGCTTCGCCGCCCACATCGCCGTAGCATTAGAGCCCGCGCCCCACCAGATACGTTCGCGTAATCCGGCGGAGTACGGCTCAAGACGTAGCAATCCCGGCGGGTTGGGAAACATGGGTTGCGGATTGGGTTTCGCGAAACCTTCGCCGCGCAGCACGTCCAACAGCACCTCAGTATGGCGCCGCGCCATGTCAGCGTCGGACTCGCCATCCTGTGGTTGAAAACCAAAATGACGCCAGCCATCAATCACCTGTTCCGGTGAACCGCGGCTGATGCCAAGCTGCAAACGCCCTCCCGAGATCAAATCCGCAGCGCCAGCATCCTCCGCCATATATAGCGGGTTTTCATAGCGCATATCGATAACGCCGGTGCCAATCTCAATCTTTTTAGTTTTCGCGCCGATAGCGGCCAGCAGCGGGAACGGTGAACTGAGCTGACGGGCAAAATGGTGAACCCGAAAATAGGCGCCATCCGCGCCTAACTCTTCGGCGGCAACGGCCAGATCGATGGATTGTAAGAGCGTGTCGGCAGCAGAACGGGTCGCCGACTGCGGCGATGGCGTCCAGTGGCCAAATGACAAAAATCCGATCTTTTTCATGAGGATAGCCCCTGATTTGGCAAAACATTCAGCAGACGCGGAGATACGATTCCGCGTCTGCATGTAGTTCTCCTACTCTACCCCTTAGCCAAAATGTATAAATGGCGTTTATTTAACAGAATAGTTCAAATAAATTGACCAAATATAACGATCGCTATTTCTGCATTAGCGCAAATACGCCCCAGCCAAAATATTCCCGGGTATAGGTGACATGGCGAAGCGGCGCGGCTTTGAGCTGCGCACGGACCTCAAACGCAAATTCATCCTCGGGGTGGGCCTGCAGCCAACGGCGCATGGTCAGCCATTTAGCGGCTTCATAACGGTCCCACCCCTCGCGGTCAGCCAGCACCATTTCAACGATGTCATAGCCCAGTTCGCCAAAAGAGGTGACCAGCGCCGGAAGCGGCAACAAATCAGCCACCGCAGAAACACCGCAGGCGCGCGCTTCTTCTTCTGTCGCGGGGACCTTACGCCACCAGGGCTCCCCGATAAGTAGCATACCGCCAGGCTTAAGGCTGCGGGCTAACTGCGCCACGGTTCCGGCGACGCCGCCGGCGATCCACGTCGCGCCAATACAGGCCGCCACATCGTATTGCCGTTCGGCGACGTAACCTGCCGCATCGCTATGGATAAAAGTGACGCGATCGCTGACGCCAAGCGCTTCGGCGCGTTGTTTAGCCTGTGCGGTAAACAATGGGCTCATATCAATGCCCAGACCACCGATAGCATGGTCCCGCGCCCAGGTGCAGAGCATTTCACCAGAACCGCTGCCAAGGTCGAGAATTTGCGCCCCCGCCTGCAGGCGAAGTACGCGGCCAAGCGTGGCATATTTTTCCGCCGTGAAGGGGTTATGGATACGATGTTCACTTTCGCTGATGGTAAAGATACGTGGGATATCGATAGTTGTGGTCATATCACTCTCCTTAGCGGTTATCCGGCTGGGCGCGAACGTTATTCAGCCCGCTGGTGTTGATGCGGTACGGCTGGCCGTTAACGGATTTAATCAGTTTTTTAGTGCGGAGTTTTTTGAAGACGGCGAGCGTACAGTCGCTGAGCAGTAGGCCTTCGCGGCTATAGCACTCTACGGCGATGACGCGGCCTGAGGTGTCGCGAATGTGCGCAATACGTCCGCCTTTCGCGAGAACGTGTAAGGTACGTTGTTCCTGACGGGATAAATTCATACTGGAAAACCTGTTTAATCATCATGTGCAAAACGTGCAAACACGCAGCGGTGCCCGCATTCGATTTCAGCGCATTGATAACCAGCCCGGCCTGAAAGGTCGGCAAACTGATTATCAGATGATTACATTCTCCAGCATCAAAGCCTCGGTAGAGTTGAAAGGTATTTACCAGCCGGATGATAACATCCAGTGACAGAAAGGATATTTATAAACGGGAAAATTGTGATCGATATCTGAAATTGCGCCCCCGCCCCATGACGATAGGCGCACAATAAATAGCATCAGCCTACTGGCCCTGATTACCACATCAAATCATCAGGTACTTTAAAGTCAGCATACGGATCGTCTTCGTCCTCGGCTTCCTGGCTCAGGGCGCTGTTCAACACAATACTTTCGGCGTCGCGCTGGGCGATTTTATCCGCCACGCTGGCGGGAATAATCGCGTATTCATATTTACCGTTATTATCAACAGCAAGGCGGGCAATCGCCAGACGGCCGCTAATGAGCTGCGCCTGGGTGATTTTATCCACATCAATGTTTTTGATGAGATTATTATCCGTAAAGTTAAAAGCGATATGGCCTTTCGCAATCGTGATTCGGTTCATTTCAATCAGCTGCTTAACCTGCGCTTTATACTCTTTTGCTAAAGCCGCTTGCTTTTGCTGTTCGCTGAGCTGCTTGTCGCGCTCAAGCTGGGCTTTTTTGTTTTCTTCCACGGCCTCGCGGGCTTCACGCGCCTGAACACGTGACTTTTTCGCCGTTCTCTGAACCTTAGCCATCTTTTTACTGGTGACCAGACCCGCTTTCAGCATCTGTTCTTGTAAGGTAAGTTTTGTCATCGTCGTTTCTACAATCGTTGGAATTCTGCTTCGGATAAGGTAAATCAGGGTCAGACTTTAAGGAGCTTCACCGTGGCGTCGATGTCGATTTCATCTTCAGAGAAGATGAGCGTCGTGCCCTGAAAGGTAGTGATCGCCAGCTTTTTCAGCGTGCGCATTTCGCCCGGCTTCACGCTCGCTTTCGGCTTGATGCTGTTCATCAGCAGTCCCACGGAGAGCACCGCATTTTCCTTGTCGATACGCGTATCGGCCGGCACTTCCTCACTGTAGACCAGGTAAGACTTAATTGAGGTCAGCTTCAGGCGCTCACCGGCAATATACAGATGTTTGCTTTCCGGGATGACTTTCACCGCGTAAGCCGATAAACCTTTATTATTGGTCGTGGGTTCAAACGTGACCGCCGCGTCTTTCTTAATCAGATCCGGATTGGCAACCTTAATCACGTGAAAATAGCGGTTATCGCCATTTTCATCTTTGATAAATCCGAAACCTTTATCTTTAAACCACGTTGTGATCGTACCGTTCATCGCCATTACCGCCTGATTAATCGTTTATCTACTCAATTTTGCTGCGCGCAGTTTAAAGCACAATGCCAGCGTAGACCATGCCTTTGCTCTAAGTGTTGCCCGATATCGACAATTGATCCTGGCTTTTGCCGAAAATTTGATTCATTAATGAGTACGGTTCAATCAGGAGAATGCATGATGTCTAATCTTGCCTCAGTCGCGTTGCTAGGTCCTGGCGCTATCGGCACGACCATTGCCGCCGTACTGCATGAAGCGGGCCGCAAACCGGTGCTCTGCGGGCGCACCGCGCATCAGCGGTTGATTTTACGCCGGGATGACGGCGAAACGATCATTCCTGGGCCGGTATTGACCGATCCGCATACGCTGGAACGCCCGGTTGAGCTGCTATTTGTGGCGGTGAAAACCACCCAGGTAGCGGATTGCGCGGGCTGGCTTAACGCGCTGTGCGATGAAAACACGGTGGTCTGCGCGCTACAGAACGGCGTTGAACAGGAAAGCCTGCTTGACCCCTATGTTAACGGCGCAAAGGTGTTGCCCTCGGTTGTCTGGTTTCCGGCACAACGAGAGGCGGATGCGTCGGTATGGTTACGCGGCAAACCGCGCCTGACGCTACCCGATACGCCGCAAGCGAAGAAAATAGTCGAGGTTCTCGACGGAACCCGTTGCGCGGTTGAGTTGACGGCAGATTTCACATCGGTCGCGTGGCGGAAACTATTGCAAAATGCCGTCGCTGGCCTGATGGTGCTGGCGAATCGCCGCGCCGGGATGTTTTCGCGCCAGGACATCACCGGGCTGGCGCTGGCCTATCTACACGAGTGTCTGGCGGTGGCGCGCGCCGCAGGGGCGAAACTCGCCGATAGCGTGCCGCAGGAAATTGTTGATGGGTTTCATCAGGCGCCAGCGGATTTAAGCACCTCGATACTCGCCGACCGTCAGGCTAATCGTCCGCTGGAATGGGACATCCGCAACGGCGTCATACAACGCTATGGCCGAAGGTTGGGTGTTGCCACCCCCATCAGCGATGTCGTCGTGCCGCTGCTGGCGGCCGCAAGCGAGGGACCTGGCTAAGATTGCTTCAAAAAAATTACCGTATTTGTTATAGTGTTACTCACTGATTATTTACCTCTGCGGTGCCAAAAAGAACAAGATTCACCGCAACCCAGGATAAGAAAATGTTAGATTACCGCTTCCCGACAGCTTTGCAGATGGTTCTCAGCGTAGCGATGGCGGAGCAATTGGGTGAACGTTCGACGAGTGCGATTCTGGCCTACGGCCTGGAAGCCAACCCGAGCTTTATCCGTAAACTCATGGTTCCGCTCACCCGCGACGGCATCATCGTCTCCACGCTTGGCCGCAACGGCTCTATTCATCTTGGCCGCCCTGCCGACCAAATCACGCTGCGTGATATCTATCTTTCCGTTATTGAAGATAAAAAACTGTGGGCGTCCCGCCCTGAGGTCCCGGCTCGCTGCGTGGTCAGCGCCAACGCCTGCTGGTACTTTAAGTCCGTAGCCGATGAAGCCGAGCAGGCGTCGCTCGCGGTGTTAGCTCGCCACACCGTGGCAAGCGCCCTGGAAGAGGTCAAAAAAGCCGATACCAGCGGCTGCGATCCGCTGCCTGAGCTGACTGCCCGCTATAAAGAAGCGCATTAACTTTTCTTGTTGCGAAAAAAAACCGCCTTAAACGAAAAGGCGGTTTTTTGTTATTAGCAGCGACCTACGCGGGCAAGACGTCCCTTGCCTGTTTGCCACGCGTCACCAGTTTTCGCAGCGTCACGTAAAACACCGGCGTCAGGAACAAACCAAACAGCGTCACGCCGAGCATACCGGAGAACACCGTGATCCCGGTGACGCCGCGCACTTCCGCCCCCGCGCCGTGGCCAAGAATCAGCGGGATCGTCCCGGCAATAAAGGCAATCGAGGTCATGATAATCGGGCGTAAACGCAGGCGACAGGCTTCCAGCGCCGCTTCCATGATCCCTTTCCCCTGAATTTCCAGTTCGCGGGCGAACTCGACAATCAGAATCGCGTTTTTACACGCCAGCCCCATCAGCACCACCAGCCCCACCTGCACAAATACGTTATTGTCGCCACCGGTCAGCCAGACGCCAAACAGCGCGGAGAGCATGGTCATCGGGACGATAAGGATCACCGCCAGCGGTAGCGTCCAGCTTTCATACAGCGCCGCCAGCACCAGGAACGCCAGCAGAACCGCGACCGGGAAGACGATCAGCGCCGTATTGCCCTGCGTAGCCTGCTGGAAGCTGAGATCCGTCCACTCAATATTCATGCCGTTCGGCAGTATCTGCTTAGACATGTCTGCCAGCTGCGTCATCGCCTGCGTGGACGAGAGCACGCGGGGATCGGCATCGCCAATCAAATCCGCCGCCGGATAGCCATTGTAGCGAATCACCGGATCCGGCCCGTAGGTGGTATTAATATTCACCATACTGCCAATCGGCACCATTTCGCCCTGATTATTGCGGGTGCGTAAATTAGCAATATCTTCCACGCTGTCGCGGAACGGCCCATCGGCCTGCGCCATTACGCGCCAGGTACGCCCAAACTGGTTAAAGTCATTCACATACGATGACCCCAGATAGGTTTGCAGCGTACCGAAAAGGTCGGTCAACGACACGCCCTGCGCTTTCGCTTTATCACGATCGACCTGCACATCCAACTGCGGCACGTTCGCCTGGTAGGTAGAGATCGGGAAATGCATTCCCGGCGTCTGCATAATTGAACCCGACATCGCGTTCACCGCGTTTTGCAACGCGCCATAACCCAGACCGGCGCGATCCTGAATATACAACGAATAGCCGGAACCCTGACCCAGTCCTAAAATCGGCGGCGGCAGAATCGAGAAACCAAAGCCCTGCTGAATTTGCGCGATTTTGGCGTTAATCTCGGCGTTAATTTCCGCAGCGGTGTGTTTACGCTGGTCGAACGGTTTCAGACCAAAAAAGACCGTACCGGTATTCGGCGTATTGGTGAACTGCAGCGCATTAAGACCGGGAAAAGCGACCGCATAATCTACGCCTTCGGTATTCATCCCGATTTCGCTCATTTTACGAATCACGGCGTCGGTACGCGCAAGCGAAGAACCTTCCGGCATTTTCACGCCGCCAATTAAATACAGTTTATCCTGCGTCGGAATAAACCCGCCGGGTACGACTTTAAACATCACGCCAGCGGCGCAGAGCAGCAGGACGTAGACCACAAACACCGCGCCGCGTCGGCCGAGCGTTTTGCCCACCAGCCCCTGATAGCCATTTGAGCTACGATGGAAAAAACGGTTAAACGGACGGAAAATCCAGCCGAACAAGCGATCGATAAGCCGGGTCGGGAAGTCTTTCGCCGCGCCGTGCGGTTTTAACAGCAGCGCCGCCAGCGCCGGCGAGAGCGTCAGCGAGTTGATGGCGGAGATCACCGTCGATATCGCAATCGTCACCGCAAACTGCTTGTAAAACTGCCCCGTCACTCCGGAGAGGAATGCCATCGGCACAAATACCGCGCACAACACCAGCGCGATAGCGATAATCGGCCCGGAGACTTCGCGCATCGCCTGGTGCGCCGCCGCTAGCGGAGCCAGCCCCTCTTCGATGTTTCGTTCGACGTTTTCCACCACCACGATGGCATCATCCACGACGATACCGATCGCCAGTACCAGCCCGAACAGACTGAGGGTATTCAGCGAAAAGCCCAGCAGATAAAGAATGCTGAAGGTGCCCACCACCGATACCGGCACCGCGATCAGCGGAATAATCGACGCACGCCACGTCTGCAGGAACAAAATCACCACCAGCACCACCAACACCACCGCTTCCAACAGTGTTTGCACCACCGCACGAATGGAATCGCGCACAAACACGGTCGGATCGTAAGGCGCCGCCCATTTCATATCTTCCGGGAAACGGGTGGAGAGTTCGTTCATTTTCGCGCGTACGGCATTAGACAAATCGATAGCATTCGCCCCCGGCGACTGGAAAATACCAATCCCCACCGCATCTTTATTGTTAAGCTGGGAACGTAACGCATAGCTACCCGAGCCCATTTCGATACGCGCCACGTCGCGCAGGCGCACCAGCGAACCGTCTTGCGCCGTTTTCAGAATAATATTGCCAAACTCGTCTTCCGTATGCAGACGCCCCTGAGCGTTAATAGAGATCAAAAAATCGCTCTCTTTCGGCAGCGGCTCGGCGCCCAGCTGACCGGCGGAAACCTGCACGTTTTGCTCCTGCATCGCCGTCACCACATCCGATGCGGTTAACCCGCGCGCCGCAACCTTATTGGGATCCAGCCAGATGCGCATCGCATATTCGCCCGAGCCAAATATCTGGATCTGGCCGACGCCGGGCAGACGCGCGAGTTCATCTTTGACTTTCAACGTGGCGTAGTTACGCATATACAGGGAATCGTACTTACCGCCGGGCGAAAACAGATGCACCACCAACGTCAGCGTTGGCGATTGCTTCTGGGTGGTGATACCTAAACGCCGCACATCTTCCGGCAGACGCGCCTCGGCCTGTGATACCCGGTTTTGCACCTGAACCTGCGCCTGATCGGGGTCGGTTCCCGGACGGAAAGTGACGGTAGTTACCAGTACGCCGTCAGAGCCTGCGACGGATTTCATGTACATCATATTTTCGACGCCGTTAATGGCTTCTTCCAATGGCGTCGCCACGGTCTCCGCAATCACTTTCGGGTTGGCGCCGGGATATTCCGCCCGCACCTGCACGCTGGGCGGTACGACGTCAGGATATTCGCTGACCGGCAATAGCGGAATGGCGATCAAGCCGGTAATAAAAATCAAAATCGACAGCACGGCGGCAAAAATCGGTCTGTCGATAAAAAAGCGGGAAAAGTCCATAGATCGGATTCTCAGAAAAGGGATCAGTTAAGTGCGGCGCTGGTGGTCATGGCGACGGTCTTCGCGTTAACCGGCATTCCCGGCATAAACACTTTTTGTAAGCCATCGACGATAACTTTGTCGCCTGGGTTCAGCCCCTGTTTGACGATACGTAAACCGGCAGCCAGCCGCCCTGGCGTAATATCACGACGCTGAGCTTTACCTTCTTTATCAACGATATAGACATATTTACGGTCCTGATCGGTCAGTACCGCTTTGTCGTCGATAAGCGTGGCTTTGAATTCAGCGCTGCCCGGCAAGCGGACGCGGGCAAAGAGCCCTGGCGTGAACAGACGCTGCGAATTGTCCAGCAGCGCGCGCATGCGGATCGTACCGGTGCTCGGCGTTAACTGATTATCCAGAAAATCCACTTTACCCTGATGAGGGTAGCCCTCTTCGCCCACAAGGCCGATCTCAACCGGTAATGCCTGGTGACTGCTGGAGGCCCCTTGCCCGCTACGGGCAAGATTTTGGTAGTGAAGATAGGTCGACTCATCCACGTCAAAGTAGACATAAACCGTTTTTTGCGACACCAGCGTGGTGAGCACGCTGGCGGTATCACCAGCGGTGACCAGATTACCGCTGGTGATCAACGCGCGGCTGGCGCGGCCGTCGATGGGCGCGGTCACTTTGGTGAAATCCAGATTAAGCTGCGCGGCATCGACCGCCGCCTGGGCGGCGCGAATATCCGCTTGCGCCTGAACGGCGGCGGAGCGGCGCTGCTCCCACTCTTCACGGGAAACCAGATTGGTATTGATTAATTTATCGGTGCGGTTTGCTTCACTTCGCGCCAGGTTAGCTTGTGTTTTGGCTCTTGCCAGATTCGCCTGCGCCTGTTCCAGAGCGGCACGATAGGTTCGATCGTCAATGGTGAATAACACCTCCCCCTTCTTCACCTCCTGACCGTCGGTGTAATTCACTTTATCAATATAGCCAGAGACGCGTGGTCGTAGCTGCACGCTTTCCACCGCTTCAATCCGACCATTAAAACTATCCCACTGGCTAATAGATTTCACCACCACGTCAGCGGCGCTGACGGCGGGAGCTTGCGGCGCGGCGTTTTGCGCGACGCCTTCATCGCAGCCGGCGAGCAGCGCCGAGAGTAGCACCATACCTACTGCTGTCAGATGACGTTTTCCCCAGGTTTTTTGCAGGCTCATTATTTTTATTCCGGTAATTATCGCCGCCGGACAAGACGCTGCGGGAGACGCCGCGCCACTTCCTTTGTCCGGGCAGGCTTGAGGCCATTTGTGTCGTTCATCGCCACAAAACTGTAACAGTTGCGAATACACTATCGCGGCGATTGTAGGAAGGCGCTTAACTAAGTGCAAGAATAATTGTTGCACTTTATGTGCTATTCTTAGGTCGAAAAAAAGGCCTATTCCCGACACGGCATTAAATGCAACAATAAAACTTGCAATTAATCCCCAAACGGGCCACCTTTAAATGCAATTGTAAAAGGTACTTTTATTTTCTGCATGGGGGCAACAAAATGAACACTGCTGCGGTTATTCACGACCTACTGGATTGGATCGACAACAATCTCGAGAGCCGTCTGGATATTGAGACCGTTGCCAGGCGAGCGGGCTATTCGAAATGGCACCTGCAGCGGATCTTCAAGGAGCACACCGGTTACCCTCTCGCTGAGTATATTCGCATGCATAAGCTGCAAAGGTCGGTCGAACGCTTAGCCAACAGCGACGAGCCCATTTTAAACGTGGCAATCGCACTGGGTTTCGACTCCCAGCAATCCTTTAACCGCAGCTTCAAACGCCAGTATGGTCAGGCGCCCGGCGCCTGGCGACGAAGCGTCTCCGGCTCCCAAACGCCACCACTGCGCTTACCGTCGTGATAATCGTCCCCAGGGAATCGGTGAGCGAACGGTAGAAGCACCTATGTTTAGCAGCTATCAGGGCGTTGGACCTACCGTTATGATTGGCCCATACCAAACAAACAAGGACGCGTTACCATGCTGAACAAATCACCGGTGGTGTTGTTATTGTTCCCTTTACTGCTGGCAGGCTGTCATCATCCTCAGCCCACGTCGCACGCGGCGGCGAGCGCCACCGAAGTCGACGATCTGTTCGCCAGCTCCCCTTCGGCGAAGCCATCGCGTCGGGCTACCTACGCGTATCAGATAATGAGCGCCGTCAAGGCCAAAATGCCTGATTCCGCGGAATATTCCGGGCAAAGCTGTCGGGTTCGTTTGTCGCTGCAGCGTGATGGCGCCGTGAGTTCCATCAGTGCGGAAAAAGGTGATGAACAACTGTGTCATGCGGTGATATCAGCATTTAAGCAAGCTGACATTCCTGCCGCGCCGGATGATGACGCTTATCAGACGTTTAAAAATACCAGTATTGATTTTAAAGCATAAGACCAGCGCTTTATTACCAGCAATACGGCATTCAACCGGCCGTCATCCGTAGTATATTAGAAGCAGTCTCGGTTATCAGGTAATTGCAATGTCTTACTCCATCGGCGAATTTTCCCGTCTTTGCGGCATCAATGCGACCACGCTGCGGGCCTGGCAACGCCGGTACGGCCTGCTTAAACCCGAGCGCACCGATGGAGGCCACCGCCTCTATAACGATAACGATGTCCAGCTGGCGCTGAAAATTCTCGACTGGGTAAAAAAAGGGGTTCCCGTAAGCCAGGTCAAACCGCTGTTGACCCGCCCTGACGGCGGCCCAGGCAATAACTGGCTTGTCCTGCAGGACAACATGCTGCAGCGGCTGAAAGAGGGAAAAATCGAATCCCTACGCCAGTTGATCTACGACGCCGGTCGGGAAAATCCCCGCCCTGAGCTGGTTACCAACGTACTGCGCCCGTTACGCAGTAAAGTATCGGCTAATGTGCCGGCGATGCAGACCCTGCGTGAGATCCTCGACGGCATTATCATCTCCTACACCTCTTTTTGTCTTGAAGGCGATAAACGCGCACCGGGCGATAACTATCTGATTACCGGCTGGCACCTGAGCGATCCATGTGAAATCTGGCTGGAAGCGCTCATACGTACCGGACAAGCTCATCGCATTGATGTGCTGCCGATGCCGTCCACCGCGCTGGCCCCGGAAATATTTCCTCAACGCCACTGGTTGCTGGTGACCACGGGCCAGCTCACCGCCGCACGCCAGAGACAGATAGACCTCTGGCGCCAGCACGTTGTCTCTCTGGACGTTATCTCCCTGTAAAAAATAGCTTTGCTCCCCTGCGCCATGTTCTCCGCTAAAAAATCGCGCCAAAAACTTGGACAAAAATTCGTGATTGTGTAAGTTTAATATATCGGGCTAACCGTTTTTGCGGGACGACCCAAACAGTGAGAACAAAGCGAGGAGAACGCCATGAATAAGCAACCTGTGATTGGCATCAGCGGCTGTTTAACCGGCTCGTCCGTGCGCTTTGATGGCGGACATAAACGATTGCCATTTGCGATGGATGAACTGGCGCCGTGGGTAACCTTCAAACCCATTTGTCCGGAAATGGCCATCGGTCTGAGTTCCCCTCGTCCGGCCCTGCGCCTGGTGCAGACCGGTGCAGGTGATATTCAGATGCGTTTTAGCAGCGAACCGCGCGAAGATGTCACGCGCAAAATGGCGGACTTTACCGCCGGTTACCTGCCTGGGCTCGGCGAATTAGCAGGTTTTATCGTCTGCGCCAAATCACCGAGCTGCGGCATGGAACGCGTGCGCCTGTATGATGAAAAAGGCAACCGCGGGCGCAAAGAAGGAACCGGCCTGTTTACCCGCGCGTTGATGGAAGCCTATCCGTGGTTGCCGGTAGAAGAGGATGGACGACTGCACGACCCGCAGCTAAGAGAGAATTTTGTCGAGCGTCTTTTCGCCCTGCATGAACTGAATACGCTGCGGGCCAATGGCCTGACCCGTCGGGGGTTACTGGATTTTCATAGCCGCTATAAACTGCAGCTGCTGGCGCATCATCAGGCCGGCTATCGCGAAATCGGCCCTTTCGTCGCCTCAATGCATCAATGGCAAGACCTGGATGCCTTTTTCGTCGCCTACCGCGATAAGCTGATGGCGATCCTGAAAAACACCGCCTCCAGGAAAAACCACACCAACGTGCTGATGCACATTCAGGGCTATTTCCGCGAAAGGTTGAATAGCCGTCAGCGCGGCGAGCTGCGTGACGTAATACTGGATTATCGCGCGGGGCTGCTCCCTATTCTGGCGCCCCTGACGCTGCTTAAGCACTACCTGGCCGAGTATCCCGACCGCTATCTGCAGGCGCAAAACTATTTTGATCCCTACCCGCAGGATTTAGCCCTGCGCCTGGGCGTCAATTAGCAGCCAGGCTGTGCTCTATTACGACGAAGCGTGACTACTTCTTCTTATTCATCATGGCTTTTAAATCGGCAAAAGGATTGTAGGTGGCTTCACCGACATCCTTTTGCGCATCTTCACCTGCCACCACTCTGGTGCCGTACTGATCGGCCTCGGTATACTTGGAGTGCTCGTGATCGTGACAATAGAGGCACAATAGCTCCCAGTTGCTGCCATCTTCCGGGTTATTGGTATGATCGTGATCGATGTGATGTACCGTCAGTTCACGCAGGTTGGAGTAGACAAACTCGCGCGAGCAGCGTCCGCAGACCCATGGATAAATTTTAAGCGCCTTCTCGCGATAGCCACTTTCCAGGCGGGCATAGTTTTTGGGGATCAAAGCCATGGTAGATGTTACCTGTGATAAAGAGATAATTTACGATAATAGCGCCAATATAGCGTAAAACGGAGCAGGAAAGGAAATCGATGCGCAGACGTGAGCGGTAGCTAAATCCCGGCGTGGCGCCGGGAAGACGATTATTAATGGCTGGTGACTGTCGCCGCCGCTATCGGATGATCCGCTGAAGCGACAACCGTGGTACGCGCAACTGGGTGGCGACCGTTATCGCTGGTTGCCGCCGCCACCGCCACCGGATGGTCTGCCGAAGCGACAGCCGCGGTGCGCGCCACCGGATGGTTGCCGTTATCGCTGGTTGCCGCCGCTACCGCCACCGGATGATCGGCTGAGGCTACGGCTGCGGTCCTTGCGACCGGATGATAACCCGCAAACGCAGAAATACTTGCTGATGCTAATACCAGGGTCAAAATAATCTTTTTCATCATATCACCTCTAATAATAATAACCTGAATAACCAGGTAAAATATGGCAATCAATAAAGCCAATTGATGAATTACCGTAGCAAGCGGCAGCGAACATGAATAGCTCACTGTTATTTAATTATGGATAACCCGGTACACAGCAAATAAAAACGGGAGCCCTGAGGCTCCCGTTTTGCATAACCCCAGAAAACTGGATTACATGTTTTTGATGATCGCGTCGCCGAACTCAGAGCATTTCAGCAGCTTAGCGCCTTCCATCAGACGTTCGAAGTCATAGGTCACGGTCTTGGCGGCGATGGCGCCTTCCATGCCTTTAACAATCAGGTCTGCGGCTTCGAACCACTGCATGTGGCGCAGCATCATTTCTGCGGACAGGATGATGGAACCTGGGTTCACTTTGTCCTGGCCGGCATACTTCGGCGCAGTACCGTGGGTGGCTTCGAACAGCGCGCACTCGTCGCCGATGTTGGCGCCCGGCGCGATACCGATACCGCCAACCTGCGCCGCCAGGGCGTCAGAAATGTAGTCGCCGTTCAGGTTCATACAGGCGATAACATCGTATTCAGCCGGACGCAGCAGGATTTGCTGCAGGAACGCATCGGCGATCACGTCTTTAACCACGATCTCTTTGCCGGTGTTCGGGTTCTTGATTTTCACCCACGGGCCGCCGTCGATCAGCTCACCGCCGAACTCTTCGCGAGCCAGCTGGTAACCCCAGTCTTTGAACGCGCCTTCGGTGAACTTCATGATGTTGCCTTTGTGCACCAGGGTCACGGAATCACGATCGTTGGTGATCGCGTATTCGATAGCGGCGCGTACCAGGCGTTTGGTACCTTCTTCAGAGCACGGCTTGATGCCGATACCGCAATGTTCCGGGAAGCGAATTTTCTTCACGCCCATCTCATCGCGCAGGAATTTGATAACTTTGTCAGCTTCGGCAGAATCTGCTTTCCACTCGATACCCGCATAAATATCTTCGGAGTTTTCGCGGAAGATAACCATATCGGTCAGTTCCGGGTGTTTAACCGGGCTCGGGGTACCCTGATAGTAACGTACCGGACGCAGGCAAACGTAGAGATCCAGCTCCTGACGCAGCGCCACGTTCAGAGAACGGATGCCGCCGCCAACTGGCGTCGTCAGAGGACCTTTAATAGCAACGCGGTAATCACGAATCAGATCGAGGGTTTCAGCAGGCAGCCAGACATCCTGGCCGTAAACGTGGGTAGATTTTTCACCGGTGTAAACTTCCATCCAGGAAATTTTACGCTCGCCTTTATAGGCTTTCTCAACGGCGGCATCAACCACTTTCAGCATCGCTGGGGTAACGTCGACACCGATACCGTCGCCTTCAATGAACGGGATAATCGGGTTATGAGGGACGTTCAGTTTGCCGTTTTGCAGGGTGATTTTCTGACCTTCCGCCGGAACTACTACTTTGCTTTCCATTAACCTCTCCTTCGAGCGCTTCTGGTTCTGCTCTTCCCTCTTCACGCGAGCCTGGTGTTGGCTTAGTCGGCCTACTCCTGAGTACCGGGTCGCCCCGCTAACCGGAGATTCGCGTCCGTGTTGCCTTCCTGCCTGTATTGCGAATCGGTTTGAGCAATTTTTTGTTAATAATTTGTAATGAGCATGTCAATACTACCTGAATGTTTGCGTCCATGAAAGGCATTCGTAATTAGGCTATAATGCGGCAATTGAGAGAGCCTGAAAATACCATGCAGAAAACTTCATTTAGAAAACATCGCGTTGAGCGATTCAGCACACAACAAGTGACCAGACAACGTAAAGAACGCCAGCTTAAAACTGTGATCTTGTTCAATAAACCCTACGATGTGTTGCCGCAATTTACCGACGAGTCCGGGCGCAGCACGCTGAAGGATTTTATTCCTGTCGCCGGTGTTTACGCCGCCGGTCGTCTTGACCGCGACAGCGAAGGTCTGCTGGTGCTGACCAACGACGGCGCGCTACAGGCAAAACTGACCCAGCCCGGTAAGCACACCGGCAAAATTTACTACGTTCAGGTGGAAGGCGAACCTACAGAAGAAGCGATCCGCGCGCTGCGCGACGGAGTGACGCTAAACGATGGACCCACCCTACCCGCCGGCGTGGAGCTGGTGGATGAACCCGCCTGGCTTTGGCCGCGCAATCCGCCGATTCGCGAGCGTAAATCGATTCCCACTCGCTGGCTAAAAATCACCCTCTATGAGGGACGCAACCGTCAGGTTCGCCGGATGACCGCCCACGTCGGTTTTCCGACGCTAAGGCTGATTCGCTACGCCATGGGCGGCTATACGCTTGATGGTTTAGCCAACGGCGAGTGGCGTCAAACCGAATAACAGCATTCATAAGGAAGCTCGATGTTTAAACCGCACGTCACCGTCGCCTGCGTGGTTCACGCCAAAGGCAAATTCCTGATTGTTGAAGAGACAATTAACGGCAAAGCGCTATGGAACCAGCCAGCCGGTCATCTCGAAGCCAATGAGACCCTGGCGCAGGCCGCCGAGCGCGAACTGTGGGAGGAGACCGGTATTCGCGCCGCGCCGCAGTACTTCATCCGCATGCACCAGTGGCAGGCCCCGGATAACACGCCGTTCCTGCGCTTCCTGTTTGCCATTGAGCTTAACGATACGTGCGCTACTGAACCGCACGACAGCGACATCGATCGCTGTCTGTGGCTCGGTGCTGAGGAAATTCTTAACGCGAAAAACCTGCGCTCGCCGCTGGTGGCGGAAAGCATTCGCAGCTATCAGCAGGATCCGCGGCATCCGCTGTCGCTGATTGCGGAATTTAACTGGCCGTTCACAGGGGGTGCCTGAACGGTTAGCGCGTGCTAGAATACGCCGCCTTGAAGTTCAATGTGGTGAGTATTCCAATGTCAGAAAGTCCAAAAAAAGTGATCGTCGGCATGTCCGGCGGCGTCGATTCCTCTGTTTCCGCCTACCTGTTGCAACAGCAAGGGTATAAGGTGGAAGGCCTGTTCATGAAGAACTGGGAGGAAGACGACGGTGAGGAATACTGCACCGCCGCTGCCGACCTCGCCGACGCGCAAGCCGTCTGCGATAAGCTCGGTATTGAACTGCATACCGTCAACTTTGCCGCAGAATACTGGGATAACGTCTTCGAGCTGTTCCTCGAAGAGTATAAAGCCGGCCGTACGCCGAACCCGGATATCCTGTGCAACAAAGAGATCAAATTCAAAGCCTTCCTTGAGTTCGCCGCAGAAGATCTCGGCGCTGACTACATCGCCACCGGTCACTACGTGCGCCGCGCCGATGTCAACGGCAAAAGCCAACTGCTGCGTGGGCTCGACGGCAATAAAGACCAGAGCTATTTCCTCTACACTCTCAGCCACGAACAAATCGCGCAAAGCTTGTTCCCGGTCGGTGAGCTGGAAAAGCCGCAGGTGCGCAAAATCGCCGAAGAGCTGGATCTGATCACCGCGAAGAAAAAAGACTCTACCGGCATCTGCTTTATCGGCGAGCGTAAATTCCGCGACTTCCTGGGCCGCTATCTGCCTGCGCAGCCGGGCAAAATCATCACCGTCGATGGCGATGAGATAGGCGAACACCAGGGGCTGATGTATCACACCCTCGGACAGCGTAAAGGGCTCGGCATCGGCGGCACCAAAGAAGGTAGCGAAGATCCATGGTACGTGGTCGATAAAGACGTGGAAAACAACGTGCTGATTGTCGCCCAGGGTCACGATCACCCGCGTCTGATGTCCGTCGGCCTGATTGCCCAGCAGTTACACTGGGTCGATCGTCAGCCGCTGCAGGGCACCCTTCGCTGTACGGTAAAAACCCGCTACCGCCAGACCGACATCCCCTGCACCGTGAAGGCGCTGGATGACGACCGCATCGAAGTTATCTTTGATGAACCCGTCGCCGCCGTGACGCCGGGACAGTCGGCTGTATTCTATAGCGGCGAAGTGTGCCTCGGCGGCGGAATTATCGAACAGCGCCTGCCGCTGGTATCCTGATCGACCATTTTCCGCCGGACGCCTGATTAACGCCCGGCGGGTTACAAGGAGTAAGCGTGGCGAAGAATTATTATGACATCACTCTGGCGTTGGCGGGCGTATGCCAGGCAGCGCGGCTGGTTCAGCAACTGGCGCATCAGGGGCATTGCGACAGCGACGCCCTGCACGTTTCGCTGAACAGCATCATCGATCTCGACCCGGACTCAACGCTGGCGGTATTCGGTGGTAGTGAAGCCAATCTTCGTCTCGGGCTTGAGACTCTGCTCGGCGTGCTGAATACCAGCAGCCGTCAGGGCCTCAACGCGGAACTCACCCGCTACACATTGAGCCTGATGGTGCTGGAACGTAAACTCGCCGCCAGCAAAGGGGCGATGGATACTCTCGGCAACCGCATCGGCGGCCTGCGCCGTCAGTTGGAACATTTTGATCTACAATCTGAAACGCTGCTCAGCGCGATGGCTGGCATTTACGTTGACGTCATCAGCCCGCTGGGGCCGCGCATTCAGGTCACCGGTTCTCCTGCCGTGCTGCAAAGCCCGCAGGTTCAGGCGAAGGTACGCTCTACCCTGCTCGCCGGCATTCGTTCCGCCGTGCTCTGGCATCAGGTTGGCGGCGGACGTCTGCAGCTCATGTTTTCTCGCAATCGTCTGGTTAACCAGGCAAAACAAATTCTTGCTCATTTAACCCCGGAGTTATGATTTATGGAATTATCCTCACTGACCGCCGTTTCCCCCGTAGACGGCCGCTACGGCGATAAAGTCAGCGCGCTGCGCGGTATCTTCAGCGAATTCGGTTTGCTGAAATTCCGTGTACAGGTAGAAGTCCGCTGGCTGCAAAAACTGGCCGCGCACGCAGCGATCAAGGAAGTTCCTGCTTTTGCTGCCGACGCAAACGGTTTCCTTGATAAAATCGTTGCCGACTTCAGCGTAGAGGACGCGGAGCGTATCAAAACCATCGAACGCACCACTAACCACGACGTGAAAGCGGTAGAATATTTCCTCAAGGAAAAAGTCGCCGATATCGCCGAGCTGCACGCGGTGTCAGAATTCATTCACTTCGCCTGTACTTCTGAAGACATCAACAACCTGTCGCACGCGCTGATGCTGAAAACCGCACGTGACGAAGTGGTGCTGCCGTACTGGCGTAAACTGATTGACGCGATTAAAGATTTGGCGACCCAATACCGTGACGTGCCGCTGCTTTCTCGTACCCACGGTCAACCGGCGACCCCGTCCACCATGGGTAAAGAGATGGCTAACTTCGCCTATCGTATGGAGCGCCAGTACCGTCAGCTGAACCAAGTGGAAATCCTCGGTAAAATCAACGGCGCGGTCGGTAACTACAACGCCCACATCGCCGCCTATCCGGAAGTTGACTGGCATCAGTTCAGCGAAGAGTTCGTTACCTCACTGGGTATTCAGTGGAACCCGTACACCACCCAGATTGAACCGCACGACTACATCGCCGAACTGTTTGATTGCATCGCGCGCTTCAATACCATCCTGATCGATTTCGATCGCGATGTGTGGGGCTACATCGCGCTCAACCACTTCAAACAGAAAACCATTGCGGGTGAAATCGGCTCTTCAACCATGCCGCATAAAGTGAACCCGATTGACTTCGAAAACTCCGAAGGCAATCTGGGCCTGGCGAACGCCGTGATGCAGCACCTGGCCAGCAAGCTCCCGGTTTCCCGCTGGCAGCGCGACCTGACCGACTCCACCGTGCTGCGTAACCTCGGCGTGGGCATCGGCTATGCGCTGATCGCGTACCAATCCACCCTGAAAGGCGTGAGCAAACTGGAGCTGAACCAGGATCGTCTGCTGGACGAACTGGATCACAACTGGGAAGTGCTGGCTGAGCCGATCCAGACGGTGATGCGCCGCTACGGTATCGAAAAGCCGTACGAGAAGCTGAAAGAGCTGACCCGCGGTAAGCGCGTTGACGCCGAAGGTATGCAGCAGTTCATCGACGGCCTGCCGCTGCCAGAAGCAGAAAAAATCCGCCTGAAGGCGATGACCCCGGCTAACTACATCGGCCGCGCGATCACCATGGTCGACGAGCTGAAATAACCAGCCTGCCTCAGGTAGCATGGGCAATCTCTTCGCACATGCTACCTGGCAACCCTCCACTTTCCACGTAAAAAAATCTCTCTCCCGCCTGGTTTAAATAATGTTTACCCCCAGCGCCACATAATCGCGTTAAACTATTCAAATCGAAAATGAAATGGAGAATGGGCATGCGCGTACTCGTCGTTGAGGATAATGCTCTGCTGCGCCATCACCTCAAGGTCCAGCTACAGGAACTGGGGCATCAGGTGGATGCCGCGGAAGATGCAAAGGAAGCAGATTACTACCTGGGCGAGCATATCCCGGATGTCGCCATCGTTGACCTTGGCCTGCCGGATGAAGACGGCCTGTCGCTGATCCGCCGCTGGCGTAGTCACGACGTATCGGTACCGGTACTGGTACTGACTGCCCGTGAAGGCTGGCAGGATAAAGTCGAGGTGCTGAGCGCCGGCGCCGATGACTACGTCACCAAACCCTTCCACATCGAAGAGGTCGCCGCCCGCATGCAGGCGTTGCTGCGTCGCAATAGCGGCCTGGCGTCACAGGTAATTTCGATTCCGCCTTTCCAGGTTGACTTATCGCGCCGCGAATTATCGGTCAATGACCAGCCGATTAAGCTCACCGCCTTTGAGTACACCATTATGGAAACGCTGATCCGCAACCGCGGCAAAGTGGTGAGCAAAGATTCGCTGATGCTGCAGCTCTATCCGGATGCCGAACTCCGCGAAAGCCACACTATTGATGTGCTGATGGGGCGGTTGCGTAAGAAAATCCAGACGCAATATCCGCAAGAGGTGATCACCACCGTGCGCGGTCAGGGCTACTTATTCGAACTGCGCGGATGAAAGGCGTGTTGCGACATATTCTCCCGCTTTCTCTGCGCGTCCGCTTCCTGCTGGCGACTGCCGCCGTGGTGCTGATCCTGTCGCTGGCCTACGGCATGGTTGCGCTGGTAGGCTACAGCGTCAGTTTCGATAAAACCACTTTCCGCCTGCTGCGCGGCGAGAGCAACCTGTTCTACATGCTGGCGAAGTGGGAAAATAACCACATCGATGTCGATATTCCAGAACACCTGAATATGCAGAGCCCGACGGTGACGCTGATTTACGACGCCAAAGGTAAACTGCTGTGGGCGCAGCATGACGTCCCCTGGCTGGTGAAGCGGATCCAACCTGAATGGCTGAAAAGCAACGGTTTTCATGAAATCGAAGCCGATGTTGGCAGCAGTAGTATGCTACTGCGCAATAATGATGAAATTCGCGAGCAGCTTGACGCCATCCGCGAGGAAGATGACTCCTCGGAGATGACGCACTCGGTGGCGATTAATCTCTATCCGGCCACCGCGAAGATGCCGCAATTAAGCATTGTGGTGGTCGACACCATCCCGGTGGAGCTTAAACGCTCTTATATGGTGTGGAGCTGGTTTATCTACGTGCTGGCGGCTAACCTGCTGCTGGTCATCCCGCTGCTGTGGCTTGCCGCCTGGTGGAGTTTACGCCCTATCGAATCACTGGCGAAAGAGGTCCGCGAACTGGAAGAACATCATCGTGAGAGGCTAGATTCTCACACCACTCGTGAACTTACCGGTCTGGTCAGCAACCTTAATCGCCTGCTGAAAAGCGAACGCGACCGCTACGACAAATACCGAACCACCCTCACTGACTTAACCCACAGCCTGAAAACGCCGCTGGCGGTGCTGCAAAGCACCCTACGCTCGCTGCGCGGCGAGAAAATTAGCGTCAGCGAAGCAGAGCCGGTGATGCTGGAGCAGATTAGCCGCATCTCACAGCAAATCGGCTATTATCTGCACCGCGCCAGCATGCGCAGCGGCAATGCGCTTCTCAGCCGCGAACTGCACCCGATCGCCCCGCTGCTGGATAGCCTGACCTCGGCTTTGAATAAGGTCTACCAGCGTAAAGGGGTTAACATCACGCTGGATATTTCGCCGGAGATAAGCTTTGTCGGCGAGCAGAACGACTTTATGGAAGTGATGGGCAACGTGCTCGATAACGCCTGCAAGTACTGTCTGGAATTTGTCGAAGTCTCGGTACGCCAGACCAACGACAACCAGCTGCATATTCTGGTGGAGGATGACGGCCCCGGAATTCCCCGTAACCAGCGCACGGCGGTGTTCGATCGCGGCCAGCGCGCCGATACGTTGCGTCCGGGTCAGGGGGTAGGCTTGTCTGTCGCCCGCGATATCGTCGAACAGTATGATGGCGATATCCTGACCGGCGACAGCCTGCTCGGCGGCGCCTGCATGGAAGTTATCTTTGGCCGACAACTTCCTGATGATAAAGAGAGCTAACGCAGCAGTTTTTTAACGGCGCCTGCATCGCCGCGGCGTCGCATCCGTTATAATCCCAGACAGACACCTGCTGTGGAATATAAATATGGACTATCAATTAACGCTTAACTGGCCCGACTTTATCGAACGCTACTGGCAAAAACGCCCGGTAGTGTTAAAGCGCGGCTTCGCCAATTTCATCGACCCAATCAGCCCGGATGAACTGGCCGGCCTGGCCATGGAGAGCGAGGTCGACAGCCGTCTGGTGAGTCATCAGGACGGAAAATGGCAGGTCAGCCATGGTCCATTTGAAAGCTACGATCATCTTAGCGAAAACAACTGGTCGCTGCTGGTGCAAGCGGTGAACAACTGGCACGAGCCGACGGCGGCGTTGATGCATCCCTTCCGCGCCCTACCGGACTGGCGTATCGATGACCTGATGATCTCCTTCTCCGTCCCCGGCGGCGGCGTGGGCCCGCACCTTGATCAATACGACGTGTTTATCATTCAGGGTACCGGCCGCCGGCGCTGGCGCGTGGGCGAAAAGGTGCCGATGAAACAGCACTGCCCGCATCCGGATCTGCTGCAGGTTGATCCGTTTGAAGCCATCATCGATGAAGAGATGGAACCTGGCGATATTCTCTACATTCCGCCAGGATTCCCGCATGAAGGCTATTCGCTGGAAAATTCGCTTAACTATTCGGTCGGCTATCGTGCGCCGAACGCTCGCGAGCTGTTCAGCGGCTTTGCTGACTATATTTTGCAACGAGAACTGGGTAGTCAGCGCTATGCCGACCCGGACGTGCCATCCCGCGACCATCCGGCCGATATTCTGCCGGTTGAGCTGGATCGTCTGCGCGAGATGATGCTGGGGCTGATTAACCAGCCTGAGCACTTTAAGCAGTGGTTTGGCGAGTTCATTACCCAATCCCGCCACGAGCTTGACGTGGCGCCGCCGGAGCCGCCATATCAGCCAGATGAAATTTACGATGCGCTGCAGCAGGGCGATAAGCTCGCCCGCCTCGGCGGCCTGCGCGTGCTGCGAATCGATGGCGAAGTGTTCGTCAACGGCGAGAAAATCAATTCTCCGCACCGCCCGGCGCTTGACGCGCTGGCAACGCACCTGTCGCTGCGCGCCGAACATTTCGGCGATGCGTTGGAAGACCCATCTTTCCTCGCCATGCTGGCGGCGCTGGTCAACAGCGGCTATTGGTTCTTCGAGGACTGAGTCGACATCCTGCCCGGTGGCGCTGCGCTTACCGGGCCTACAAACCACATCAACCTACATCCTGCCCGGTGGCGCTGCGCTTACCGGGCCTACAAACCACATCAACCTAAAACCTGCCCGGTGGCGCTACGCTTACCGGGCCGACAAATGGCATCAACCTAAAACCTGCCCGGTGGCGCTGCGTTTACCGGGCCGACAAACCACATCAACCCACATCCTTCCCGGTGGCGCTACGCTTACCGGACCTACAAATGGCATCAACCTAAAACCTGCCCGGTGGCGCTGCGCTTACCGGGCCTACAAACGGCATCGGCACCGTAGGCCGGATAAGGCGTAGCCGCCATCCGGCATATTACCGCCGCTCTCCGGCATCCATTTCGGCGATGTGCCCTGCCCAATCCTCAGGATATAACCCCTGCCTCACATCACGATGGAACGTTGAATATGGCCAATCACTCACACGTCCGACAAGCCGGTGTTTCACTGGATTGATATAAACGTAATCCATATGACGCCGATAATCTTCATCATTACGGATAGCATGTTCCCAAAAACGCGGCTGCCAGATCTGGCTCTGCGCTAACGCACGCGTAAAAGACTTTTTAATTTCCCGCCAACGACCAGAATAATCGGAATCGCCTTCCGGCAACGTCCAAATACAGTGCATATGTTCAGGTAACACAACCCAACTGTTAATCTGGAAAGGTCTCTTACGTTTAGCACAGGCTATCGCGGCACGAAGATGATCAATATGTCGTGTCAGCAGATCGCTGTGGCGATTTTGCAGGTTTACGGTGAAAAACCAGCAGCCGCCGGGGAGATAACTACGGCGATAATTTGACATCAGAGGTTCCCTCCTCTTCAGCTTATATGGACTCTTTTTGCCCGGTGGCGACTCACGCCTTACCGGGCCTACAGGACCGGGCTCTGGTTTAGCGTTTCGCCGTCAACTCCGCAATCCGCACAATCACCTGCACGGCTTTCTCCATGCCTTCCAGCGTGACAAACTCGTGCTTACCGTGATAGTTGTAGCCGCCGGTAAACAGATTCGGGCACGGTAATCCCATAAACGAGAGCTGGGCGCCGTCGGTACCGCCGCGTATTGGCTTTATCTGCGGCTCGATATCGCAGTCCACCATCGCCTGACGCGCGATGTCAACTACGTGCGGATGGGCAATCACCTTCTCATGCATGTTGTAATAACTATCTTCGATCACCAGTTCAATGTAGCAGTCAGGGTGCAGCCCTTTACCGACCTTTTTGGCGATCTCCATCATTTTGCGTTTACGCGCTTCAAACTGCTTGCGATCGAAATCACGCAAAATATAGTGCATCTCCGCCCGGTCAACGCTGCCTTTGATGCT
This sequence comes from Klebsiella sp. 141153, assembly GCF_032601995.1. NCBI lineage: Bacteria > Pseudomonadati > Pseudomonadota > Gammaproteobacteria > Enterobacterales > Enterobacteriaceae > Klebsiella > Klebsiella sp. 141153. The sequence goes on along the minus strand of NZ_JAQIRJ010000009.1, from coordinate 71,985 downwards.
GGTCAGGTGATAAAAGCCTTCATAACCGTCGGTGGTTTCCGGCGCTTCATTGGCGGGCACTTCGGCATGAATTCGCGCCGCCAGCGATAAAGCGTTAACCATCACCCCTTTCGCGGTACCTGGATGCACATTATTGCCAACGATTTTGATAGTGACCGACGCGGCATTGAAGTTTTCAAATTCCAGCTCACCGACCCCGCCGCCATCAACGGTGTACGCCCAGCGGGCATCAAACGCGGCAACGTCAAAGTGCTTCGCGCCCTTCCCGACCTCTTCATCCGGCGTAAAAGCAACACGAATATCACCGTGAGGGATTTTTTTCGCCTGCAGCGTCGCCAACGCCGTCATGATCTCAGCGATGCCCGCTTTGTCGTCGGCGCCGAGCAGCGTTTTACCGTCGGTGGTAATAAGCGTCTGGCCTAACAGCTGATGCAGAACCGGGAACATCACCGGCGACAACACTTCATCGCCGATGCCGAGGGCGATATCGCCGCCGCGGTAGTTTTCAACAATTTGCGGATTCACGTTCTTACCGCTGAAATCCGGCGAGGTATCGACGTGGGAAATAAAACCGATGGCCGGGATTTCCCCTGCGACATTGGCCGGCAGCGTCCCCATCACCGTCCCCTTCTCACTTAGCGTCACGTTGACCAGCCCCATTTCTTCCAGTTGGCTCTGCAGCAAACGCAGCAGCTTCCACTGCCCTTCGGTACTGGGAACCTGACGTACGCCAGGCTTCGATTGCGTATCTAAAGAAACATACTGCAGAAAACGCTCAAGCAATTTATCCATGTGGCCACCCTCTTTTTTTGTGACAACATTATCAATAAGGGCGAAAAGACAAATATTGCGTCAGGTCATTTTTAGCCCGTAAACCAAAATTTAATACATTTGCGTGCATTCTGTGTAAAGGTGATACACCGCAGAACAACAATGATTGGCGATTACAATCGTTTGCCGTAAAATGCTGGCCCTTATTAATTATGTGCAACCCCAAAGGTGGTTAATCACAAACCCCGCAGCGATCCCTTTTCCGTTGCGTCTACATGGGACAGAGTCAAAAATTGAATATACAACCGCGTTCGCTTTCTCCGCTGGTACAACTCGCGGGAATTCGCAAAAGCTTTGATGGTAAGACCGTTATCTCCGATCTCAACTTAACCATCAATAATGGTGAATTTCTCACCCTGCTTGGCCCCTCTGGCTGCGGTAAAACAACCGTTCTTCGTCTAATCGCTGGTCTGGAAAGCGTCGATGTCGGACGTATCCACCTGGAAGACCAGGATATCACCCATGTCCCGGCGGAAAACCGCCACGTCAATACCGTATTCCAAAGCTACGCGCTATTCCCGCACATGACGGTGTTTGAAAACGTCGCCTTCGGCCTGCGGATGCAAAAAACCCCGGCGGCAGAAATCACCCCGCGGGTGGTGGACGCATTGAAAATGGTACAGCTGGAGACATTTGCCCAGCGCAAACCCCACCAGCTCTCCGGCGGCCAGCAGCAGCGCGTCGCCATCGCCCGGGCGGTGGTCAACAAACCGCGTCTGCTGCTGCTTGATGAGTCGCTCTCGGCGCTCGACTACAAGCTGCGTAAGCAGATGCAGAACGAACTCAAAGCGCTACAGCGCAAGCTCGGCATCACTTTTGTTTTCGTCACCCATGACCAGGAAGAAGCCCTGACCATGTCCGACCGCATTGTGGTAATGCGCGATGGCAAAATCGAGCAGGACGGTACCCCGCGTGAAATCTACGAAGAGCCGAAGAATCTGTTCGTCGCCAGTTTTATTGGCGAAATCAACATCTTCAACGCAACCGTTATTGAACGCCTGGATGAACAGCGCGTACGCGCCTGCGTCGAAGGCCGCGAGTGCAATATCTACGTCAACTTCGCCGTTGAGAAAGGGCAACAGCTGAACGTACTGCTCCGTCCGGAAGATCTACGCGTTGATGAAATTCATCACGGTAGCGAAGCGGACGGCCTTATCGGCTACGTGCGCGAGCGCAACTACAAGGGAATGACCCTTGAGTCGGTTGTTGAGCTGGAAAACGGCAAGATGGTCATGGTCAGCGAATTCTTCAATGAAGACGATCCGGACTTTGACCACTCGCTCGACCAGAAAATGGCCATTAATTGGGTAGAAAGCTGGGAGGTTGTGCTGGCCGATGAAGAACACCAGTAAATTCCAGAATGTGGTGATCGCCACCATCGTGGGTTGGCTTGTACTGTTCGTCTTTCTGCCCAACCTGATGATCATCGCCACCAGCTTCCTGACCCGCGACGATGCGAACTTCGTCAAAATGGTCTTCACGCTCGATAACTACTCGCGGCTGCTGGATCCGCTCTATTACGATGTGCTGCTGCATTCGTTGAATATGGCGCTGCTGGCGACCCTCGCCTGCCTGGCGTTGGGCTATCCGTTCGCGTGGTTTCTGGCGCGCTTGCCGCAAAAAGTACGCCCGCTGCTGCTGTTCCTGCTGATCGTTCCGTTCTGGACTAACTCGCTTATTCGTATCTATGGGCTGAAGATTTTCCTCAGTACCAAAGGCTATCTGAACGAGTTCCTGCTGTGGTCAGGGGTTATCGATACGCCGGTACGCATTATGTACACGCCGTCAGCAGTGATCATCGGCCTGGTCTACATTTTGCTGCCGTTTATGGTGATGCCACTCTACTCCAGCATTGAAAAACTGGATCGTCCGCTGCTGGAGGCGGCAAAAGACCTCGGCGCCAGCAAGCTGCAGACCTTTATCCGCATCATTATACCGCTCACCATGCCGGGAATTATCGCCGGCTGTCTGCTGGTGATGCTGCCGGCAATGGGGCTCTTTTATGTTTCAGACCTGATGGGCGGCGCCAAAAACCTGCTGATCGGCAACGTTATCAAGAGTCAGTTCCTGAATATCCGCGACTGGCCGTTCGGCGCGGCGACCAGTATCACCTTAACGCTGGTGATGGGGCTGATGTTGTTGATTTACTGGCGCGCGGCGCGCCTGCTGAATAAAAAGGTGGAACTGGAATGATCGGTCGACTGCTGCGCGGCGGCTTTATGACCGCCATTTACGCGTATCTCTACATCCCTATTATTATTCTGATCGTTAACTCGTTTAACCGCTCGCGCTTTGGCATCAACTGGCAAGGCTTCACCACCGACTGGTATAGCCTACTGATGAATAACGATAGCCTGCTGCAGGCCGCCCAGCACTCGCTGACCATGGCGGTCCTGTCGGCGACCTTCGCCACGCTTATCGGCTCGCTCACCGCCGTGGCGCTGTATCGCTACCGTTTTCGCGGTAAGCCGTTCGTCAGCGGAATGCTATTCGTCGTGATGATGTCGCCGGATATCGTGATGGCTATCTCCCTGCTGGTGCTGTTTATGCTGATCGGTATTCAGCTGGGCTTCTGGTCGCTGCTGTTTTCGCATATCACCTTCTGCCTGCCCTTCGTGGTGGTAACCGTGTTCTCACGCCTGAAAGGCTTTGATGTACGCATGCTGGAAGCGGCGAAAGACCTCGGCGCCAGCGAGATGACCATCCTGCGCAAAATCATTCTGCCGCTGGCGTTGCCGGCAGTGGCCGCCGGGTGGCTGTTGAGCTTTACCCTGTCGATGGATGACGTGGTGGTCTCTTCGTTCGTTACGGGTCCAGGATATGAAATTCTGCCGCTGAAGATCTATTCGATGGTAAAGGTCGGCGTTTCGCCAGAAGTGAACGCGCTGGCGACAATTCTGTTGGTTCTTTCGCTGGTGATGGTCATCGCCAGTCAGTTAATTGCACGTGATAAAACTCAGGGGACGTCAAAATGAAAAAATGGTCACGCCACCTGCTCGCTGCGGGCGCTCTGGCTTTAGGCATGGGCGCCGCGCAGGCAGACGATAGCAAAACGCTCTACTTCTATAACTGGACCGAATACGTGCCGCCAGGCCTGCTGGAACAGTTCACCAAAGAGACCGGCATCAAGGTGATCTATTCGACCTACGAGTCGAATGAAACCATGTACGCCAAGCTCAAAACCTATAAAGACGGCGCTTACGATCTGGTGGTGCCATCGACCTATTTCGTCGACAAAATGCGTAAAGAAGGCATGCTGCAAAAGATTGATAAGAGCAAGCTGAGTAACTTCAGCAACCTCGATCCGCAGATGCTGAATAAACCTTTCGACCCGAATAACGACTACTCGATTCCCTACATCTGGGGCGCGACGGCAATCGGCGTCAATAGCGATGCTATCGACCCGAAAACCGTGACCAGTTGGGCCGACCTGTGGAAACCGGAATATAAAAGCAGCCTGCTGCTGACCGACGACGCGCGCGAGGTGTTCCAGATGGCGCTGCGTAAACTGGGCTATTCCGGTAACACCACCGATCCAAAAGAGATTGAAGCGGCTTATAACGAGCTGAAAAAACTGATGCCAAACGTCGCGGCGTTCAACTCCGATAACCCGGCAAACCCGTATATGGAAGGCGAAGTGAACCTCGGCATGGTATGGAACGGTTCCGCTTATGTCGCGCGTCAGGCAGGTACCCCGTTGGAAGTGATTTGGCCAAAAGAAGGCGGCATCTTCTGGATGGATAGCCTGTCGATTCCGGCGAATGCCAAAAACGTTGACGGTGCGCTGAAGCTAATTAACTTCCTGCTGCGCCCTGATGTCGCGAAACAGGTAGCTGAAACTATCGGTTATCCGACGCCGAACCTGGCCGCTCGCAAAATGCTCAGCCCGGAAGTCGCCAACGATAAATCGCTGTATCCGGATGCCGCCACTATCGAAAAAGGCGAATGGCAAAATGATGTCGGCAGCGCCAGCGCTATTTATGAAGAGTATTACCAGAAGTTGAAAGCCGGTCGTTAATTGTAATAATATGCTGGATAGCGTCGATGCTATCCAGCATATAAAAAATAATATATTCACTGTCAATATCCGCTTAAATGCATGCGTTAATTAAGCGCTGCGGGTTATTCACTTTATCCGAATTTATTCAATAATTATATGCTTTGCAGCTGTCTCGCCGTCGTCGATGTTTTGCATCGATACTGCCGCTTTGCCGCCGGTCTCGTCTGGGGTAAATAAAAGAGGCTAATCACGAAAGAGATACTCTGTATTACTTAACATCCCCAATACAACCCGTTAGCAATATTTAAAAGATTCACCGTAGGTTCCCCATAAGGAAATGGAATGATGGCCCGCGCAAAAACTAAAGCCCCACCACTCTTCGGTGTTACTGAAGTTAATGATATTTACTGTGATATCAGCAGGAATATACCACGAAGTGAATGGTTAGGCATCACGCTGCCTTTTACTATGGTACTGGTTTCTCTGACAGCCCTGTTTATTCTCACTCCGTTGATCGGTTATCTCCAGGAGCTTATATTTCTTGTGCCTATACTTCTCTTATTATTATATAGCGGCATACATGCAGTAAGACTATTCATCATCAAGCCAAAATCGTTGATGGTTCGACTAAATCGCCAGGAGCAGAAAATTTATGTCCAGAAGCATTGCATCAACTATAATATTTTTTCTCAATGGCCCGTCGAAACGTTAGTTTTCAACTGGCATGAGGTTATTCACCCCAGTTTAAGAAACGGTTCCGGTTCTGCAAGTTCACGAACCTGGTATACCTGGCATATCAGCCCACCAGCTAGCCCAAGGGTCAAAGTTGTCATCAGCGATGATAATATACCTTTGTTTTATAACGCCTCTCGCTATTCCATTAACCTTGAAGATACGATTCTAAACTATGCCATATCCTGGCAATGGTGTAACGACTATATGCGCGGTATTAATTCTCCCGTTTATATCTTGCCAACACTCCGCTACTCCTTTAAATATTGCGTAACTACGCTGAGCAATAGAATGTTGTCACGCGCCGATGAGAGCGATCGCTGGACCACCATTTTTCCCATCTGCAACCCATTATTCTGGGTGATATCATTTTTCATCGTTCCGCTCATTTTAGCAGACGCTCTGGCGCTGTACTGGATTATGCGAAGACTTCCGGATACGGTCTGGTCTGATTCCGCGCAAGCTGAATCAACCTCAGAAAGTTAAACGCAAGTCGTGTCCTTAAGCGCTCATGACGGTCGGGTGCCTCCGACCGCTCATGTGTTTCCCATTCCAATTTTAACGGTCGCGCTTGCTGTTGGCTTCTTTGCGCTGCAAAAAATCATCGATTTTTCCCACCAGGACGTTGACGGGTTTCCACAGAATAATAAGTAACACGAATGGCCCTATAATTCGCATGCTGCCTGTAGCTAAATCGCCAGTAAAAAGCAGAAGAAGGCCATCAAATAATAGGCTCAAGGCGCTAGCCACGCCGACTAAAAGACAGACGAGAAAGAGAATATTTCTTGCATCAGATTGTTTGGACAAGCCATTTTGGCTAATAACACCAACGGCAACGGCCGCGATCAGCATACTCGTCTCGACAACTAGCGGATTGTTCATTTTTGACTCCTGTCATCATCAGCCATTCCATATGGCGAAAAAAAAGAGCGTACCAAGGCGAAGTGGTTAAACTAACGCCTCTGCACGCTTTTACACTACGTTCCTTCTATAATCTATTTTCCTGCAGCAGCTTGTCAATAAACTCGGGCACCACTTCGCTTGCCAGCCCGTAATGTTTCTCAGCGAATTCGCTGCCGACCTGGCTGGGTTCGAGGTTAAGCTCGACGGTATGCGCGCCGTGCAGACGAGCTTCATGGACAAAACCCGCGGCCGGGTAGACGTGCCCGGAAGTCCCTATCGCGATAAAGATATCGGCCTCGGCCAGCCCGCTGTAGATCTCATCCATGCCCAGCGGCATCTCGCCGAACCATACCACGTGCGGGCGCAGCGCCGCCGGGAACTGGCAGCAGTGGCATTTGTCATCCGCCGTCACGTCGCCGGTCCACTCCAGCACCTGTCCGCTCCACGAGCAGCGTACTTTCAGTAACTCGCCGTGCATATGGATAACCCGGCGGTTACCCGCGCGCTCGTGCAGATTATCGATGTTCTGCGTCACCAGCAGAAAACGATCGCCCAGCGCCTCTTCCAGCCTCGCCAGCGCCAGATGCGCGGCATTGGGCGCGATTTCCGCGCTCTGCAACTGGCGGCGGCGGGCGTTATAAAACGCCTGCACCAGCGCCGGGTCACGGGCAAAACCTTCCGGCGTCGCCACATCTTCCACCCGGTGCTCTTCCCACAGGCCATCGGCGGCGCGGAAGGTTTTAATCCCCGACTCCGCCGAAATACCGGCGCCGGTTAACACCACCACCCGCGGTTTGTCTATTGCCTGCGGCGGCGTTTTGTCTTCGCCGAAGAAGACACGTTGCCGTAAGCGATCGCGCAACTGGCGTTTTTTACGGCGGAAACGGCTTAAGCGATGTAAGCGGCGCGACAGCATAGCTACCCCTGTAATTAATGAGTCAAATGAAGGAAGGCCGCACCGCGCATACCTCCGGCGTCGCCGTGACGCGCGCGCTCAATGCGCGGCACCCGGGCGACCGGAAGCAAATGACGCGGCAGGCGCTGCGCCAGCCCTTCGGTTATAGCAGTAAAATTAGATAATCCGCCACCTAACACCAGCAGATCCGGATCGACAATGGTGAGGATATTGCCCAGACAAACGGCCAGTAGATCGAGGTAACGTTCGACGTGCTCCCGCGCCTGCGCATCACCCTGCTGCCACAGATCGACGATCTGTGGCGAAGTTAAGGATTGATGATAAAAATGCTGATACAGCCAGGCGAATCCGCGGCCGGAAAGATAGTTCTCGATGCAGCCGAGCTGGCCGCAGCCGCAGCGGGTTAGCGGAAAATCGCGCCCCACTACTTCCAGGGCGTCCACCGGCAGACGAATATGACCGAACTCGCCGGTGATGTAGCTGTGACCGGTTATTGATTTGCCGTTAAGCACGATCCCGCCGCCGACGCCGGTGCCGAGGATTAACCCCATCACCAGCGGATATTGGGTAAATTCATCATCCCACGCTTCAGATAACGCAAAGCAGTTGGCGTCATTATCAAGACGAACTTCACGCCCCAGGCGTGCGCTGAGATCAACGCGCAGCGGTTGGCCGCTGGCGGCGGGAACGTTGGCGGCATACAGCTTGCCGTCCGCGGTTTCCGGCATACCGGGGATACCGATACCGACCGCGCCCTCCACGCCAAAGCGCCGATCGGCTTCGCGAACCAGCGCTTCAATCGCCTGCAGGAAAGCCTCATAGCTTTCCGTCGGAGTGGGGACGCGTTTTTCCCACTGCAGTTGTCGGGCGTTATCAAATACGCCCAACGCTATCTTGCTGCCGCCAATGTCAAATCCGTAGTACATTTCAGCCATTCCTCTTATTGGCCCCAACCCCTCATCCTTTGGGCTGTATCTGCTTTCACAGCACTGGCCTAAGGGATGCGGCGTTTGACGGGCCACGACGATAAATTACTGGCCACTCAGCACCCTCGCCGGGTCAATACGACTGGCGCGGCGGGCGGGATACCAGCTGGCCAGCAAACTCAGCAACAGTGCTGTCACCAGCACATAAACGACGTCCAGCCAGTGCAATTCAGACGGCAGGAAGTCAATAAAATAGATGTCGCCGGAAAGGAATTTATGCCCGATCAACGTTTCGATACCGTTGATAATCGATGTCAGCTTCAGCGCGGCTACCACGCCGATAACCACCCCGATCAGGCTCCCGACCGAACCGGCCAATAAACCATACCATACGAAAATCGCGCGGATTAAGCCGTCTTTCGCGCCAAGCGTGCGCAGCACCGCAATATCGCTGCTTTTATCTTTTACCGCCATCACCAGCGTCGAGACGATGTTAAAACAGGCGACGCCGATAACCAGTACCATGGCGAGATACATAATGGCGCGAATCATCTGAATATCACGGTACATATAGCCGTAGGTGCCGATCCAGCTCTTGATATAGACGTAGCTGTTGGTCACCTCGCCGGCGTCGCGTACCAACGTATTGGCGTGGAAGACGTCGGTGACTTTAATGGCGATGCCGGTCACGCTGCTGCCCATATCCAGATACTGCTGGGCGTCCGCCATCGGGATCATCGCGAAGCTATGGTCCAGTTGGCCGCTCAGTTGCAGAATCCCGGTCACGTGTAGCCTGACGCGTTTCGGCTGCAACAGCTGGTGCTCGGAATCTGAATTGGGGATCATGATCGACACCCAATCGCCCTGCTTCACATGCAGCGCATCGGCGACGCCTTTGCCCAGAATCACCTGCTGCTCGCCGGCCTTAAAACCAGCCCAGGCGTTGTTCTGCACAAAGTTTGGTAGCGAACTCAGGCGGCTCTCCTGCTGCGGATCGACGCCCTTGACCTGAATGGCGCGCATATTGCTGCCGCTCTCCACCAGCCCGGTAAAGTTGATATAGGGCGCAGCGGCGACGATGCCTTTCACTTTTTCAACCTTCGACAGCGCCTCGTTCCAGTTATTCCACGGCTGGTTAACCGGCTCGATTTCGCCGTGCGGCACCACCGCCAGAATGCGATTGTTGAGCTCGCGCTCAAAACCGTTCATCGCGCTCAGGCCGACGATCAGTACCGCCACGCCTAATGCGATGCCGATAGTAGAGATGACGGAAATCAGCGAGACCATACCGCCGCGGCGTCTGCCGCGGCTAAAACGCAGCGCAATCAGTAACGATAACGGTGAAGCCATTACTGGGCCCCCATCAGGGTCAGGTCGGCCGTCAGGCGGCCATCGCGCATCTCCAACTGGCGGTTCATCCGTTTCGCCAGTTGCAGGTCATGAGTCACCACCAGGAAAGCGGTACGCTGCGCCACGTTGAGCTCGCCCAGCAGCTCAAAAATGCTGTCGGCGTTGCGGGCGTCGAGGTTGCCGGTCGGTTCATCAGCCAGTACCAGCCGCGGTTTGTTCACCAGCGCCCGAGCAATCGCCACGCGCTGGCGCTCGCCGCCGGAAAGCTCAGACGGACGATGGTGGCTACGGTGTTCCAGGCCCACCGCCTGCAGCATCGCTTTCGCCTGGCATTCGATATCCGCCGCTTTTTTCTTGCCAATCAGCAGCGGCATCGCCACGTTTTCCAGCGCGGTAAAGTCCGGCAGCAGATGGTGGAACTGATAGATAAACCCGAGTTCGCGGTTACGCAGATCGGCGCGAGCCGCCGCAGAAAGCGAGCTCATCGGCTGACCGGAGAAAATAACATCGCCGGAGGTCGGCGTATCCAGCCCGCCAAGCAGGTGCAGTAGCGTACTTTTGCCGGAACCTGAAGAGCCGACAATCGCCATCATTTCACCCTCTTGAATGCTGAAGCTGACATCGTGCAGCACATCGGTTTGCACGTTGCCTTCCTGATAGCGTTTGCACAGGTTGTCGCATTGCAGCAGGATCTTATTCATAACGTAAAGCCTCAGCGGGTTGGGTGGCGGCAGCGCGCCAGGAAGGATACAACGTAGACAACAGGGCCAGCGCCATCGCCACCAGAGCGATAATAATCACCTGCAGCGGCTCAATCGCCACCGGCAGGGCCGCGCCGTCCAAAAACGCGCCGATAATCGGCATCAAATTATTCAACTGGCTGGCCAACAGCACGCCGAGCAGCGCGCCAAGCAGCGCGCCGACAATACCAGCGCTGGCGCCCTGTACCATAAAGACGGCCATGATCTGCCGCGGCGTCAGCCCCTGGGTCTGCAGAATAGCCACCTCGCCCTGCTTCTCCATCACCATCATGCCAAGAGAGGTAATGATGTTGAAAGCGGCGACGGCGACGATCAGGCTCAGCAGCAGCCCCATCATATTTTTCTCCATTCGCACAGCCTGGAACAACTCGCCTTTGCGCTCGCGCCAGTCCTGCCATTTGGTGCCGTCGGGCAGCTTCTGTTGACTGAGCATATCAACCTGCAGCGGTTGGCTGAGCCACAGACGCCAGCCGGTAATATTGCCCAGCGGATAGCGCATCAGGCGGGAGGCGTCATCAATGTTGGTCAGCATTTGATAGCCATCGACTTCGCTGTTAGCGGCAAAGGTGCCGATGACGTTAAACAAACGCTGGCTCGGGACACGGCCCATCGGCGTAAACTGGCTGGCGGAAGGCACCATCACGCGAATTTGATCGCCACGGTTAACCCCCAACTGGCCGGCCAGCTGTTCACCGAGAATGACGTTATATTTGCCGGCCTGCAGATCGCTTTGTTTCACGTTCACCAGGTAAGGCGTCAGCGGATCTTTTTGCGCCGGGTCGATACCCAGCATCACGCCGACGGCGACGCTGCGGGCGCTTTGCAGCACCACATCACCGGTGGTGAGCGGCGCGACGCGCGTCACGCCCTGCAGCTTAACGGCGCTTTCCGGCATTTTTTGCGGGTTGATAGAGCCCTGCTGGGCGCTAATGATAGCCTGCGGCATCAGCCCCAGGATGTTGTTTTGCAGCTCACGCTCAAAACCGTTCATCACCGACAGGACGGTCACCAGCGCCATCACGCCAAGCGTAATGCCGATGGTCGAAAGCCAGGAGACGAAACGGCCGAAGCGGTCGGCTGCGCGCCCGCGCATGTAGCGAAGGCCGATAAATAGTGCGGCAGGTTGGTACATGTAATCCATCTGGTTGCTGATAGCCGATGTTCGAGTATATATGGCATAGCCCAACGCGTAAATCGCTGATACGGTAGATTTTTTCGCCAAAATAACAAAGTAATAGTTTTAAATCAGAAAGTTAATTTAGAGTGTATATATTTATCAATCGCCTTGCGCTGTAGAAAACATGGCGCAGGAGGCCAATCGGGTTGGCGAAATCAGACCAATTGCGGATAATCAGAGACATTGAATATCAGCAATTTGCCCCTACATCGTAGAGCGAGTTGGCCGACTGCGGCCAAACAGTACAAACAATCGCCTGATGGGATAGGCGCTAAGGGATCCTGACAACCGTTATGCCTGAACAATATCGCTATACTCTGCCGGTCAAAGCCGGCGATCAGCGCCAGCTTGGCGAACTCACCGGCGCCGCCTGCGCCACGCTGGTAGCCGAAATGGCCGAACGCCATCATGGCCCGGTGGTGCTGGTTGCGCCCGACATGCAAAACGCCCTGCGTTTGAATGATGAAATCAGGCAATTTACCGATAGCATGGTGATCGGCCTCGCTGACTGGGAAACCCTGCCCTACGATAGCTTTTCGCCACATCAGGATATTATCTCTTCGCGCCTTGCGACTTTATATCAGTTGCCGACCATGCAGCGCGGAGTGCTTATCGTTCCCGTAAGCACTCTGATGCAGAAGGTCTGCCCGCATAATTATCTGCACGGTCACGCGCTGGTAATGAAAAAAGGGCAGCGTCTGTCGCGCGATGCGCTACGTACGCAGTTGGACAGCGCCGGTTACCGCCATGTCGATCAGGTAATGGAACACGGCGAATACGCGACCCGCGGCGCCCTGCTCGATCTCTTCCCGATGGGCAGCGAGCAGCCCTATCGCCTCGATTTCTTTGATGACGAAATAGACAGCCTGCGGTTATTCGATGTTGATAGCCAGCGTACTCTGGAAGAAGTCGAGGCCATCAATCTGCTGCCGGCACATGAGTTCCCGACCGACCAGGCGGCGATCGAACTGTTCCGCAGCCAGTGGCGCGATCGCTTTGACGTGAAGCGCGACCCGGAACATATCTACCAGCAGGTGAGCAAAGGTACCCTGCCCGCCGGGATCGAATACTGGCAACCGCTGTTCTTCAACGAGCCGCTGCCGCCGCTGTTTAGCTATTTCCCGCCCAGTACGCTGATTGTGAATACCGGCGATCTGGAGCACAGCGCCGAGCGTTTCCAGAATGAGACCCGCGCCCGCTTTGAAAACCGCGGCGTCGATCCGATGCGCCCGCTGCTACCGCCGGAGCAGCTGTGGCTGCGCAGCGACGAGCTTTTTAGCGAGCTGAAAAAATGGCCGCGGGTCCAGTTAAAAACTGAACGTCTGGCGGAGAAAGCCGCTCATACTAACCTCGGCTATCAACCCCTGCCCGAGCTGGCGATTCAGGCGCAAAATAAAGCGCCGCTGGACAACCTGCGCCGCTTCCTTGAATCCTTCAGCGGCCCGGTGATTTTCTCAGTGGAAAGCGAAGGCCGCCGCGAGGCGCTGAGCGAAATGCTGGCACGCATCAAAGTTGCGCCAAAACATATATTGCGCCTGCAGGAAGCAACCGGAAATGGTCGCTTCCTGATGATCGGCGCCGCCGAGCACGGATTTATCGACAGCCAGGCAAATCTGGCGCTGATTTGCGAAAGCGATCTGCTGGGCGAACGCGTCGCCCGCCGCCGTCAGGATTCCCGCCGTACCATTAACCCCGACACGCTCATTCGCAACCTGGCGGAACTGCATATCGGACAGCCGGTGGTGCATCTTGAACACGGGGTGGGTCGTTATGCAGGGATGACCACCCTCGAAGCCGGGGGCATCAAAGGCGAATATCTGATGCTGACCTACGCCAACGACGCCAAACTGTACGTCCCGGTATCGTCACTGCATTTGATTAGCCGCTACGCCGGCGGCGCGGAAGAAAATGCGCCGCTACACAAACTGGGCGGCGACGCCTGGGCGCGGGCAAGGCAAAAAGCGGCGGAGAAAGTGCGCGACGTGGCCGCCGAACTGCTGGATATCTACGCCCAGCGCGCGGCCAAAGAAGGCTTCGCCTTTAAGCATGACCGCGAGCAGTATCAATTATTCTGCGACGGTTTCCCGTTCGAAACCACGCCGGATCAGGCGCAGGCAATTAACGCCGTTCTCAGCGATATGTGCCAGCCGCTGGCAATGGACCGCCTGGTCTGCGGCGACGTTGGCTTCGGGAAAACCGAAGTGGCGATGCGCGCCGCCTTCCTCGCCGTCGAAAACCACAAACAGGTGGCCGTGCTGGTGCCTACCACCCTGCTCGCCCAGCAGCACTACGATAACTTCCGCGACCGCTTCGCCAACTGGCCGGTACGTATTGAGATGCTATCCCGTTTCCGCAGCGCCAAAGAGCAGGCGCAGATCCTCGAACAGGCGGCAGAAGGTAAAATCGATATTCTGATCGGTACCCATAAGCTGCTGCAAAATGAAGTCAAGCTGCGCGACCTGGGTCTGCTTATCGTCGATGAAGAACACCGCTTCGGGGTGCGTCATAAAGAACGCATCAAGGCGATGCGCGCGGACGTCGATATCCTGACGCTGACCGCCACGCCTATTCCGCGTACGCTGAATATGGCGATGAGCGGAATGCGCGATCTGTCCATTATCGCCACCCCGCCAGCTCGCCGTCTGGCGGTAAAAACCTTTGTTCGTGAATACGACGCGCTGGTGGTTCGCGAGGCGATCCTGCGTGAAGTCCTGCGCGGCGGTCAGGTTTACTATCTGTATAACGATGTTGAAAATATTCAGAAAGCGGCGGATCGTCTGGCTGAACTGGTACCGGAGGCGCGAATTGCCATCGGTCACGGCCAGATGCGCGAACGCGAACTGGAACGGGTGATGAATGATTTCCATCACCAGCGTTTTAACGTGCTGGTCTGTACGACAATCATTGAAACCGGCATCGATATCCCGACCGCCAATACCATCATCATTGAGCGCGCCGATCACTTCGGCCTTGCCCAGTTGCACCAGCTGCGCGGCCGCGTGGGTCGTTCGCACCATCAGGCCTACGCCTGGCTGCTCACCCCACATCCAAAAGCGATGACTACCGACGCGCAGAAACGCCTGGAAGCTATCGCGTCGCTGGAAGACCTCGGCGCCGGTTTTGCCCTCGCGACCCACGATCTTGAAATTCGCGGCGCCGGCGAACTGCTGGGAGAAGGTCAGAGCGGACAGATGGAAACCATCGGCTTCTCGCTGTATATGGAACTGCTGGAGAACGCCGTCGATGCCCTGAAAGAGGGTCGCGAGCCGTCGCTGGAAGATCTCACCAGCCAGCAGACGGAAGTGGAGCTGCGCATGCCGGCGCTGCTGCCGGATGACTTTATTCCCGACGTTAACACCCGTCTGTCGTTCTATAAGCGTATCGCCAGCACCAAAAACGAACACGATCTCGATGAGATCAAAGTCGAGCTGATCGATCGCTTTGGTACATTGCCGGATGCGGCGCGTAATTTGCTGGATATCACGCGCCTACGCCAGCAGGCGCAAAAGCTGGGGATCCGCAAGCTGGAGTGCAATGAAAAAGGCGGCGTGATCGAGTTTAACGAGAAAAATAACGTTAATCCGGTCTGGCTTATCGGTCTATTGCAGAAGCAGCCGCAGCATTACCGGCTGGATGGGCCGACACGGCTCAAATTCTTCCAGGAGCTTGATGAGCGTAAAACGCGCATGGACTGGGTACGCCAGTTTATGCGTCAGCTGGAAGAAAACGCTACCGCTTGAGAACGAAGAGATGCGGTTGTCAAAACCGCATCTCTTTACCTGTCACAGTTAGCAAACTTTACAAACATTTTGCAATCCACCTGGATTTCCCAACACTCTCCCGCGCCATAATTGACATTGATTATCTTATAAAAATAACCGTTTGTTTATTGTGGAATTATGGTAATGATAAATATCTCGCGTGTTTCAACCTGGCTGACGGCATTCGCTCTCGCGGCGACGCTGGCCCTTCCCGCCCGCGCCAATACCTGGCCGTTACCGCCGAGCGGTAGCCGACTGGTCGGGCAGAATCAGTTTCATGTAGTGCAGGATAACGGCGGGTCGCTGGAAGCGATTGCCAAAAAATACAACGTTGGTTTTCTCGCGCTGCTGCAGGCTAATCCCGGTGTCGATCCTTATGTGCCGCGCGCCGGGAGCGTGCTGACCATCCCGCTGCAGACACTGCTGCCTGACGCCCCCCGTGAAGGTCTGGTGCTCAATATCGCCGAGCTGCGTCTGTACTATTATCCACCGGGACAGAATAGCGTGACCGTTTACCCGATCGGTATCGGCCAGCTTGGCGGCGATACCCTGACTCCGACGATGGTCACTACCGTTTCAGATAAGCGCGCCAACCCGACCTGGACGCCAACCGCCAACATTCGCGCGCGTTATAAAGCGATGGGGATCGATTTGCCGGCAGTGGTTCCGGCCGGGCCGAATAACCCGATGGGACATCACGCGATTCGTCTTGCAGCCTACGGCGGTGTCTATCTACTGCACGGCACCAACGCCGATTTTGGCATCGGGATGCGCGTCAGTTCAGGCTGTATCCGCCTGCGCGATGCTGATATAAAGTCTCTGTATAACAAAATCACGCCGGGCACCAGGGTGAATATCATCAACGAACCTATCAAAGTTTCGGTAGAGCCAAACGGTACCCGTCTGGTGGAAGTCCACCAGCCGCTCTCCGAACATATCAATGACGATCCGCAAACGCTGCCAATCGTCCTGAACGCCAGCATGAAGAACTTTAAGCAGGCGCCGCAGACCAATCAGCAAGTAATGGAAAGCGCAATGGCGCTGCGTTCCGGAATGCCGGTCGATGTGACCCACCACCAGCTTTCCGCCGAGCAAGCCTTGTAATACATTTGCGAATTGCAGAAAGTAAAAACCCGCCAGGCACGGCGGGTTTTTTTGTGGCAATCGCCAGCTTCGCTGACGAGGTTTCGCGGGGCGCGGTCCCATGAAGGGGTGTGGACCGCGTCGCGAGAGTGGCATAACAAAGGGAACTACATTTACTGCTTACTACACGCGTTCTGCTGAAGGGGGTCAGGAACGCGTTTTGTCAGTGGCATGACAGGGGTTACAACATTTATTTATAGATAACTGCGGTACCGTGCAGGGTATTAGGACCGGTTACCGAAGTAATGCGGTAAGAGGTCGCCCCCATTTCGTCGGCTTTCTGCGCCAGCTGATCTTCGAGCGAACCCAGATTGGTGCCGGCGGATGCGGAAACGGTACCGATTTTATGTTGGCCTGCTGGGGTGGATTGCACCTCAACAGCGGCGAAACTTGCAAATGAGAGTGAGCTCAGTACGGCAGCAAGTGCCAGTTTTTGGACGTTTTTCATGATTATTATACCTATGCAGATGATTTTTATAGTAGGGTCGTAAGAATTAACTTAACGATCGATAGGTAAATGATAATGTGATCCATGTCACAGGTCAACTCATTTTTATAACGATCATTTAACTATTTATAAAATGCTTAATTTTCATACATATATGAATTATTTATTTTTGGACTTCTGCCGCTGGCAGCATGACACGTTTATTTTTATAATGGCCGTTCAACAACCCAACATAGGTACAACGGCATCATGACAACTGACGTTCAAAGTTGCGCAAAAAAAAGCCGTGGCCGACCTAAAGTGTTCGACAGGGACGCGGCGCTGGACAAGGCCATGACACTTTTCTGGCAGCACGGCTATGAAGCAACTTCGCTTGCCGATCTCGTCGAAGCGACCGGCGCGAAAGCCCCGACGCTGTACGCCGAGTTCGTGAACAAAGAAGGCTTATTCCGCGCGGTGCTGGATCGCTACATCTCCCGCTTTGCCGCGAAACATGAAGCACTGCTATTCGATGACCAAAAAACCGTCGATCAGGCGCTGCGCGACTATTTCACCGCTGTCGCTACCTGCTTTACCAGCAAAGATACCCCGGCAGGCTGTTTTATGATTAACACCTCCGCGGCGCTGGCCGCCTCTTCAACCGATATCGCCAACACTATTAAGTCGCGGCACGCGGTGCAGGAACAAACGTTGACGCAATTTTTACAGCAGCGCCAGCAGCGCGGCGAACTCCCTGCGCAGGGCAATGTCTTGCAGTTGGCGCAGTTTTTAAACTGCGTGCTGCAAGGAATGTCAATCAGCGCGCGCGAAGGCGCTGATTTCGCCACCCTGAAACAAATTAGCGACACTACGCTGCGCCTGTGGCCGCAAATCCTGCAACCTTAATCCCCTACCGGCGGCCCTCGCTCGCCGGTTTTTTCCCCTTCTGCTAAATACCCTTACTTTTCTCAATATTTTCATTATGTTGATTTGTTGTAAATGATATTGATAACGATAATCAATATGTGCAAAATTCGCATTTGTCTTTCTATATGTTTCACGCTGTAACAGCCGCGCCTGTGGCTGAAAAAAATAACAACAGTAATGACTAACTCATATCAAGGAATGCGAATGAACAAGCGCCTCTGGCTGCTCAATCCCCTGCTGCTGGCCACCGCCCTGCCTGCCTTTGCCGCGCAGGCCGCCGATGAAGACGATATCATCGTCAGCGCCAACCGTAACCACCGTACCGTCGCCGAGATGGCGCAAACCACCTGGGTGATTGAAGGCCAGGAAATTGAGCAACAGGTTCAGGGTGGTAAAGAGTTTAAAGACGTCCTCGCGCAGTTAATCCCCGGAATAGATGTCAGCAGCCAGGGGCGTACCAACTACGGCATGAACATGCGCGGACGCGCCATCGTGGTACTGATCGACGGCGTGCGCCTCAATTCATCGCGCACCGATAGCCGCCAGCTTGATGCCATCGATCCGTTTAACATCGAACATATTGAAGTTATTTCCGGCGCCACATCGTTATACGGCGGCGGCAGTACCGGCGGTCTGATTAATATCGTCACGAAAAAGGGCCAACAGGAACGCCAGGTGGATCTGGAGCTGGGTGGTAAAACCGGCTTTGCCAATAGCAACGATCGTGATGAACGGGTGGCGGCGGCCGTCAGCGGCGGTACCGATCATGCTTCCGGCCGTCTATCAGTGGCGTATCAACGCTTCGGCGGCTGGTATGACGCCAACAATGACGCGCTGATCCTCGATAATACGCAAACCGGCTTACAACATTCGGACCGACTCGACGTGATGGGCACCGGAACCATAGAAATCGATGACCAGCGCCAGCTCCAGCTGGTCACGCAGTACTATAAAAGCCAGGGCGATGATTATGGTCTGAATCTGGGCAAAGATATGTCGGCGGTGCTTGGTGAAAGTAAAGCCTGGACCTCTGACGGGCTTAACTCTGACCGCGTGCCCGGCACCGAGCGTCATTTGATCAGCCTGCAATATTCCGACGCCGACTTCTTCGGCCAGAATCTGGTCAGCCAGATTTACTACCGCGATGAGTCGCTGACCTTCTACCCCTTCCCGGCCTTGAGCAAAGGCAAAATCAGCAGTTTTTCCGCCTCACAGCAGGATACCGATCAGTACGGCGCTAAGATCACCTTCAACAGCCAGCCGCTAACGGGATGGGATCTGACCTGGGGCGTTGACGCCGACCATGAAACCTTTAATTCCAACCAGATGTTCTTCGATCTGGATAAGGCGATGGCTTCCGGCGGCCTGAATAATCAGTCTGCCTATACCACCGGCCGTTATCCCGGCTACAGCATCACCAATCTTGCGCCGTTCCTGCAAAGCAGTTACGACCTGAACGACATCTTCACCCTTAGCGGCGGCGTGCGTTATCAGTGGACGGAAAACCGGGTCGATGATTTTGTCGGCTACGCGCAGCAGCAGGATGTCGCTAAAGGCAAATACCGGTCGGCTGACGCCATTCCTGGCGGCAAGACCGATTATGATAACTTCCTCTTTAATGCCGGGATCGTCGCCCACATTACCGAACGCCAGCAGACCTGGTTTAACTTCTCTCAGGGCGTCGAACTGCCGGATCCGGGAAAATATTATGGTATCGGCAGCTACGGCGCGGCGGTTAACGGCCATCTGCCGCTGATCTCGAGCGTTAACGTCGGCGACTCGCCGCTGCAGGGGATCAAAGTTAACTCCTGGGAGCTGGGCTGGCGCTACACCGGCGACAACCTGCGCACGCAGCTTGCCGCTTATTATTCGACATCAGACAAAACCATCGTAGTTAACCGCAGCGACATGACCATTGATGTGCAATCGGATAAACGTCGCATTTACGGCGTGGAAGGCGCGGTGGACTACTTCGTGCCTGATAGCGACTGGAGTCTGGGCGCTAACTTCAACGTGCTGAAATCGCAAGTTAAAACCGATGGCAGTTGGCAGAAGTGGGACGTCACCCTGGCCTCGCCGTCGAAAGCCACCGCCTGGGTCGGCTGGGCGCCGGACCCGTGGTCGCTGCGTGTGCAGAGCCAGCAGGTATTTGATTTAAGCGACGCCAGTGGCAATAAGCTTGATGGGTACAACACCGTCGATTTTATCGGTAGCTATCTGCTCCCGGTGGGTAAACTGACCTTTAGCATCGAAAACTTGCTGAACGAAGATTACGTCACCATCTGGGGACAGCGTGCGCCGCTGTTGTATAGCCCAACCTATGGCAGCGCCGGGCTGTACGAATATAAAGGACGCGGCCGGACCTTCGGCCTGAACTACGCGTTAACGTTCTGATAAAAAAAGCCCCTCAGCCTGAGTGATTGAGGGGCTAATCGCTTAAAACTGCTATTTTACGCTTTGTTATTCAGAATCAGCTGACCGTTGCTATCGAGAGGTATTTGCGCCCCCGGTTGATGATCCATGCGAATCTTGCCCTGCTGGTCGCCGATTTTATAGGTGACGTCATAACCAAGCATTTTTTCCGACTTGTCGTAGACCGTCTTACAGCGCTGCTGGGTGGTGGTATAGGTGTCGTTTTCCTGCATCGAGCCCTGAATTTGGTTACCAGCATAGCCGCCGCCCAGCGCGCCGACGACGGTTGCCACGCTACGACCGCGACCGCCGCCAAACTGATGGCCAATCACGCCGCCGGCGACCGCGCCGAGAACGGAACCGGCAATACGGTTTTCATCCTGAACCGGGCGACGATGGGTAACGGTGACGTTACGGCACTCCTGACGCGGCGTTTTTATGCTTTCTTTTATTGGCGTACTGGACACCACTTGCGCATATTGCGGGCCACGATCTAATACATTGAGACCGGCAACGGCGGCGACGCCCAACGCGGCGGCAACGCCAATCCCAATACCCGCCAACATTGATTTATTCACGGGAGTTCCTCCTTCATTGCTGTTACTAGCAATTCTGCGTTCTGCTCAGGGGGTATGCAAATCAGAAAGCGGATGAAAAATGCGGGAACCTACGGCAAATCAAGGGGATTCAGAGGATTCCTAACGGGAAGTTGCGATTCAGGCAGAAGGATATGCTGTGTTTTCAGGATAGCGTCGCGATGACGCTATCCTGATTACTTGCCGCTTAGTGCAGCTTGAGACGCGGACGAATAATACGGTTAATACGCCCCACCAGCATCATCAGGCCGGTTTTGAAATAGCCGTGTAACGCAATCTGATGCATGCGATACAGCGAGATATACACGAAGCGCGCAATTCGCCCTTCAACCATCATCGAGCCGCGCATCAGGTTGCCCATCAGGCTGCCAACGGTGGAGTAGTTCGACAGCGACACCAGTGAACCGTGATCTTTGTAGACATACGGTTTCAGCGCTTTGCCTTTCATCTGCGCCAGAATGTTATTCAGCGCGCAGGTTGCCATCTGGTGCGCCGCCTGGGCGCGTGGAGGTACAAAGCCGCCTTCCGGACGAGCGCAGGAGGCGCAATCGCCGATAGCGTAAATATCCGGATCACGGGTGGTCTGCAGCGTTGGCTCAACCACCAGTTGGTTAATGCGGTTGGTCTCCAGGCCGCCAATCTCTTTCATAAAATCAGGCGCTTTGATGCCCGCTGCCCACACCATCAGGTCGGCATCAATAAACTGCCCGTCTTTAGTATGCAGGCCGTTAACGTCTGCGCTGGTCACCATAGTCTGGGTCAGGACACGAACGCCAAGTTTGGTCAGCTCATTGTGCGCGGCGCCGGAAATACGCGGCGGCAGCGCCGGAAGAATACGTTCGCCGGCTTCGACCAGCGTCACGTTCAGCGCTTCGTTGGTCAATCCTTTATAGCCATAGCTATGCAGCTGTTTCACCGCATTATGTAGCTCAGCGGACAGCTCAACCCCGGTGGCCCCTCCGCCGACGATAGCGATATTGACCTTACCGTTCGCGCCGAGGTTTGCAGAATACTTGAGGAACAGGTTAAGCATTTCCTGATGGAAACGGCGCGCCTGGTGCGGGTTATCAAGGAAAATGCAGTTTTCCTTCACCCCAGGAGTATTAAAGTCATTGGAGGTGCTGCCCAGCGCCATCACCAGCGTGTCGTACGGCAGCTTACGCTCGGCAACCAACAGCTCGCCTTTCTCGTTACGCAGTTCCGCGAGGGTAATGGTTTTCCCTTCGCGATTGATATCCACCACCGAGCCTAGCTGGAACTGGAAACCGTGGTTGCGCGCGTGCGCCAGATAGCTCAGCGCGTCAACGCCTTCATCCAGAGAACCGGTCGCCACTTCGTGCAGCAACGGCTTCCACAGGTGGCTATGGTTGCGGTCCACCAGCGTAATTTTCGCTTTTTTGTTGCGGCCCAGCTTTCTACCCAACTGAGTAGCCAGTTCCAGTCCGCCGGCACCACCACCTACAATAACGATTCTTTTCAATGGCGTAGTCACAAGACCCCCTAAAATTATTAACCAATTGTTAATTAAAAGTTATCCAAATAGCTCTTAGTTAACAATAGGTTGCAGCGATGAAACCATTCAGCAGCACCGAGAATAGCATGAACGGAACATTGGTCATACCAAAATTGATGTGCATCAAGTTTTACCGCATATTTTTTAAACGAACAACGTCAATTATGGACAAGAAAAAGCCCGCGGCGTTTGCACGCCGCGGGCTGAATAAGTGAAAACAGGATTAACCGAGGGTCTTAAAAGCCTTTATTCGCTGCAGGTGCGGCGAAAGACTTTTAAATTTATGCGTCTGTTCTTCATCCCAAATGATTTCGTAATAATGATGCAGCAAGTCAGCCGAGCGTTGGCTATCCAGCGCCTCATCATGGCGTGATAGCACCACCAGGCAGCGGTCGCGATTTTTTTCACGGAAGTTGTTCACGCACTTGGTGGCGATATCCTGATACTCTTCCGGCCTGTCGATTTTCCCTTCCATGTTCTCGTGAGGGAACAGATTCGGGTTGAACACGGCCTGGCGAATATCACAGAGAAAACCAATCCTTTCCGCCCAGTAGCCACCTAACCCGACACCGCATATCAGCGGCCGATCGTCGGCAGTGAGCTGCAGCATTTTGTCGACTTCCTTCAACAAATGCTGCATATCATGTTTTGGATGGAGCGTACTGTAGCTAATCAACCGTACGTCAGGGTCGATAAACTGCAGCTGCAGCACCTTTTCATGGTTACCGGGGCTGTTAGAGTCAAAACCGTGTAAATAGATAATCATCGTATCCTCACCAGACAACAACGCCCTTCAGGTTAATTACGCAGACTTCGCTTCTTGCCAGCGCGCATGGAGCGCCTCCAGCTGTGCGTTGACCGTCTGCCAACGCGCGGAATCTCGCAGTTCCTGACGGGTAAATGAACCTTTATGATACAATTTTGTAACACGCTCTGCTTTGATCGGGGACAGGTTATCCAATACGCTCACCGCGCCTTTACGATTATTGCAGACCAGGATCATATCGCAACCGGCATCGAGCGATGCCTGCCCACGTTCAGCATAGCTGCCCATGATCGCCGCTCCTTCCATCGACAGATCGTCAGAGAAGATGACGCCGTCAAAGCCCAGCTCGCCGCGCAACACCGTCTTCAGCCAGTATTCGGAACCACTGGCCGGACGCGGATCGATATCAGGATAAATCACGTGCGCCGGCATAATCGCATCCAGCCGTTGTTCATCGATCAGACTTTTGAACACCGCCATATCTTTGGCGCGAATTTCCGCCGCCGGACGCGGATCAATCGGCGTCTCTTTGTGTGAATCCGCCGTCACCGCGCCGTGGCCAGGGAAGTGTTTACCGGTGGTTTTCATGCCCGCAGCATGCATACCGTCAATGAAATGGCGAGCCATCGCCAGCGCCTTTTGCGGGTCTTCATGCCAGGAGCGTTCGCCGATCGCGGCGCTGATATGGCCGACATCCAGCACCGGCGCAAAGCTGATATCAATATCCATAGCGATCATTTCACTGGCCATCAGCCAACCGGCTTCTACGGCAAGCTTACCGCCCTCTTCCATCCCCAACAGCGCCGCAAAAGACTGCGCGGCGGGCAGGCGAGTAAAACCTTCGCGGAAACGCTGCACGCGCCCGCCTTCTTGATCAACCGCCACCACGAGATGATTCCGCGAGGCCGCGCGGATTTGGCGTACCAGTTCACGCAATTGCGCCGGATCGTGGTAGTTGCGGGTAAACAAAATTAAGCCGCCAACCAAAGGATGAGCCAGAATCTCACGCTCTTCCGCATCCAGTTCAAAACCTTCGACATCCAACATTACCGGACCCACACAGACCTCTCTTATCCTTTGTTTTCTGTTTCTAACTGACGCCATGTCGCATCCGCCAGCGTAATAAATTGCCGGTCGCCGCTCTGCTGCCAGCGCCGTTCATACCATCCCGCCATCAGCATGAGCACCCACGGTCGCCAGCGTTGTATTTGCCGCCGCAGCTGTCGCTCATCAAGCTGCGCGAGCCGTGAATAGTCTTTAAGCAGCTGGCAACGCGTAGGGGCATCGCACCATACCGCTGCCAGTTCAAGCGCGATATCGCCGTCTCCGGCATACTCCCAGTCAATCAAGCGCAGGCCGTCGTCGCGGTGAATGATATTGCCGGCGTGGACGTCCATATGCAGAGGCGCCAAACGCAACGGCTGTGGTTCTCGCCGGCGTAATAACCGTTTCTGCCAGCGTAACCACAAAATCGTACGCCGGGCCGGATCGCACTGCTGCCAGTACAATTCAAGTAATGGCGCCAGCTCGACACACCAGCCAAAACGCGGCTGTTGATGCAGATGATACAATAAGCCGGTAAGTGAAGGGCACTCCGGCAGCGCGCTTTTCACCTCCCCTGCGCAATACTCCACCACCATCCAGCACGGCGAAAAGAATACCGGTGCCGGCGACAGCGTCGCGGGGAGGCGCTGAAGCGCGCGGTACTGGCGTAAAAAATGGCTGAGCGGCGCCTGCGGATCGTGCGGCTGGCGCAGCACCAGCCGGCGGACGCCATCGCTGATAATACAGCTGCCGCCGCTAAGACCATTTTCAGTCAGCGCGGCGACAGGTGAATAGCGGGGGAAAAAGCGCGACAAGAGCTCGTCGCGCGTAAGCTTATTGTTGCTGAACCGCACCTTTGCCTGACCAGATAATCTCGCCGGACTGCACCAGCATCAGTTGCATTTTCAGCTCCGGCGAGTTGACGTTACCGGTGGCATTCGAGTACAGCACGTACTGAGCGCCAACGGTGCGCGCAATTCCCATCGCTTTGCTGCGGCTGCCGAGACTATCCTGCGGCGAAAGGCCTAATTGTTGTTTCGCTACGGAGAGCTGCTGCGGGGAGACCAGCGTAAACTTGCCGTTGCCCGCCAGCGCATTGCGCAGCGCGGAGGTCGCTTCAGACGCGTTCAGCGATCCGTTGGTACGGTTATTGACGCTATCCACCAGCAGAATACTGCCCGCGTTCACGCCGCCCGCCTGCAGCATCTGGCCGATCATCGGTTGCACAGCGCCGTCCCAGTTGTAGTGGCGCACGCGCGGCGCAGGCTGAGAGGGCTGTGAAGGCTGCTCGCTGCCGTGTTCGATTGGACCCGGCTGCGTTGGCACCGTCGGCACGGCAGGCACCGTCGGCTGCGGCTGCGCAGGTTGTTCCGGCTTCGGCTTGGCCTCCTCGACTGGCGCAGGTTCATTACGTTGTCCCACACAGCCTGCCAGGAATATCGCCAGTGCAGTGATTAACGCATAGCGACACATTTTAATCATTATGATGACCTCTTAGAGATAAAGATAAAGGCGGGCTTTGTGCGCCCCGAGAATATTTGCACTGCCGTAGAGCACAACGGACGAGTGGGCGGGAACCGTCACGCTTCGCGCAGGTTCCAACGGATGCATCTCCAGCCCATGAGCGTCATACCAGAAAAAACGGTAGTGCACGGTAATGGGCTGTTGCCGTTCGTTAAATAATCTTGAGGTAGCGGTGGCCTGAATTTCCGAGGCGGTGACCGACGGTGGATCGGCGCTGATACCCGCCGCCAGAACGCTGGATTCCATCACCAAAGTCTGCTGTTCGCCAACCGGAATTTCCGGGCGCGAACTACATCCGGCCAGCAGCGCCGCCAGAATCAAAACGCCTGAATAAGCAGCGCGCATCGGTTTAGCCTTTATGCGCCAGCATCGGGCCTAACGGACGTCCGCCCAGCAGGTGCATATGAATATGGTAGACTTCCTGGCCGCCGTGGCGGTTGCAGTTAACGATAAGGCGGTAGCCGTCATCAGCCAGGCCTTCATCACGGGCAATCCTGGCCGCGACGGTCATCATACGGCCCAGCGCCAGTTCGTGCTCGCTCGTAACGTCGTTCACGGTCGGAATCAGGATATTCGGGATAATCAGAATATGAGTCGGCGCCTGCGGAGAGATATCGCGAAAAGCGGTGACCAGCTCATCCTGATAAACAATATCCGACGGGATTTCCCGGCGAATGATTTTGCTGAAAATCGTTTCTTCTGCCATGACTGATTCCTTATTAGTTTTATACCGTGCTCCGGCCTGCCTCTGCAGATAAACACGAATGCACAGGATCAGCTAAGAGTATGAGCGACTTCCTCCCTCTCTTTCAACCTGAATGCAGTTTTTCTTATTCAACTATAGACTTAGCTGCTGAGGGAATAAGCATTTCTCCCCATTTTCCTGCCATTGCCAACAATGAGCAGAATACCGACGTAAAAAAGGCAGCCATTTGGCTGCCTTAGTCTCCCCACACTACGTCTTAGCTGTTGCGGATGTATTCATCCATTTCGGTTTTCAGGTTATCGGACTTGGTACCGAAAATGGCCTGAACGCCAGAACCTGCAACAACTACGCCAGCAGCACCCAGTTTTTTCAGACCAGCCTGATCAACTTTCGCTACGTCAGCCACGCTCACGCGCAGACGAGTAATACATGCGTCGAGGTTAGTGATGTTCTCTTTACCGCCGAAAGCAGCAATCAGAGCTGGGGCCATTTCACTGGTAGCGGCGCCTTTGCTGTCTTCAGTGGCATCTTCACGACCCGGAGTTTTCAGGTCAAGCGCTTTAATCAGCACACGGAAGACTACGTAGTACACGATCGCGTAGCAAATACCGACAATCGGGAACAGCCACAGCTTGCTGCTGTTGCCGGACAGAACGATAAAGTCGATCAGACCGTGAGAGAATGAAGTACCGTCACGCATACCCAGCAGGATACAGATCGGGAATGCCAGGCCTGCAAGAATCGCGTGAATGATATACAGGATCGGCGCAACGAACATGAAGGAGAACTCGATCGGCTCGGTAATACCAGTCAGGAACGAGGTCAGCGCAGCGGAGATCATGATACCACCGACTTTGGCGCGGTTCTCTGGTTTAGCAGAGTGCCAAATCGCGATAGCTGCAGCCGGCAGGCCGTACATTTTGAACAGGAAGCCGCCAGACAGTTTACCCGCAGTCGGGTCGCCGGCCATGTAACGCGGGATGTCGCCGTGGAACACCTGACCTGCAGCGTTGGTGTATTCACCAATCTGCATCTGGAAAGGTACGTTCCAGATATGGTGCAGACCAAACGGTACCAGGCAGCGCTCAATGAAGCCGTAGATACCGAACGCCACAACCGGGTTCTGGTAAGCCGCCCATTGAGAGAAGGTCTGGATGGCGGAACCGATCGGCGGCCAGATGAAGGACAGGATCACGCCGGTGAAGATAGCGGCGAGACCAGAGATAATCGGCACAAAGCGCTTGCCCGCGAAGAAGCCGAGATATTCAGGCAGCTTGATACGGTAGAAGCGGTTGAACATGTAGGCTGCAATCGCACCGGAAATAATACCGCCAAGCACGCCGGTATCAGCCAGGTGTTTCGCTGCGATTTCCTCAGCAGGTAAATGCAGAACCAGCGGCGCGACTACCGCCATGGTTTTCACCATGATGCCGTAAGCTACGACTGCAGCCAGTGCGGATACACCGTCGTTATTGGTGAAGCCAAGCGCAACACCGATTGCGAAGATCAGCGGCATATTGGCGAAAACTGAACCGCCTGCTTCTGCCATGACGTGGGAAACCACGGCAGGCAGCCAGCTGAAGTTGGCAGAACCGACGCCCAGCAGAATACCTGCGATAGGCAGTACGGATACTGGCAGCATCAGCGATTTACCGACCTTCTGCAGGTTAGCAAATGCATTCTTAAACATAATTGAGAGTGCTCCTGAGTATTTGGTACTTTTTTACGTTTTCACGCATTGGCCCGGGGGGAGAACCGTGCCGTGGACAGGACATCTAAGCGCCCTTTATTTATTACACAGAGTAAAATAATTAACGCGGAGATTGTTTGACGGCTATCACGTTTCATTCAGTCAACATATAAAAATTTACACTGATTTACATAATGTGTATCTGTATGTTGCAGAAATGCGTTCACCGCCTCTGTCGCGGCGGTGAACTTTACTCGCTTTGAGTATTAATTACGAGCCTTAAAATAATAGAAAGATCAGGCAGGTTGCAGTCTGGCAGGGTCGATGTGGAACAAGCTGGCAAAGTTTTCGGTGGTTTGTTGCGCAAGTTGCTCCAGCGACACGCCCTTCAAGACCGCCATGTATTCGGCGACATCACGCACCATCGCCGGCTGATTCTCTTTACCGCGATGCGGTACCGGCGCCAGATAGGGCGAGTCGGTCTCTACCAGCAGGCGATCGAGCGGCACATAACGCGCTGCATCTCGCAGCTGTTCGGCATTACGGAACGTGACGATACCGGAAAACGAAATATAGAACCCCATATCGAGCAGTTTACCCGCGGTCTCTCTATCCTCTGTGAAACAGTGTAGTACGCCACCGCAATCCGTCACGTTTTCTTCCTGCAAAATTGCCAGCGTGTCGGCGCGCGCATCACGGGTATGCACAATCACCGGTTTATTTAATTCGCGGCCAATGCGAATATGCTGACGGAAAGACTCCTGCTGGCGCAGTTTGGTTTCCGGGGTATAGAAGTAATCGAGCCCGGTTTCCCCCATCGCCACTACGCCCTCTTCCGCCGCCAGCGTACGCAGCTCCTCATAGTCATACGCTTCATCCTGGTTCAGGGGATGCACGCCGCAAGAAAAGACAACGTCATCGCGCTGGCCGATTAATTCACGCATCCCGCGGTATCCCGGCAGCGTCGTGGCGACCGCCAGGAAAAACCTGACATCACGCGCGGCGGCTTTCGCCAGAACATCATCGACGTCTTTATGCAACGTTTGATAATCCAGGCCATCAAGATGGCAGTGGGAATCGACTAAAAACATATTCTTATTCTCAGAGATGCGAGACGGGCAGAACCGCCCCGGGTTGCAGGTAATGTTCCCAGCGCAGAAGGCGCTCGGTGAGCAGCAGTTCGCGATTGACGCCGACCACGCTCAGCAACTGTTCGCGACAGGCGCTAACATCGCGCGTGATAGCCTCAAGACGTGGGCCCGAAAGTGTTTGCGCCAGCTGGTTAACCAGCGTCCAGGCATCCGGATTACTCAGAAGCGAAATGCCCTGCTGCCTTTTTTGCGCATCCAACAGCAGCGAAGCCAGCCAGTGCAGGCGCACCGGAGCCTGTTCGTGATTCAGAACCGGTAATAATGACAGCCAGTCGCCGCTGGTTAACGCGCTCGCTAGCGCCTGGCAAAGCTGTTGTCGCGGCGCCCAGTTGGCTTCTTGCAGTAACGCCAGCGCTGCCGCGGGTGCGTTAGCGCTGAGGCGCAGCGCTGCCAGTAAAGCATCTTGTGACATTGTCACTTCGCGCTCTAACCACCCTAATGCCCAGGCTTCAGAAGGCGGAGCAAGGTGATATGAGAAGCACCGGCTACGCAAGGTGGCGAGTAGACGCGCCGGCTCCTGACAGGCCAGGAAAAACCAGGTGTTTTCCGGCGGCTCTTCCAGCGTCTTCAGCAAAGCATTCGCGGCAGCATCGGTTAACAACGTCGCATCGTTGATCCACACCACCTTCGCGCCGCCAAGACGCGCGCGCTCATAGAGTTTTTCAGTGATGCCGCGCACCGCATCGATGCCTAGCGCGCTCTTGCCTTTCTCCGGGACAAGCGTGTAGTAATCAGGATGGGTGCCGGCCTGCATAAGCTGACAGCTATGGCAATGGCCGCAACTTTTATGCCCCTCCGGCTGACGGCACATCAGGAATCGGCATAATGCGTAGATAAGCGCATCGCCCCCCATTCCTGGCAACGCCTGCAGTAATAACGCATGGTGACCCCGTCCTGCCTGATAACCAGCGACTAGCTGCTCGAAGGACGGGCGTAACCACGGATACCATTTCATGCGCGCTGCTCCGCAACCCATTGCGTGACAACCGCGCGAATGTCGCGCTCAACCGCTTCCAGCGGCTGCGTCGCATCCACGGTGCGGATAGTCGGATCCTGCGCCGCCAGCTCAAGGTAGCGCGCGCGGGTACGATTAAAGAAATTCATCGACTCCTGCTCGATACGATCCAGATCGCCGCGCGCGCGCGCGCGCTTGAGGCCGACCTCCGGCGTCACGTCAAGATAGAGTGTTAAATCAGGGCGGAAATCGCCGAGCACCGCATCGCGTAGCGTCGCCAGCATTCGCTGATCGATACCGCGTCCGCCGCCCTGGTAGGCCTGAGTTGAGAGATCGTGACGGTCGCCAATGACCCATTGACCGCGGGCCAGCGCCGGCTTGATAACGGTTTCGACCAGCTGTACGCGGGCGGCGTAAAACATCAGCACTTCCGCTTTATCGTTAATGACTTCATCGCCGGTAGACTGGATATCCAGCACCAGGCTGCGCAGTTTTTCAGCCAGGATGGTACCGCCCGGCTCACGGGTAAACACCATATCGCGGATACCCAGCTGTTCGAGTGTCTCAACGACCAGATTGCGTGCGGTCGTTTTCCCCGCCCCTTCCAGGCCTTCGATGACGATATAGTTACTGCGCATGTTTTTCCTTAAGTACTTTTAAATAGTCCTGAACCGAACGGTTATGGCTGGCCAGATTAGTATTGAACGTATGGCCGCCTTTTCCGTCGGCAACAAAATAGAGGTACGGCGTTTTCGCCGGATGCGCGGCCGCATTGAGAGACGCTTCGCCCGGCACGGCGATTGGCCCTGGCGGCATACCGCTAATCACATAGGTGTTATAAGCGGTCGGCGTCTCCAGATCTTTACGCGACAGTTTACCATTATAGCGCTCTCCCATGCCGTAAATTACGGTAGGGTCGGTCTGCAAACGCATGCCAATGCGTAGACGGTTGATAAAGACCGACGCCACGCGATCGCGCTCGGCAGGAACCGCGGTCTCTTTCTCAACGATAGAGGCCATGGTCAGTAACTGGTTTTGATCTTTATACGGTAGATTATCCGCCCGCCCTTCCCAGGCTTTCGCTACCGCAGCGACCATTTTCTGGTGCGCGCGTTTAAGAATGGCGATATCGCTGGTATTGGCGGTGTACATCCAGGTATCCGGCCATAACCAACCTTCAACCCAATCGGCGTGCTCAAGACCCAGCGCTTTGGCCACCGTTTCGTAACTGTCGTCTTCTAAAGTGTGCTTCACATACGGCGCATCGCGCAGCTGACGCAAATAGTCGCTAACGCGCATCCCTTCAACAAACCGTAGCGGGAATTGCGCTTCTTTACCGCTCGCTAAAAGCTGCAGCATCTCGCGCACCGTCATTTGCGGTGTGAAGCGATAGGTACCCGCTTTGAAATGAGAAAGTTCAGGTTCGACGCGCAGCAGCCACTGGAATACGCGTGGACGATTAATGATTTTATCGCCATACAGCTGCTGACCAAGCACCACTCGCCCGGTTCCTGGCTCAAGGGTAAAGATGGTCTCTTCTTTAATAAGCAACTTACTATCTGCCAGTTGGCGGACTTTCCACATACCTGCCGCTGCGGCAATACCGAACACCACGACTAACAGCAGGACAAAACGTAACATTTTCTTCATGACTAACCAGGCAGCTCACACAATGGGGCTAAAAAATGGTAAAGATCGCGTTCAGACCAACAGACGTCATCCCAACGACAAACCGGTACCAGCGGCATAAGCGCATTGCAAATCAGCACTTCATCGGCATCGCGCAGTACATCAGGGCGCATGGATACTTCGACAACCTCAAAAGAAGAACGTGCCAACATAGCCATACAGTGCTGGCGCATAATGCCATTAACGCCCGCCTGATCGAGGCGCGGCGTGAACACCTGGCTTCCTTTACGCCAGAACACATTCGCGGCACAGCATTCCGTAAGCCACCCGTCGCTGTCAAGAACCAGCGCCTCATCGGCGTCCGTCTGCTCAAGATGAGAACGAATTAAGACTTGTTCGAGGCGATTAAGATGTTTGAGCCCCGCCAGCGAAGGATTGCGCCCCAGGCGGATCGGGCTTAACGCCAGAGTTATTCCCTCTTCTCGCCAACGCGCATAATGCGCGGGGAAAGACGACACACTCATCATGCGGGTAGGTTGAATGCATCCGCTCGCGCTATATCCCCGACCTCCTGAACCACGCGTAATGATCACCTTGAGGACGCCTTCACGATGCGACTTTGCGAGTTCTTGCATCTCTGCGGCCAGCATTTGCCACGCAGTAAAAGGAATAAAGAGTTTTTCGCACGTATCCTGCAAACGGGCCAAATGGGCATTGAAGAAGGCTATCTGACCGTTGATGATTCGTGAGGTGGTAAAACAGCCATCACCGAATTGAATAGCACGGTCGTTAGCTGCCAGTACACTCTGCTCGACACCATTTATCAAGAACATAGGGGGCTCCTCTCACCGGTGGCACAGTGTCTCAGGATAAAAAGCAGAGAACAAGCGGAGAAAACCGAATAAAAAAAGACCCGCCAGGCGGGTCTTTTCGTCAACGCAGAACCAGCATTAGCGGTTGATTATACTTTTTTGAAGATAATCGAACCGTTAGTACCGCCAAAGCCGAAGGAGTTACACAGGGTGTATTCCATACCGGAAACCTGACGCGCTTCATGAGGAACGAAGTCGAGGTCGCAACCTTCATCCGGGTTATCCAGGTTGATGGTCGGCGGAACCGCCTGATCGCGCAGCGCCAGAATAGAGTAGATAGACTCTACTGCGCCAGCCGCGCCTAACAGGTGGCCGGTCATGGATTTGGTGGAGCTCACCATCACGCGGCTTGCCGCATCGCCAAACACGGATTTCACCGCCTGGGCTTCTGCTTTATCACCGGCTGGCGTCGAAGTACCGTGGGCGTTGACATAGCCAATCTGGCCCGGTTCAATCGCCGCATCGCGAATGGCGTTAACCATCGCCAGCGCAGCGCCAGCGCCATCTTCCGGTGGAGACGTCATATGGTACGCATCGCTGCTCATACCAAAACCGACGATCTCAGCGTAGATTTTCGCGCCGCGTTTTTTCGCATGCTCGTACTCTTCCAGCACGACCATACCGGCGCCGTCGCCCAGCACAAAGCCATCACGCTCTTTATCCCACGGACGGCTTGCCGCCTGCGGGTTATCATTGCGGGTAGACAGCGCGCGCGCAGCGCCAAAGCCGCCTACGCCCAGCGGCGTACTCGCCTTCTCTGCACCACCGGCAACCATCGCGTCGGCATCGCCGTAAGCGATAATACGCGCCGCGTGGCCGATGTTATGTACGCCTGAAGTACACGCGGTCGCGATGGAGATACTCGGTCCACGCAGACCAAACATGATGGTCAGATGACCGGCCACCATGTTAACAATTGTGGACGGTACGAAGAACGGGCTGATCTTCCGCGGTCCGCCATTTACCAGCGAACTGTGGTTTTCTTCGATCAAGCCGAGGCCACCAATACCGGAACCGATAGCGGCGCCGATGCGGGTTGCGTTTTCTTCCGTCACTTCAAGGCCAGAATCCTGCATGGCCTGAACGCCAGCGACAATTCCATATTGAATGAAGGCATCCATCTTGCGCTGTTCTTTGCGCGAGATGATATCATCACAGTTAAAATCCTTTACTAAGCCAGCAAATTTCGTTGCATAGGCGCTAGTATCGAAATGGTCGATCAGGCTGATGCCACTCTGACCGGCAAGGAGAGCTTTCCAGGTAGACTCTACGGTATTGCCGACAGGAGACAACATGCCCAGTCCGGTCACAACTACACGACGCTTAGACACGGTTGTCCTCCAGGGAGGGAAAATAGATTCTTGTGGGACAAAAAAAGATAAAACTCAGGCGGTCGAATGACCGCCTGGAGATGTTCACTTACGCCTGGTGACCGTTGATGTAATCAATGGCAGCCTGAACGGTGGTGATTTTCTCAGCTTCTTCGTCCGGAATCTCAGTATCAAACTCTTCTTCCAGAGCCATTACCAGCTCAACGGTGTCAAGAGAATCAGCGCCCAGGTCTTCAACGAAGGAAGCATTGTTGGTAACTTCTTCCTGCTTAACGCCCAGCTGTTCGCCGATAATTTTCTTAACGCGTTCTTCGATAGTGCTCATACTCTTAAATTTCCTATCAAAACTCGCTTTCGCGATGGTTTTCGTAGTGTATAAAATGTTGAAAAATTTGCAACTAAATCCCGGCAGGTCTTACCACGATTTTACGCTATTTTGCGGCTGTTTGCCCTAATAACGCAAATGATTTCGCACAAAACAGTACCCGCAAGCGTGCAGACTGCGCGCTTCCTGAACATTTTGCGCAAATCTCGGTCAGACCATATACATCCCGCCATTGACGTGCAGGGTTTCACCAGTGATGTAACCCGCTTCGTCAGAGGCTAAGAATGCAACCGCGCTGGCGATTTCATTTGGGGAGCCAAGGCGCCCCGCAGGAACTGCAGCCAGCGTACCCGCACGCTGCTCATCGGTCAGCGCACGCGTCATGTCCGTTTCAATAAAGCCCGGAGCAACAACGTTTACAGTAATACCGCGAGACGCAACTTCACGTGCCAGTGACTTACTGAAACCAATCAGACCCGCTTTCGCCGCAGCGTAGTTAGCCTGACCAGCATTTCCCATGGTACCAACCACAGAACCGATAGTGATAATACGCCCATGACGCTTTTTCATCATAGCGCGCATTACCGCTTTTGACAGACGGAATACAGATGACAGGTTGGTTTCGATAATATCGTTCCACTCATCATCTTTCATTCGCATTAACAGGTTATCACGAGTAATCCCGGCATTATTGACCAGGATGTCAACTTCGCCAAACTCTGCGCGAACATTTTCCAGAACAGATTCAATAGATGCCGGATCGGTCACATTCAACATCAGACCTTTACCGTTGGCGCCTAGATAGTCGCTGATCGCCTGCGCACCGCTTTCGCTGGTGGCAGTACCGATAACTTTCGCGCCGCGCGCGGCGAGGGTTTCAGCGATTGCACGGCCGATACCGCGGCTTGCACCGGTAACCAGCGCGATTTTTCCTTCAAAACTCATGGTATTCCTCTTTTATTGCTCAAGCGCCGCAGACATCGCAGCCGGCTCGTTGAGCGCAGAAGCAGTCAGGGTGTCAACAATACGTTTGGTCAGGCCGGTGAGGACTTTACCCGGCCCCATTTCATACAGGTGCTCGACGCCCTGAGATGCCATAAACTCAACGGTCTTAGTCCACTGAACCGGGCTGTACAGCTGACGAATCAGCGCATCGCGGATAGCATCCGGCGCGGTTTCACACTTCACGTCGACGTTATTCACGACCGGAATCGTCGGCGCGTTAAAAGTGATTTTCTGCAGTTCAACCGCCAGTTTTTCTGCGGCAGGTTTCATCAGCGCGCAGTGGGACGGTACGCTGACCGGCAGCGGCAACGCGCGTTTGGCGCCTGCGGCTTTACACGCGGCGCCTGCACGTTCAACGGCTTCTTTGTGCCCGGCGATAACCACCTGGCCCGGAGAATTGTAGTTCACCGGCGAAACCACCTGCCCTTGCGCAGATTCCTCACAGGCTTTCGCAATGGACGCATCGTCGAGACCAATAATTGCAGACATCGCGCCGGTGCCTTCCGGTACCGCTTCCTGCATGAATTTACCACGCAGTTCAACCAGACGAACGGCATCAGCGAAATTGATAACGCCTGCGCAGACCAGCGCAGAGTATTCGCCAAGGCTATGACCGGCTAACAGCGCTGGCGCTTTACCGCCCTGCTGCTGCCATACGCGATATAGCGCGACGGAGGCGGTCAGCAGCGCCGGTTGCGTTTGCCAGGTTTTATTCAGTTCTTCTGCCGGGCCCTGTTGGGCAAGCGCCCACAGATCGTAACCCAACGCTGCGGAAGCTTCGCCGAAGGTCTCTTCAATCACAGGCCAGGTCGCGGCCATATCTGCCAGCATACCGACAGCCTGAGAGCCCTGTCCGGGGAACACAAAAGCAAATTGCGTCATGTTTAAATCCTTATACTAAAAACGAACCAGCGCGGAACCCCAGGTGAAACCACCACCGAAGGCTTCCAGCAGAATCAACTGGCCGCGTTGAATACGGCCATCGCGCACGGCTTCGTCGAGCGCGCAAGGAACCGAAGCAGCAGAGGTATTACCGTGACGATCGAGCGTGACCACCACGTTATCCATCGACATCCCCAGCTTTTTCGCCGTCGCGCTGATGATACGCAGGTTAGCCTGGTGCGGGACCAGCCAATCCAGCGCCGAGCGCTCAAGGTTGTTGGCCGCCAGCGTCTCGTCAACGATATGCGCCAGTTCGGTGACCGCGACTTTAAACACTTCGTTGCCGGCCATCGTCAGATAAATCGGGTTTTCTGGCTCAACGCGATCGGCATTCGGCAGCGTTAACAGGTCGCCGTAGCGGCCATCGGCGTGCAGATGCGTAGAGATAATGCCCGGCTCTTCGGAAGCGCCAAGCACCACCGCGCCCGCGCCGTCGCCGAAGATAATGATCGTGCCGCGATCGGTGGGATCGCAGGTACGCGCCAGCACATCAGCGCCGATCACCAGCGCATAATCGACGGCGCCGTTTTTCACGTACTGATCGGCGATGCTCAAGGCATAGGTAAAGCCCGCGCAGGCGGCTGCGACGTCAAACGCCGGGCACCCTTTTACCCCCAGCATAGATTGAATCTGGCACGCAGAGCTCGGGAAGGCATGCGTACCCGAGGTGGTCGCAACAACGATCAGACCAATTTGCTCCGGGTTGACATTCGCCATTTCCAGCGCTTTCTTTGCGGCTTCGAAGCCCATCGTAGCAACTGTTTCGTTCGCTGCGGCAATACGGCGTTCACGAATACCTGTACGCGTGACAATCCACTCGTCAGTCGTTTCAACCATTTTTTCCAGGTCGGCGTTAGTACGCACTTGCTCAGGCAGGTAGCTGCCGGTGCCAATAATCTTTGTATACATGTACGCTCAGTCACTCTTGGGTAATATACCCGCGTTGTTAAAACCGCAGGGCGTCAGTCGTATCCGTTGGTCCCGGTGTGCTGTCGGGCATTCCCGTTACCGCTGCTGCTCCCTGGCAGTTCAAAACCTGCTGGGTATAACGATTCCAGGCGAGCGGCGATCCGCTGTGGAACTTGCCGCTGCACCGCCTGCACTGCCTGCTCTATTGCGACGCAAAATGCGCGCTGGTTGGCAGCGCCATGACTTTTGATCACAGAACCGCGCAATCCTAACAGACAGGCGCCATTATACTGGTCGGGGTTGAGGTGACTGAATCGCCTGCTTAGGCTTTTTTGTAACCAACGCTTTAATAAAATCAGCCACCACGACCTTTTTTTTCCCTCTCCCTGTGATTTCAGCAGCGAAAGGAACATTCTGACAACACCTTCCATCGTCTTTAATGTGACGTTGCCGGTGAATCCATCACAAACCAGAACATCCGTTTTCCCCGTCAGCAACTCGTTAGCTTCAAGGTAACCAATATAGTTGAACGACGGCAGCTTTTTGAGAATCGCCGACGCATCACGGATGCTGTTGAGGCCTTTCATCTCCTCTTCGCCGATATTCAACAGCGCAATGCGCGGATTTTTAATCCCCACGACTTCTTCAGCTAACACCGCGCCCATCACCGCGAACTGCACCAGCATCGTGCTATCGCAATCGACGTTGGCGCCTAAATCCAGCACCACCGTTTTGCCCTTTTGCTGATGCGGCAGTACCGTCACCAGCGCCGGGCGCTCAATCCCCTCAATGGGCTTGAGCAATAATTTCGCGAGCCCCATCAGCGCGCCGGTATTTCCCGCGCTAACGCAGGCTTCGGCTCGGCCCTCTTTCACCAGCTCCAGCGCCAGGCGCATCGAGCTTCCGCGACTACTGCGGATAGCCTGTGCGGGTCGCGCATCACTGGCAATAACTGACTGTGCAGGAATAATCTGCAATCGCGAACGTTGTTCGAAATCAGCTTTGGCAAGTAATGGCGTGATGGCGTCGGGGTCGCCGACTAAAAGAAGAGTGAGTTGCGAATTAGAGTTCAGTGCCTGCAGTGCTGCAGGCACTGTCACGGATGGGCCAAAATCGCCCCCCATGACATCTAACGCCAGGGTTAGACGTGTCAAGGTCTCGTCGCTGCCCGGTTCGGTTATTCCCCAGTTACCCGGGGAGATCCTCACTAAGCTTCACCACGCTTTTACTCTTGTCTTTCACGTTGCAAGGACGTTAGGTACGTTTTCTTGCAACGTGAAATCCACGGAGTAAGGCGTGATTACTTAGCGATTACCTTGCGACCGCGGTAGAAACCGTCGGCAGTGATGTGGTGACGCAGGTGTTTCTCACCAGAAGTTTTGTCTACAGACAGGCTGGTGACTGCGGTCAGAGCGTCATGGGAACGACGCATGCCACGTTTGGAACGGGTTGGTTTATTCTGTTGTACGGCCATGGACCTTACTCCTCAATTACTTATGCTTTAAGCTGGCTAATACGGCAAATGGGTTTGGTTTTTGTGCCTCTTCAGGCAGTTCGCCAAAGACCATGTCCGCGTCGGACACTTCACAGTGTTCAGAATCATGCACCGGAACTACCGGCAAGGAAAGAATGATTTCATCCTCAACCATCGCCTGCAGATCGATTTCACCGAATTCGTTAACCTCAATCGGCTCATACGCTTCCGGTAGTGCTTCTGCCTGTTCGTCATTTCTGACAGGGCTGAAACAATACGTTGTGTGGACATGATGAGGGAACGGTTTCCCGCAACGCTGACATTCGAGGGTTACCGACACCTTCGCATCACCGGTAATAACGGCGAGACGCTGGTTATCGATAGCGAACGACATGCTGCATTCCACATCACTGTCCACGCTGACGACTGAATCGGCGACACGGCCAACCTGATCACGGGCGTAGATACCCTCGTAATCAAGGCGTTTTTGAGCCGTGCGAACCGGATCGAGAGTCAGGGGTAATTTTACCTTTTGCATAGGGCGCGCATATTAACTTTGTAATGTCATAGAGTCAAAGAAAAAGGCAGCCTCAGGTTGCCTTTTGCCATTTATTCGCACACATTGCGGCGCATAGTTTAAAATGATGCTCTGCGAAGCGCTATATGTGGATGAAAAAATATGTCTAATCTTCTCCTGGCCTCAACCTCGCCGTGGCGGCGAATGCTGCTGGAAAAACTCTCGCTGCCATTCGAATGCGCGGCGCCGGAGGTTAACGAAACGCCTCTGCCCGGCGAATCCGCCCGCCAGTTGGTTGTGCGTCTGGCGCAGGCCAAAGCCCAGGCGCTGGCATCCCGCTTCCCTCAACACCTTATTATAGGTTCCGATCAGGTTTGTGTCTTAGACGGCGACATCACCGGTAAACCGCACACTGAAGAAAATGCCTACCGACAGCTACGCAAGGCCAGCGGCACGATTGTCACTTTTTATACCGGGCTTGCGCTCTATAATTCGGCCAACGGACACCTGCAAACGGAATGCGAACCTTTCGACGTCCATTTTCGTCATTTAAGCGATCAGGAGATCGAGGCCTATATCCGTAAAGAGAACCCTCTGCAGTGTGCCGGCAGTTTTAAAAGCGAAGGCTTAGGCATCACGCTATTTGAACGACTGGAAGGACGCGACCCTAATTCGCTGGTGGGGCTACCGCTGATCGCGCTATGCCAGATGTTGCGCCGGGAAGGCTTTAACCCTCTGCTTTGCTAGCCATTAAAGAAAGCGGCGGAGTATGAATCCGCCGCTGTGGTTATTTGCTATTGCGCAAAACCTGTAAGCAGTGCTTCAGTTGGTTATCCAACGGCGCTTCAATACGCATCACTTCACCGGTGCCTGGATGA
This sequence comes from Klebsiella sp. 141153, assembly GCF_032601995.1. NCBI lineage: Bacteria > Pseudomonadati > Pseudomonadota > Gammaproteobacteria > Enterobacterales > Enterobacteriaceae > Klebsiella > Klebsiella sp. 141153. Next base: position 31,892 of record NZ_JAQIRJ010000009.1, on the reverse strand, counting down.
GTGAACTTCAGCGCTGCGGCATGCAAAAACAGGCGGTTTAAGCCCGTCCCTGAAAGCTGCTTGTCAAATTCGCGATCGCCATAGCGATCGTCAAAAGCGATGGGATGTCCCGCATACTGCGTGTGAACGCGAATCTGGTGCGTACGCCCGGTAACCGGGCTACAGCGCACCAGGGTGGCAAACGCGTAACGCTCTTCCACTTTAAAGCGCGTTTCGGACGGCTTACCTTCCTGACTCACGCGCACGATGCGCTCGCCGCTCTGCAGGATATTTTTCAGCAGCGGCGCTTGTACCGCCTTGGTGTGCGACTGCCACTGACCACGGACCAGCGCCAGATAATCCTTCTGCATCCCTTTCTCACGCAGCTGCTCGTGAAGCGAGCGAAGCGCCGAGCGTTTTTTTGCTACCAACAGAACGCCGGAGGTATCCCGGTCAAGACGGTGAACCAGCTCCAGGAAGCGGGCCTCGGGGCGTAGCGCCCGCAGCCCTTCAATCACGCCGAAGCTCAGACCGCTGCCGCCGTGTACCGCGGTGCCGGAAGGCTTGTTGAGCACCAGGATATGATCGTCTTCATAGAGGATCACATCCGACAACGCCGCCACCTTTTGTAGATGCGGCGAAACGGCCTCTTCTTCGCGCTCAGCGACCCGCACCGGCGGGATACGCACTTCATCGCCGTCTTCCAGTTTATATTCCGGCTTGACGCGCTTTTTGTTCACCCGCACCTCGCCTTTACGCAGGATGCGATAAATCATGCTCTTCGGTACGCCCTTAAGTTGCGTACGCAAAAAGTTGTCGATACGTTGCCCCGCTTCATCGGCGGAAATGGCAACCATTTTTACGGTTGGAGTCTCAGTTTTCATGGTCGGCGATTCTAAATAGCCGAGGGCATTAGCGCCACTCATTTTTATATGCTTATATTTATCAGTATCCGGATTTCATCGCATGCTTCATCGGCGTTTTGTTTGTTATTAGAACAATCTGTAGACGCTGGTGAAAAAACTGTGAGTAACCCGGTGATAAAAGGTAAAAGTGAACTTGCTATAACAAGGTTAGCAATGGAATAATGAAGCCGTTTTCCGTGTTGACACTTGTTAGAACAAGAAATTAGCGGAATGACCAATTTTGTCTGACCGATCATCCACGCAGCAATGGCGTAAGACGTATTGATCTTTCAGACAGTTAGCGGGCTGCGGGTTGCAGTCCTTACCGGCACAGGCTCTATAAGATTTTTGCGTGGCAGGACGGCGACGACTCCGGGACTACCGGGAGTTCATCTGAATCCTCCGATTGAGGTGAACAGGTTAAGCCATTACCCCTGCGACGTGAGAGACGATGAGAATATACGCAACATCGTTTGAGATGCGTCAAGGCTGCAAAAGAGAGAATCTTCAGTCGGTTGTACACGCAATCGATTGAAGTGAACAAGCGCGGCCAACGCGAAATCACTTAAAGGATGAAGTGTATAAATGGAATATTCTCTGGTGATACATCCCAGGCTGTTCCCCTGAATAATTGCGCTGTGTTTCCGTTTGAAACACAGGCGACCGACACTCTGCGCCTCTTAAGCGCGCGACAACCGTGAGGTTGGCGACGTGAACCAGACTCGAGGCCATCGGTTTTCACCCGGTAAGGCGTTACTCTGCCCGTAGCTTAGTCGTCAATGTAAGAATAATGAGTAAGTTACGATGAAAAGAATGTTAATCAACGCAACTCAGCAGGAAGAGTTGCGCGTCGCTCTTGTTGATGGGCAGCGCCTGTACGACCTGGATATCGAAAGCCCCGGGCACGAGCAGAAAAAAGCGAACATCTACAAAGGCAAAATCACTCGTATTGAACCTAGCCTTGAAGCCGCGTTTGTCGATTACGGCGCTGAGCGTCATGGTTTCCTCCCCCTCAAAGAAATTGCCCGCGAATACTTCCCTGCCAATTACAGCTCTCATGGTCGTCCTAACATTAAGGATGTTCTGCGTGAAGGTCAGGAAGTCATTGTTCAGATTGATAAAGAAGAGCGTGGTAATAAAGGCGCTGCGCTGACGACCTTCATCAGCCTGGCCGGCAGCTACCTGGTACTGATGCCGAATAACCCTCGCGCCGGCGGTATTTCGCGCCGTATCGAAGGTGACGATCGTACCGAGCTGAAAGAAGCGCTGGCGAGCCTTCAGTTGCCGGACGGCATGGGTCTTATCGTACGTACCGCGGGCGTCGGCAAATCCGCTGAAGCGCTGCAGTGGGATCTGAGCTTCCGCCTGAAGCACTGGGAAGCGATTCAGAAAGCCGCTGAGAGTCGCCCTGCTCCGTTCCTGATCCACCAGGAAAGTAACGTTATCGTACGTGCCTTCCGCGACTATCTGCGCCAGGACATCGGCGAAATCCTGATCGATAACCCGAAAGTGCTTGAGCTGGCGCGCCAGCATATCGCCGCCCTCGGTCGTCCGGATTTCAGCAGCAAAATCAAACTGTACACCGGTGAAATCCCGCTGTTCAGCCATTACCAGATCGAATCCCAGATTGAATCCGCGTTCCAGCGTGAAGTTCGCCTGCCTTCCGGCGGCTCTATCGTTATCGATAGCACCGAAGCGCTGACCGCTATCGACATCAACTCCGCTCGCGCGACCCGCGGCGGCGATATCGAAGAAACGGCGTTCAATACTAACCTCGAAGCGGCTGACGAAATTGCGCGCCAGCTGCGTCTGCGCGACCTTGGCGGCCTGATCGTTATCGACTTCATCGATATGACTCCGGTGCGCCACCAGCGTGCGGTTGAAAACCGCCTGCGTGAGGCCGTTCGTCAGGACCGCGCGCGTATCCAGATCAGCCACATCTCGCGCTTCGGCCTGCTGGAGATGTCCCGCCAGCGTCTGAGCCCGTCGCTGGGTGAGTCCAGCCACCACGTGTGCCCACGTTGTAGCGGCACCGGTACCGTGCGTGACAACGAATCGCTGTCGCTCTCTATCCTGCGTCTGATTGAAGAAGAAGCGCTGAAAGAGAACACCAAAGAAGTCCATGCGATCGTTCCGGTACCTATCGCTTCCTATCTGCTTAACGAAAAACGTGCCGCAGTCAGCGCGATTGAAACCCGTCAGAGCGACATTCGCGTCATCATCGTCCCGAACGATGAGATGCAAACCCCACACTACTCCGTGCTGCGCGTGCGTAAAGGCGAAGAGACCTCAACCCTGAGCTACTTGCTGCCGAAACTGCACGAAGAAGAGATGGCGATGCCGTCCGACGATGAACCAGCTGAACGCAAGCGCCGTGAAGAGCCAGCTCTTGCCGCTTTCGTGATGCCGGATGCGCCGCCAGTACCGGTACAGGAAGAAACCGCAGCCGCATCGGTCGCAGCGAAAGCCGCCGCCGCTCGAGCCGCAAAAGTAGCAACGCCTGCCCAGCCTGGCCTGCTGTCCCGTTTCTTTGGCGCTTTGAAAAACATTTTTGCTGGCGCAGAAGAAGCCAAACCGGCGGAAGTCAAGGCTGAGCAAAAAACAGAAGAGAAACCGGAACGTCAGCAAGAGCGTCGTAAACCGCGTTCTAATAATCGCCGCGATCGTAATGACCGTCGTGATAACCGCGATAATCGCGATAACCGTGACAATCGCGATAATCGCGGAGAAAACGCTGAAGGTCGCGAATCTCGTGAGGAAAACCGCCGTAATCGCCGTGAGAAACAGCCGCAGAACGCTGAACAGCGCGAATCACGTCAAACCGCTGGCAATGAGGCTGATAACAGTAAATCTCGCGATGAGCAGCAGCAACCGCGCCGTGAACGCAACCGTCGTCGGAATGATGACAAGCGCCAGGCACAGCAGGAAGCAAAATCTCAGACCCGCGAAGAACCGGTAGTTCAGCAGGAGACCGAGCAGGAAGAACGCGTTCAGAGCATGCCGCGTCGTAAGCCGCGTCAGCTGCCGCAGAAAGTCCGCTTTGAATCCGTAGAAACCGAGCAGGTTGTCGAAGCCGTTGCCGAGCAGCAGGTGGAATCCACTACGCCGCGTACCGAACTGGCAAAAGTCGATCTGCCGGCCGTCGTTGAAACTGCCGCTGAGCAGGATGAAAACGGCGACGCTCGTGAATCTAACGGTATGCCGCGTCGTTCACGTCGCTCTCCGCGCCACCTGCGCGTAAGCGGCCAACGTCGCCGTCGTTACCGCGATGAGCGTTATCCGACCCAGTCGCCGATGCCGCTGGCTATCGCCTGCGCGTCGCCTGAGCTGGCATCAGGTAAAGCGTGGATCCGTTATCCGATTGCTCGCGTGCAGGATCAGCTGCAGGAAGAGTTACCGGTGCAGGAAACCAGCAGCGTTGAGCCTATCATCACGCCAGTCGTCGCGGAGACTATCGCTCCGGTTGTCGTTGCGGAAACCGTCGCAGCTGAAACTGTCGCACCGACAGTGACCAGCGAACCGACCGCAGAAGCAAGCGTAGTTGAAGCCCCGGTTGCCGAAGAAACGGCAGTGGTTGAAGAGACTGCAGTTGTAGCAGAAACCGCTGCGCCGCAGGCAGAGGTCAGTGCGCCAGCAGAGGCCGTTGTCGAAGAAACTGAGACCACGCCAGCTCCGGTGACGGAAGAAACCGACACTGTGCAGCCAACAATTGCCGCAGAAGAAACCGCTGTTGTCGAAGAAACGACCGTTACCGCAGCTGAAGAAACCGCGCCGGTTGTTGAACCGACGCCGGTCGTCAGCGCCGCGCCAGTGGTAAAAGCGCAACCGGCAACCACCGCAACTCGCCACGCGACCGCGCCGATGACCCGCGCCCCGGCGCCGGAATACGTGCCGGAAGCGCCGCGCCAAAGCGATTGGGTTCGCCCACCGTTTGCCTTTGAGGGTAAAGGGTCCGCAGGCGGCCATAGCGCTACTCATCAGGCCACGGCGGAAGCGACTCGCCCGCAACCTGTAGAGTAACGGTGCACGACTAAAAAACCGGCCAACTGGCCGGTTTTTTATTTGTTCTCGTCCGGGCGCTGCATCCCCGCCACCTGCGGCATCACTTCGCGCATCAAATCGAGAAACTTGCGCAGCCGCGTTGGGTAATAGCGCGCCCAGGGATAAACCAGATGCACCGGCAGCGGCGAAGCCCGCCACTGCGCAAACGGCTCAATCAGCCTGCCTGCCGCAATATCCTTCTCCACCGCCCAGCTGGAAACAATTGCCGCTCCCAACCCCGCCAGAGCGGTATTACGCGCAACGTAGACGCTATCGGTACTCAGACAAGGAACGATCGGGAAACTCATCAACTGCCCGCCCACCTGATGCTGTAGTGTGACTTCATGCTGGTAAAAGGTGCTAATAGCGACCCAGGGCAGCGCGGAAAGCGCCTGCGGTTCGCCGAGTTCCGGATGGCGCGCCAATAGCTCAGGCGCAACCACCAGGCTGCGGGGAACCACAGCCAATAGTACCGAGACGGTTGACGGATCCACTTCCGCACCAACGCGGATCGCGCAATCAATATTATCGCTAAGAAAATCGACGGTTTTATCATTCAGCATCCACTCAACGGAAAGCTCAGGATAACGCTGCAGAAAGCTAACCAGCGGGCCCAGCAGCTGCTGTTGGCCAAAAGCGTGCGGCGCCCGCACCCGCAGCACGCCAACCGGCCGGTCTTCCTCGATGCGTAGATCATCTTCCAGCGCCAGCCAGCTGTCCACCAGCCGCCGCGCATGTTGATAGCAGCGCTCGCCGTCATCGGTTAGTTTCATTGCATGGGTCGTGCGCAGAATAAGCCTTGCGCCGAGTAACGTCTCCAGCGACTGCAAGCGTCGGCTAACGGTCGCCTGAGTCGTACTCATCTGCAGAGCAGCCGCCGAGAGCGAACCCGCTTCGACGATGCGAATAAACGTCCGCATCAGCTCAATCCGATCTATACGCTCTTGTTTCTTCATTTATATTTTGCCTATACGTGCTACGTATAACCGTTTTACCACTACCCTATCTTCCGCGCCAGTCCGCTTCGGGGAACAATAGCGCCAACGCATTTACGAGGGCATTACTATGACACCGCTTCCTTTATCCACCCGCCAGGCCGGCTGGGTTATATTTATTCTCGCGCTCGGCGCAGGCTTTAGCGTCGCATCCATCTACTACGCCCAGCCGCTGCTGCCATTAATCGGCGCCAACCTGCATCTCAGCGTTGAAGGAATGGGGCTAGTGCCCACGTTGACCCAGGCAGGCTATGCATTGGGAATATTATTCCTGCTGCCGCTCGGCGATCGCCACGATCGCAGAACGCTTATCCTGCTGAAAAGCGCCGTACTGGCGGCGCTGTTACTGCTCTGCAGCCTGACCGGACAACTGACCTCGCTGCTGGTCGTCAGCCTGCTGATCGGCATGGCGGCGACCATGGCGCAGGATATTGTCCCGGCAGCGGCCATTCTTGCGCCGGCGGGCAAACAGGGGAAAATGGTCGGTACGGTGATGACCGGCCTGCTACTGGGGATCCTACTTTCGCGTACCGTCAGCGGGCTGGTCGGCGCGCTATTTGGCTGGCGAGTCATGTACCAGGCTGCGGCAGTCAGTATCGCTTTCATCGGCCTGTTAATGTGGCGTGTTCTGCCGCGTTTTGAGATCCACTCTACCCTCAGCTATCCGCAGTTGATGAGGTCGATGGCCCATCTGTGGCAGCGCTATCCTGCGCTGCGCCGCGCGGCATTCGCCCAGGGCTTTTTATCTATCGCCTTTAGCGCGTTCTGGTCGACGCTGGCGGTGATGCTCGCCGAACATTACCAGATGGGTAGCGCGGTCGCCGGCGGCTTCGGTATCGCGGGCGCGGCAGGCGCCCTGGCGGCACCGCTGGCAGGCGGTCTGGCGGATAAAGTTGGCGCGGGGAGAGTCACCCAGCTCGGCGCGGCATTCGTCACCGTCTCCTTTGCCCTGATGTTGCTGCTGCCCGCCCTGCCGGTACATGGCCAACTGGCGCTGATTGCACTATCGGCTATCGGTTTTGACCTTGGTCTGCAATCAAGTCTGGTGGCGCATCAAAATCTGGTTTACAGCCTGGAGCCCCAGGCCCGCGGCAGGCTTAACGCCTTGCTGTTTACCGTGGTCTTCATCGGTATGGCTCTGGGTTCAGTGCTGGGAAGTAAACTGTACGTGCTGGCTGGCTGGAATGGCGTGGTGATTCTGGCGGTGAGCAGCGGCGCGATTGCTCTGATTATCCGCCTGCTGGAAAATGCCCGTCTACAGGCCGCTGACCGCGCCGTGAGATAAAAAACCCGCTCCGCATAGCGGAACGGGTTAATCAGGCCCGACGTAGCGATGAATTTAAATCGTGCGGCGGGCAAACTCTTTCAGGCGGAAACCGAGCAGCAGCAAGGTTGCGAAATAGGCGACTACGCCGGCCACCACCACTACCATCAGGCGCATCAGACGGAACGGCATCGTCCCCTGCGACCACTCCGGCATCAGATACATCACGCCGACGAGCGCTGCCGCCATGACCAGCACCGCGATGACCAGACGCAGCAGGAAGACGAACCACCCCGGCTGCGGGGTGAAGATTTTCTGCTTACGCAGTTGCCAGTAAAGCAGCGCGGCGTTCAGACAAGCGGCCAGACCAATAGACAGCGACAAGCCGGCATGCTTCAACGGGCCAATAAACGCCAGGTTCATCACCTGGGTCATTATCAGAGTAACAATGGCGATTTTAACCGGCGTCTTGATATCCTGGCGCGAGTAAAAGCCCGGCGCCAGCACCTTCACCACGATAAGCCCCATCAGCCCAACCGAATAAGCCACCAGCGCGCGTTGAGTCATCGCCGCATCGAAAGCGTTGAACTTACCGTACTGGAATAGCGATACCGTCAGCGGCTTAGCGAGAATGCCTAAGGCCACCGCGCTTGGCAAGGCCAGCAGGAAACACAGGCGCAGCCCCCAATCCATCAGTCGGCAGTACTCATCATGATTGCCGCTGGCGAAACTTTTTGATAGCGATGGCAACAGGATAGTCCCCAGCGCCACGCCCAACACGCCGGAGGGGAACTCCATCAGACGGTCGGCATAATACATCCAGGAGACCGAACCTGAGACCAGGAAGGAGGCGAAAATGGTATTGATAATCAGCGAAATCTGGCTGACGGAGACGCCGAGGATCGCCGGCCCCATCTGCTTAACCACGCGAATCGCCCCGGCATCTTTCAGATTAACCCGCGGCAGCACCAGCATACCGATTTTTTTCAGATGCGGCAGTTGATACGCCAGTTGCAGGATACCGCCAACCGTAACCGCCCAGGCCATCGCCAGCATTGGCGGATGAAAATAAGGTGCGGCAAACAGGGCAAAACCAATCATGCTGACGTTGAGGAAGGTCGGCGCAAAGGCGGGAACCGAGAAGCGGTTCCAGGTGTTAAGGATCGCCCCCACCAGCGATGCCAGCGAGATCAATAATATATAGGGGAAAGTGATACGCAGCAGTTGGGTGGTTAAGGCAAACTTATCCGGCGTATCGGCAAAGCCCGGTGCGGTAACGGTAATCACCCACGGCGCAGCCAGCATCCCCGCCACCGTGACCAACGCCAGAACCAGGGTCAACAGCCCGGAAACATAGGAGACGAACACCCGCGTCGCGTCTTCGCCCTGTTTGCTTTTATATTCAGCGAGGATCGGCACAAAGGCCTGAGAAAAGGCGCCTTCGGCAAAAATACGCCGCAAGAGGTTTGGCAGTTTGAAGGCCACAAAAAAGGCGTCGGTCGCCATCCCGGCGCCAAAAATACGCGCGACGATAGCATCGCGGGCGAACCCCAGTACGCGCGAGAACATGGTCATCGAGCTGACTGCCGCTAATGATTTTAATAGATTCATTACTGTCTTATTCCACAACCCATGGAGTAAAACGCCCGCAAAAGCGGGCGCTGGAAAGTGGCGATAGTCTACCGGGTTCGCAATGAATTACTACTGTCAGTTGTTACAACCAGTTATTCGCTCATCGCTTCACGCCAGAGCTTTTCCACGATCCGCTGGGCTAAGAGCGCCTGCTCACCGGCGGTTTCCGGAACCGTCTGATTTTGCACGCATTCAATGAAGTGCCGCGCGCAGCCGTCGAATCCACGCTGCTCAAGCGTCGTTTGCCAGCCGGGCGCCGGGCGCTGCAGGATACCGCTGCCCCGCTCTTCACGCCATTCGCGCATATCGCTCACCTCATACAGCCCGCCATCGGTCACCGCCTGTACCCACTCACGCTGGCTTCCGGCGCGACGATGCATGCTGGTCGTGATTTGCAGCTGCCCCGCGCTGAAGTGATGCTCGGCGTAGAGCATTTCCCCTTGAGAAGTGGTTTGCAGGACCCCGCCATTCACCCGCGCTTTATCTCCCGCCAGCCACAGCGCGGTATCGACAACATGCAGATAATCATCCAGCAGGGTGAAACGCAGCTCTTTGCCCACGCTATCGCTACGATGCTTATCCATACGCAATGACGCCGCATCGTTGAGATGCGCTTTTAATTCACGATACAGCGGCGCAAAACGGCGATTGAAACCCACCATTAACGTTAAACGCCGACGCGCCGCCAGTTCAACCAGTGATTCGGCTTCGCTGAGCTTGTCCGCCAGCGGCTTGTCCACGCAAACATGAACTCCTGCATTCAGCAGATGATGCACCACTTCATAATGTGAAGCGGTTGAGGTATGGACAAATACCGCATCACATTGCGCCGCCAGCGCATCCAGAGACTCGGCATAAGGTAGGCGCCAGGTTTCACAGATGCGTAACGCTTTCTCTTTCCCCGGCGACCAGGCGGCCTGCAGCGTCCAGCCATCGGCGGCGCCAAGCACCGGCAACCATGCCTTTTGCGCAATGCCGCCGAGCCCCACCACGCCAACGCGTAATTTTGCCGTCACAATTACTCTCCTAAGTGAGCCAGCAGTGAATCAAGACGTACTTTGAGCTCAGCCACTTCCGCCTCCAGCGCCTCGACGCGCGCCTGTAGATCGTCATTCGGCGGCGACACGGCTTCCACGACGGTAATGAGTGAATCCATGTCATCACAGAACAGGTGCATATAGCGGCTTTCGCGTTTACCCGGTTCGCGCGGAAGGCGCGCGACGTACGGGCCGTCTTCGCGACTGGCCAAATTGTCGAGCGTGCTTTCCACCTCGGCCATATCGCGGAATTCATACATCCGCTGCGCGCGGCTGCGCAGCTCGCCTGGCGTTTGCGCGCCGCGCAGCAGCAGCGTCGTGACGATGGCGACTTCCGCCGCTGTTAACTTGAGGTCGCCAAATTCGGAATTACAGAAGCGCTGTTCATATTTGGTCACTCGATTGCCAAAACCGCTTACCGTACGCAGATAGTGGCGTTTAACCAGTTCATCCAGCAAATCCTGAACATCGCTTTCCGCCAGCGACATCACCGGCTCGCGGTTGGTTTTCTGGTTACAGGCGGTGACCACCGCATTCACCGACAGCGGATATTGTTCGGGTGTGGTCACTTGCTTCTCCAGCAGGCAACCAATAATGCGCGCTTCATGCGCGGTTAGCTGATATTTCATGTTGTCTCCTTAGCGCCCCGGGGTCCAGTCAGTGGTCGTTAATGCCGTCAATACGTGATCTCGCCATTGCCCATCAATGAGGAGATAGTCCTTAGCGTAACCCTCTTTCTCGAAACCCAGTCGGGCGAGCAAGTCACCGCTGCGTTTATTGTGCGGCATATAGTTGGCCATGATGCGATGGATATGCTGCGTACGCTGCATATAGCGAATCGCCGCGGTCAGCGCTTCAAACATCAGCCCCTGCCCTTGCCACTTTTCACCAATGGAATAGCCGAGATAGCAGGCGTGGAATGAACCGCGCACTACGTTGGAGAAGTTTGCTACCCCAATAATCTCTTTCTCATCAGGATCGAGCAGCGCGAAATAGAATGCCGAACCTTGTTTATGAAATTCCGTAATCATCGACAATCGCGCCTGCCAGCCGGAGGGATAACAGTGGCTTTCATCGCGCACCGGCTCCCAGGGTTTCAGGAACCCTTTGTTTTCCGCGTAGTAATCGGCCAGACGCCAGGCGTCACGATCGTGAACCAGCCGCACCACCAGCCGGTCCGTCGTCAAACGCACCTTGGGTACGTTACTGCGATAGCCAAACATTCCTCACTCCTGTTCCCTACCCCAAACTGATATCTTTCACTATACCTTCCCTGAGTGAAGGTGTGAAAACAGCAACATACCATTTTCTGCACCATCTCCATTTTTCGATGAATAGCCTCAATCGATCTTGCTTTTTGATAAAAAAATATTGTCGCCAGTATGCTGGGAAAATAACCGGCGCACCCGCAGAATATCTAAGCTTATCTTTCTTTTTCCCTGGAGGGGAAATGTCCCGCGTATCGCAGGCAAGGAGCCTGGGTAAATATTTCCTGTTAGTCGATAACATGCTGGTTGTTCTCGGCTTTTTTGTCGTATTCCCCCTGATATCGATCCGTTTTGTCGACCAGATGGGCTGGGCGGCGCTGATGGTCGGTATTGCCCTCGGTCTGCGTCAGCTGGTGCAACAAGGTTTAGGCATCTTCGGTGGGGCGATCGCCGATCGTTTTGGCGCTAAACCGATGATCGTCACCGGGATGCTGATGCGCGCCGGCGGTTTCGCGGCGATGGCCGTCGCCCATGAGCCCTGGGTACTCTGGCTCTCGTGCATTTTGTCCGGTCTCGGCGGCACACTGTTCGACCCGCCGCGAGCGGCGCTGGTGGTCAAGCTGGTGCGCCCGCATCAACGCGGTCGCTTCTTCTCTATTCTGATGATGCAGGATAGCGCCGGCGCGGTAATCGGCGCCCTGCTAGGCAGCTGGCTATTACAGTACGATTTCCGTCTGGTATGCAGCGCGGGGGCGGCGCTTTTTATTGCCTGCGCCGCGTTTAACGCCTGGTACCTACCGGCCTGGAAACTCTCGACGGTCAAAACGCCGGTCCGCGAAGGGTTGGGGCTGGTGTTACGTGATAAGCGCTTTGTCACTTACGTGCTGACCCTGACCGGTTACTACATGCTGGCCGTACAGGTGATGCTCATGCTGCCGATTATGGTTAACGATATTGCGGGTTCTCCGGCGGCGGTCAAATGGATGTATGCCATTGAGGCGACAATTTCCCTGACCCTGCTGTACCCCATCGCCCGCTGGAGCGAAAAACGTTTTCGTCTTGAGCATCGCCTGATGGCGGGTTTACTGGTGATGACGGCGGCGATGCTGCCGATTGGCTTAACCAGCACGCTACAGCAGCTCTTTACCCTGATTTGTATCTTTTATATCGGCTCGATCATTGCCGAACCCGCGCGCGAAACGCTGGGCGCGTCACTGGCCGATGCCCGCGCTCGCGGCAGCTATATGGGTTTTAGCCGCCTTGGCCTGGCCTTCGGCGGCGCGCTGGGGTACGCCGGCGGCGGCTGGCTGTTTGATGCCGGAAAAGTGCTCAGTCAGCCTGAACTCCCGTGGTTGATGCTGGGCATTATCGGCTTTGCGACATTCATTGCATTGTGGTGGCAGTTCAGCCAGAAACGGTCGGCCTCCGGCATGCTCGAGCCGCGCATCTGACAATCAGCCAAAGTGGTCATCCTTTTTTCAGCATTTTCCGCTAGTACAAGCGGGGCTAGCAGACCATGCTGCTTTGTGTCAGGATTAGCCATGGCATGACGTTAAGGAACCCAATGAAAAAGATGTTGATCGCGGCCGCGCTGATTGTCAGCGGCCTTCTGAGCGGATGTAACCAGCTTACGCAATACTCGGTGAGCGAGCAGGAGATTAACCAGGCGCTGCAGAAACGTAATCACTTCGCCAAAGATATCGGCCTGCCTGGCGTAGCGGATGCGCATATTGAACTGCAAAACCTGACCAGCGCCATCGGTCGTGAAGAGCCTAACAAAGTGGCGCTGAGCGGAACCGCTAATCTGGATCTGAATTCGCTGTTTGGCAATCAGAAAGCGACCATCGACCTGAAGCTTAAAGCGCTGCCGGTGTTCAATAAAGAGCAAGGCGCGATTTATCTGCGTGAAATGGAAGTCGTCGATGCGAAAGTTAAGCCGGAAAAGCTCACCTCCGTGGTACAGACGCTGATCCCCTATCTGAATCAGTCGCTGCGCAGCTATTTCAACCAGCAACCGGCCTACGTTCTGCGTGAAGATGCCAGCACCGGCGAGGCCTTAGCGAAGAAATACGCTAAAGGCATTGAAGTGAAACCGGGCGAGATAATCATCCCCTTCACTGACTAAACGATAAGGGCGCTGAATATAGCGCCCTTAATTTTTTACGGAAATGAGTGCAAAGGAAAACGTTTACGCTTATCCTTAGTGCCCGGCAAAAAACAGCCCTGATGACTGAACCAATTAGCCGGAGCCTTCCATGACAGCACAACCCCAGGTATTGAAAATCCGCCGCCCTGACGACTGGCATATCCATCTTCGCGATGATGATATGTTAAAAACCGTCGTGCCTTACACCAGTGAGTTTTATGGCCGGGCGATCGTGATGCCGAATCTGGTACCGCCGGTAACGACCGTCGCTGCTGCCATTGCTTATCGCCAGCGCATCATCGATGCGATTCCCGCCGGGCATGATTTCACTCCGCTGATGACCTGCTACCTGACCGACACGCTCGACCCGGACGAACTGGAACGCGGATTCCATGAAGGCGTATTTACCGCAGCCAAACTCTACCCGGCAAACGCCACCACCAACTCCAGTCACGGCGTGACCAGCACCGATGCCATTATGCCGGTGCTGGAACGGATGGAAAAACTGGGCATGCCGCTACTGGTGCACGGCGAAGTTACCCACGCTGATATTGATATCTTCGATCGCGAAGCGCGCTTTATCGAGACGGTGATGGAACCGCTGCGCAAACGGCTGCCGGGGTTAAAAGTGGTCTTCGAACATATCACCACCAAAGATGCCGCTGAATACGTGCGCGACGGCAACGAACTGCTGGCCGCCACCATCACGCCGCAGCATCTGATGTTTAACCGCAATCATATGCTGGTTGGCGGTATTCGTCCGCATCTATACTGCCTGCCGATCCTCAAGCGCAATGTCCACCAGCAGGCGCTGCGTGAACTGGTCGCCAGCGGGTTCAGCCGCGCCTTCCTCGGCACCGACTCCGCCCCGCACGCGCGCCACCGTAAAGAGGCCAGCTGCGGCTGTGCGGGCTGTTTCAATGCCCCAACCGCGCTCGGCAGCTACGCCACCGTCTTTGAAGAGATGAACGCGCTGGCGCATTTTGAGGCTTTCTGCTCGCTGAATGGCCCGCGTTTCTACGGCCTGCCGGTGAATGAAAGCTACGTTGAACTGGTACGCGAAGAAAGCACCGTTGCCGAAAGCATCGCCCTTCCAGGCGATACGTTGGTGCCGTTCCTGGCCGGTGAAACCGTGCGTTGGACGATGAAAAAATAAAGTTTTTTGCCCCCTGTTGTAAATGCGCAAGCGTTACTGTATAAATAAACAGTATATTACCCAGGGGGCCATTATGCGCATCGAAGTGTCAATTGCCAAAACCACAGCCTTACCCAGCGGCGCGCTGGAAGCGCTGAATAACGAACTCTCTAAACGTATCGCTCAACACTACCCGGAACGTGAAAACCAGGTCACGGTACGTTATGCCGCCGGCAATAATTTGTCGGTCATCGGTGGTTTGAAAGAAGACAAAGACCGGATTAGCGAAATCCTGCAGGAAACCTGGGAAAGCGCCGACGACTGGTTTATCCACGACTAAGCCTCCGGGTTTGCTTACGCAAAATCAATTTGCTCCCTCATTGTGCTTTTTTTTGCCGGGTCGCCCCGGCTTTTTTATCTCCGCTTATAACTAAGACTTTCCTTAATATCCTGATAAATTCCTTAAAAAATAATGAGACCCAGGACGAAACTCGCGCAAAAAACCGCCAATCAGAGCAAAATTTGTCTCTAATTATTTATTTTCTCGAGTTTGTACTTAACTGCTGATATAATTAACGTGCTTCAGAAAACAAGCATTAAACCTCGAGAATTGTTGTCTTTTAACATATGAATAAGGGGTTATGATGGAAAAGAATAATGAAGTCATCCAGACCCATCCCCTCGTCGGATGGGACATCAGCACCGTTGATAGCTACGATGCGCTGATGTTGCGCCTGCACTACCAAAACCCCACGCAAGAAAGCAATAAAGAAGCAGAAATTGGCCAGACGCTATGGCTAACGACGGATGTCGCACGTCAGTTTATTTCTATTCTGGAAGCAGGAATAGCGAAGATAGAATCTGGCGATTACCAGGAAAATGAGTATCGCAGACATTAGCATCACCGATGATGTCTAAATATTCACTGAACAGGCACCTGCGGGTGCCTGAATTATTTTTCGCGCTTGTACATCCGGCTGATGTTAATTACCCTGCTAATAAAACAATAACCCGGAACTCACCATGCAATACGACCTCATCATTATCGGTAGTGGCTCCGTTGGCGCTGCCGCCGGCTATTACGCCCGTCGCGCCGGTCTGAATGTCCTGATGACCGATGCCCACAAACCGCCGCACCAGGAAGGCAGCCACCATGGCAGTACGCGGCTGATTCGTCACGCCTATGGCGAGGGCGAAAGATACGTGCCGTTGGTGCTACGCGCCCAGCAGCTATGGGACGAATTTGCGCAAAGTAGCGGCGAGGCCGTATTCGAAAAAACTGGGGTTATTAACCTTGGCCCCGCTAGCTCCGATTTTCTCAATAACGTGGCTCACAGCGCGCGTCAGTTCGAGCTTAACGTGGAAGAGTTGGATGCTGAGGCGGTCATGAAACGTTGGCCGGAGATTCGTATTCCGCAAGATTACCGGGCTATTTTTGAACCGGCTTCCGGCGTGTTACGCAGCGAGCTGGCGGTAGAAACCTGGATTCGCCTGGCGCGCGAAGCGGGCTGCGCCCAACTGTTCAACTGCCCGGTTACCGCAATTCACCATCACACCGACGGCGTGACCATCGATACCGCCGATGGTAGCTACAGCGGCAAAAAACTGCTGATCAGCGCCGGAACCTGGGTAACAAAATTATTGCCGGAACTGCCCATTCAACCGGTACGTAAAGTCTTCGCCTGGTTCCAGGCCGATGGTCGCTATAGCGCGAAAAACAACTTCCCTGCTTTCACCGGCGAACTGCCGAATGGCGATCAGTATTATGGCTTCCCGGCAGAAGACAACGAATTGAAGATCGGTAAGCATAATGGCGGCCAGCTGATTTCCGAACCGGAAGAGCGTAAACCGTTTGGCGCGGTGGCCAGCGATGGCTCGGAGTCGTTCAACTTCCTGCGCAACGTGCTACCCGGGATTGGCGGCTGCCTGCACGGCGCCTCCTGCACTTACGATAATACGGTAGATGAAGACTTCATCATCGATACGCTTCCCGGTCACGACAATACATTACTCATTACCGGGTTAAGCGGTCACGGTTTCAAGTTTGCCCCGGTACTAGGCGAAATTGCGACGCAATTTGCGCAAGGCGAAACGACGGAGTTTGATCTGGCTCCCTTCTCGCTGGCGCGCTTTTCGCAATAATAGCCGGCCATAAAACAAAACGGCCTCAATCGAGGCCGTTTAAGGCTGCTGACAAAGAAGGAAAAAGCGTGGTTTTTCCTTCTTTATGGCGATCAGCCGAAAATCAATAAATTGATTTTCCTTGTATTTTGTCAGGTGCAATCCGCAAGCCCGGCGATTGCGTATGGTCTATCATTTATCTCAAACGGCCTCAATCGAGGCCGTTTCATATCAGAGAGTGTGTATGCGTCGCCTGTATCACTGGTTAGTCAACAACGTGCGCGAGCACTTTATGATTTATCTCGCGCTGTGGCTGCTGCTAGCGGCAATCGACCTCATCTGGTTATGGTTTTACTGACGGGTCGGGATCCGGGATACCTAACTTGGTATTCAGACGGCCGCGGGATTTATTAAAAATCTTATTGCCATTCTCTCGTCCCGCCCGCAGTTTGCGCTGCTCCTCTTCCGGCAGTTTATGCTCTTCCATGCAGGCTTCGCTGCAGCAACCGGCAAATTTCTCGGCACAAGCTGGGCACTGAATAAACAGCAAATGGCAGCCGTCATTAAGGCAATTGGTGTGGCTGTCGCACGGTGCGCCGCATTGATGGCAGTGGGCAATCACATCATCAGAAATACGCTCGCCCATTCTCTCGTCAAAGACAAAGTTCTTACCGATAAAGCGTACCGGTAAGCCCTGTTCACGGGCGCGTCGCGCGTACTCGATAATCCCGCCTTCAATGTGCCACACCTTATTGAAACCGCTATGTTTCATCCAGGCGCTGGCCTTCTCACAGCGAATGCCGCCGGTGCAGTACATGACAATCTTCTTGTCTTTATACTCCTGCATCATCTCAACCGCTTTCGGCAATTGATCGCGGAAGGTATCCGCCGGAATTTCCATCGCGTTCTCGAAGTGGCCGACTTCGTACTCATAATGGTTGCGCATATCGATGAATACCGCGTCCGGATCGTCCAGCATCGCGTTCACTTCCGCCGCTTTCAGGTACTCGCCAACGTCAGAGGGGTTAAAGGTCGGGTCATCAATACCGTCGGCCACAATACGGTCGCGGACCTTGAGACGCAGGACCCAGAAGGATTTACCGTCGTCATCCAGCGCGATATTCAGACGTAACCCCTTCAGCGCCGGGTCAAAGCCATCAAGAAATTCACGCAGCGCCCCGACCTTGCTTTCCGGCACGCTGATCTGCGCATTAATACCTTCATGCGCCAGATAGATGCGACCAAAGACATTCAGCTTAGTCAGCGCCAGCCACAGGGCATCACGGGTCGCTTTCGGGTCAACGATAGTGAAATATTTATAGAACGAGATCGTCGTGCGCGGCTCGGTTTCAGCCAACATCTGCGCCTTTAACGTCTCATTTGAAATGCGGTTGTGTAACACTGGCATGGTGTACCTGCTCGACATAGGAAATGAGTAAAATAAACGGCGGGCATCATATAGCAAACACCGTTAATTTACATCCCTACATTTTACGCTACATTTCATCCACGCAATTTTCAGTCATTAACAATCATCTGCGGCAGGAGACGGCTTTTGGCGACAGCGGAAAAAAATGCGATAATAGAACGCGTTGTTAAATCAGACAGGTATGAAATGACCCATTTACCGAAATTTTCCGCCGCGCTGCTCCATCCGCGCTACTGGCTGCTGTGGCTGGGCATTGGCCTGTTGTGGTTAGTCGTCCAGCTCCCTTATCCGATTATCTACCGTCTCGGTAATGCCATCGGTCGCCTGGCAATGCGTTTTATGAAGCGCCGCGCAAAAATCGCTTATCGCAATCTTGAGCTCTGCTTTCCTGAGAAGAGCGAACAAGAGCGTCATCAACTGGTAGTGCAAAACTTTGAGTCCGTCGGCATGGGCCTGATGGAAACCGGCATGGCATGGTTCTGGCCTACCCGCCGCATTGCGCGCTGGACCGATACCATTGGCTTTGAATATGTCCGTGACGTGCAGGCGCAAAATCGCGGCATTCTGCTGATTGGTATCCATTTCCTGACGCTGGAAATGGGCGCGCGCATGTTCGGCATGAACGAGCCCGGTATCGGGGTTTATCGGCCAAATGACAACCCGGTTATCGACTGGCTGCAGACCTGGGGCCGCCTGCGTTCCAACAAAGATATGATTGACCGTAAAGATCTCAAAGGCATGATCCGCGCGCTAAAAAAAGGCGAAGTGGTCTGGTACGCCCCGGATCACGACTACGGCCCGACCGCCAGCGTCTTCGCGCCGCTGTTCGCCGTCGACCAGGCCGCCACCACTTCCGGCACCTGGATGCTGGCGAAAATGTCCAAAGCCTGCATTGTACCGTTTGTCCCACGACGTAAACCAAACGGCAAAGGCTATGAGCTCATTATGCTGCCGCCGGAATGCGATCCGCCTCTGGAAAACGCAGAAACCACCGCCGCGTGGATGAACAAAATCGTCGAAAAATGCATCATGATGGCGCCAGAGCAATATATGTGGCTGCATCGCCGCTTTAAAACTCGTCCGGAAGGCGTACCTTCGCGCTACTGATTGACTCTCTATCCGGGTGGTCCTCGCCCGGATAAATTCTACCGCCAGTCCTTTTTAATACTCCTTTAGCTTTAAAAGCTACGCTCCATTGCGGCAACCATTTCTCAGGCGCATAATTAGCAGGCTCATATTTTCCTTTATTTTGACCCGCGCCGCGGGCCAGTGAGACCTTATGCCGTCTGCTGATACGCCTATCAACTGGAAACGAAATCTTACCGTCACCTGGCTTGGCTGCTTTTTAACCGGCGCCGCCTTTAGCCTCGTGATGCCTTTTTTGCCGCTCTACGTCGAACAGTTGGGCGTGACCGGCCATAGCGCGCTGAATATGTGGTCAGGGCTGGTCTTTAGCATTACCTTCTTGTTTTCCGCCATCGCCTCGCCGTTCTGGGGCGGATTGGCCGACCGTAAAGGGCGTAAGATTATGCTGCTACGCTCGGCGCTGGGGATGGCCATCGTCATGATGCTGATGGGCATGGCGCAGAACATATGGCAATTCCTGATCCTGCGCGCGCTGCTGGGTTTACTGGGCGGATTTATCCCCAATGCCAATGCGCTGATCGCTACCCAAATCCCGCGTCAGAAAAGCGGCTGGGCGCTAGGAACGCTTTCAACCGGCGCGGTAAGCGGCGCGCTGCTGGGCCCGCTGGCGGGCGGTTTCCTTGCCGACCACTGGGGATTGCGCACCGTCTTCTTCATGACCGCCACGGTGCTGTTTATCTGCTTCCTGTTCACCCTGTTTTTAATCCGCGAAAACTTTGTTCCGGTGAACAAAAAAGAGATGCTCAATGCCAGGGACGTTTTCGGTTCGCTTAAGAACCCGAAACTGGTGCTCAGCTTGTTCGTCACCTCATTGATTATCCAGGTCGCTACCGGATCCATTGCGCCGATCCTGACGCTCTACGTGCGCGACCTGGCGGGTAACGTCAGTAATATCGCCTTTATCAGCGGTATGATTGCCTCCGTACCCGGCATTGCCGCCCTGCTGAGCGCGCCACGTTTAGGCAAGCTCGGCGATCGTATCGGGCCGGAAAAGATCCTGATCGTAGCCCTGGTTATTTCCGTGCTGCTGTTAATCCCGATGTCCTTCGTACAGACGCCGCTGCAGCTAGGCATTCTGCGCTTTTTGCTCGGCGCCGCCGACGGCGCGCTGTTACCCGCTGTACAAACTCTGCTGGTCTACAACTCCACCAGCCAGATATCAGGGCGCATCTTCAGTTATAACCAGTCGTTTCGCGATATTGGTAACGTCACCGGGCCGTTAATCGGCGCCTCGGTCTCGGCCAACTACGGCTTCCGCGCCGTGTTCCTCGTCACCGCCTGCGTCGTCCTGTTTAACGCCTTTTACTCAACCATCAGTCTGCGCCGCCCACGGCACAACGCTTCGGCGGATGACGGAGGCTCGGGTAAACGTTCGGTAAATTAAGCGCTTCAGCGCTACTCCGCCTTGACGCCAGGCTAACCGCCTTCTATAGATTGAAACGTGTCCTTTTTCATTCTTCTTAGGGGGTTAGCTATGTCAACGGAATCAGTTTTCTACGCCACGCTCGAAGAGGCAATCGACGCCGCCCGGGAAGAGTTTTTGGCCGATAATCCCGACAGCGATGAAGAAAGTGCCGATATCGAACAGTTCAATATGCAGAAATACATTCTCCAGGACGGCGATATCGCCTGGCGGGCCGAATTCTTCGCCAGCGAAGATGAAGAAGGCGAGTGTTTGCCCATGCTCAGTGGTGAGGCGGCACAGAGCGTATTTGACGGCGATTATGACGAAATCGAGCTACGCCAGGAGTGGGTGGAAGAGAATACGCTACACGAATGGGACGAAGGCGAGTTTCAGCTGGAGCCCTCCCTGGATACCGAAGAGGGGCAGACCGCAGCCGATGAGTGGGATGAGCGTTAATTACTCGTAGGGACCATGGCTGGCGTCTAGCGGCAGCAACAGCGTATCGAATACCAGCGAGAATGGCAGATCGAGAATAGTCAGATAGCGCCAGCCTGAATCGCGAACATCCCACTGTACACCGGGGTAATACTGGTTGCCATGGCCCTGCCCCGGCACCGTACGGCTAATAATGCTGCCGCAGCCGCTGAGGACCAGCGTCATGGCGATAAGCAGAAATATTCTCATTCACTTCCTCTCAGGCAAAAAAATACCGGCATAATTGCCGGTATTTTCCTTAACGTACGGCTTACTTCGTTTTCAACGCCAGCGGGTTCAGCGTGAGTTTCTGATACTCACCCACCCAGGAGGAGTATTTCTCCGGGGAGTTCCACACGCGATAGTGCAGGCGCGACATCGTTACCGGATCGCTTAACAGCACCAGCCGACGATCGCGGTTAAGCTTATCAGGCGTTTCATTTAGCGCCTGCTCGACGTGGCGTTCGCGGGCGATATCCAGGATATGCCCGTGGCGGTGACGCGCCGTTGCCATTGCCGTCGCCAGAGCGTTAAACGATGGGTTAAATACCGCGTGCATAAAGCCATCGCCCAGCGAACGCTGACGGTTCAGGGTCAGATAAGCATCGGTATCTTTCAATACCTGCGGCGGCGAATACTCTTCGGGGATCAGGAACAATTTCCAACGCTTAGTGCGCAGACCTACCGTCGCGCGGCTGGAAATCGCCGAGACAAACGGAGAGAGGATCAGCGACACGACGATCGGCGCCAGCCAGAACAGGAAACGCAGATCCAGCCACGCCATGCCCACCGCCCATACCAGCCCCAGCAGCAGCTGTGAACCATGACGCATAAAGGCCTCGCCCCACGGCGTTGAGTCATCATCGCGCTGCGGTGAATTCCACACCACCTCCCAACCAAGGAACGCGCTGACCACGAACACGGTATGGAACAGCATGCGTACCGGCGCCAGCAGCACCGAGAACAGCACCTCCAGCAGCAGGGAAAGCGTCACGCGGAAGAAGCCGCCGTACTCTTTCGGCCCCTTGCACCACACCAGAATGATACTCAGCAGTTTTGGCAGGAACAGCAGCACCATGGTCGAGGCAAACAGCGCGATAGCCAGCTCCGGACGCCACTGCGGCCATACCGGGAACAGCTGACGCGGCTGCAGGAAGTACTGCGGCTCGGTCAGGGCGTGCACGACCTGCAGCGCCGTCGACAGCGCGAGGAACATAAACCACAGCGGCGCCGACAGATAGGACATGACGCCGGTCAGGAACACCGCACGGTGTACCGGGTGCATCCCTTTTACCAGGAACAGGCGGAAGTTCATCAGGTTACCCTGACACCAGCGGCGGTCGCGTTTCAGCTCATCCAGCAGGTTCGGCGGCAGCTCTTCATAGGAGCCCGGCAGATCGTAGGCGATCCAAACGCCCCACCCCGCACGGCGCATCAGCGCGGCTTCCACGAAGTCGTGCGACAGAATCGAGCCGGCAAAGTTACCTTCGCCCGGCAGCGGCGCCAGCGCACAGTGCTCAATGAACGGCTTCACGCGGATAATGGCGTTGTGGCCCCAATAGTGCGATTCCCCCAACTGCCAGAAGTGCAGCCCGGCGGTAAACAGCGGACCGTACACGCGGGTGGCGAACTGCTGGCAGCGCGCATACAGGGTATCCATACCGGAGGCGCGCGGCGAAGACTGGATGATCCCGGCATTCGGATTCGCTTCCATCAGGCGCACCAGCCCGCTCAGGCACTCACCGGTCATCACTGAGTCAGCGTCGAGCACCACCATATAGCTATACTGGCTACCCCAGCGACGGCAGAAATCATCGATGTTGCCGCTTTTACGTTTCACGCGACGACGACGACGACGATAGAAGATCTGGCCTTCGCCCTGCACTTCAGCAATCAACTCCATCCACGCTTTCTGCTCGGCAACGCAGATGTCCGGGTCGTAGCTGTCGCTTAGCACGTAAACGTCAAAGTGCGCAGCGTTACCCGTCGCTTTCACCGATTCCCAGGTGGCGCGCAGGCCGGCAAACACGCGGTCAACATCTTCGTTACAGATAGGCATGATAAGCGCGGTCCGGTGTTCCGGGTTCAGCGGCTCGTCGCCAACGGTAGATGCCGAAATACTGTATTTATCACGCCCGATCAGCAGTTGCAGGAATCCCATCAGGGCGGTCCAGAAACCGGCCGAGACCCAGCAGAACAGTACCGCGAAGAGGATCAGGATGCCGCTCTGCAATACGTACGGCAGTAATTGCATGAAGGAGACCCACAGATCCTGGCCAACCATATCGGATGGATTGATCAGCGCCCAGCCCTGATAAGGGAGGATGGTCTTCATATACCAGGTAGCCACTACCGTTTGCGCCAGCGTCAGCAGCAGCAAAATGTAGCGGCGAATGGTGCCGACGGTACGCCATTTCTGTTCGCTTTCGCGCTCTTCTTGCGTAAGACGAGAGAGATAGCGCGGGGTCACGTCGCGGCCGCGCAGACGATCCCAGAAGCGGCCTACCGGGTTGGTACGCCACGGATCCGGGATCATAGAAGAGCGTTTGGCTTTCGGCATCGCATGAAGCTGCGTGCGCCCTTCATCATCTTTCACCAGTTGCTCGCCGGCCAGAGAGTCTGGCCAGCTATGCTCCAGCCGCGCTTTTACCGATCCTAACGGGGAATCTTCATCGCGCGGAAAATGATGATGCTCTGCGTCAAGCGCTTCATGTACGGCTTGCAGGCTCGCATCAGGTAAAGCGGCTTTTTCTGCATCCGACAGCGGCAATGCGTCGATATAATTCGTTATCTTATTCATTGGCAGGCAGCTGATAGCTCCAGGTTTCGCTTAGCGTCTGATCGCCATTGACCAGCGCCGCGCGCATTTCCGTGGTTTTCTTCGGATCTTTCACTTTCACGCGCAGGGTCATACGCCAACCTTTAATAACCGGGTTATAGCGCACCGAGTTTTCCACGATTTCGGCGTTATCGCCGATGCTCGCCTGCGCCGTTACCGGAGTATCCGCCGCCATTTTTTTCATGTCAGCGCCGGTGAAATCAACGATGAAAGCGATAGTGCCATCTGGCTGGCGAATGAGATTAGACTGCTTCACATCACCGGTTGAGCGGCGAGTCTGAACCACATAAGCGTTGTCTGGGGCATGCAGTTTGTCTTCATCACGGCTAAAGGTAATGGAGTACTTGAAGTTCATCTCTTTGCCTGGTTCCGGCAGCTGATCCGGGGTCCAGTAGGTGACGATATTATC
Source organism: Klebsiella sp. 141153 (assembly GCF_032601995.1). Classification (NCBI taxonomy): domain Bacteria; kingdom Pseudomonadati; phylum Pseudomonadota; class Gammaproteobacteria; order Enterobacterales; family Enterobacteriaceae; genus Klebsiella; species Klebsiella sp. 141153. Next base: position 7,727 of record NZ_JAQIRJ010000009.1, on the reverse strand, counting down.
GTTGGTTTCATCGTTAGTCGGGATTTCAACCAATTCGACTTTACCCTTACCCCAGTCGCCTTTCGGGGTGATCCACGCGCTCGGGCGCTGGTCGTAACGATCGTCGAGATCTTCAAAGCGGGAGAACTGGCGGCCACGCTGCAGCAGGCCAAACCCTTGCGGGTTTTCCATCGCATAACTGCTAACGGCCAGATGTTTCGGGTTATTCAGCGGACGCCAGATCCACTCGCCGTTACCGGCAAGAATCGACAGACCGTTGGAGTCATGTAATTCCGGACGATAGTTGGTGGTCGGCGACGGTTGGTTCGGCCCAAACAGGAACATACTGGTCAACGGCGCCACACCAAGCTTGCCGACTTTGTCGCGCAGATAGACCTTCGACTGCACATCAACCACGGTGTCGCGGCCTGGCATAATCACAAAACGATAGGCGCCGGTCGCACGCGGGGAATCCAGCAGCGCATAGATGGTTAAGCGTTTATCGGTCGCTTTCGGACGCTCAATCCAGAACTCGCGGAAGCGAGGGAACTCTTCGCCGGACGGCAGCGCGGTATCGATAGCCAGGCCGCGGGCGGAAAGCCCATATACCTGACCCTGGCCCAGAACGCGGAAGTAGCTGGCACCGAGCATGCTGACGATTTCGTCATTCTTGTCTTTGCTATTGATCGGATACAGTACTTTGAAACCGGCGAAACCAAGGTCTTTCACCGTGTCTTTATCGTGCTGAACATTGCCAAAATTAAAATAATCCGGGCTATATTTAATTTTACGTACGCTGGTGCTGGTCACTTCATTAATAGTAACCGGCGTGTCGAAATACATACCCTGGTGGTAAAATTCCAGCTTGAACGGGGTCTTCAGGTTATTCCAGTAGGCTTTATCGTGATTGAACTGGATTTGCTGGTAATCCGCGTATTTCATATCGCGGAAGGCGGAGGGTAAGTTACTTTTCGGCGCTTCATAGCCTTTCCCGGCTAACGTTTTCGCCTGTTTTGCTACGTCATCAATGCTGAATGCCCATGCAGATGAAGTACACAGGGACAACATTACGGCTGCGCTTAACCAACGCATTTTCATCATCTGTGGTTTATGTTTCATAGTAAGTAAGCACTTCCCCCTTTGTGTGCTTAAATCGATCCGATCTATTTTAATGGAAACTCAGGCAATCCGACAACATAATCCCTGCATTGTTCAGCTTAGCGGACCAGGGAATAAACAGTTCTCTGTCCCATATTGCACTTTGCGTACTTATCCTGGAGACAGATACCCTGAGTTCATGTAGGGTTGCTGGCAATGTACCTGTTATCGCCCTGAGTGATAAGACGAATTGTCTGAGATTGTTGTGAATTTATGAATAAAACACCAGTAGAACGTGAATATTTCTTCGACAGTATCCGCGCCTGGCTGATGCTGTTGGGGATCCCGTTTCACATCTCACTTATCTACTCCAGCCACAGCTGGCATGTGAATAGCCTGGAGCCCTCCTGGGGGCTAACGCTGTTCAACGATTTTATCCATGCCTTCCGTATGCAGGTCTTCTTTGTTATTTCCGGCTATTTCTCATACATGCTGTTTCTCCGCTATCCGCTGAAGAAATGGTGGAAAGTGCGCGTAGAGCGAGTTGGCATCCCGATGCTCACCGCAATCCCCCTGCTTACGCTGCCGCAGTTTCTGATGCTGCAATACGTCAATGGTAAAGCCCAGGACTGGCATACGCTCTCCGGCTATGACAAATTCAACACCCTGGCCTGGGAGCTTATCTCCCATCTGTGGTTTTTGCTGGTGCTCGTGGTGCTGACCACCGCCGGGGTAGGGCTGTTTAAGTGGCTGGCCAATCGGCGGAAAAAGCAGGACAACAGTTTTGGTGACACCGTCACATTCAGTCAATTATCACTGATTTTTCTGGGACTTGGCGTATTGTACGCGGTGATCCGTCGCACCATTTTTATTATTTATCCGCCGATTCTCAGTAACGGATTGTTTAACTTCATCGTGATGCAGACCCTGTTCTATCTGCCGTTTTTTATTCTCGGCGCGCAGACGTTCATCAATCCGCGGCTGAAAGCGATGTTCACCACCTCATCACCGTGGTGTTTTGTTGGCGCACTGCTGGGCTTTATCGCCTATCGTCTTAACCAGCAGTATGGTTCTGGCGATGGCTGGATGTATGAAACCGAATCGGTGATTACGATGGTACTGGGGCTGTGGATGGTAAACGTGGTGTTCTCACTGGGCCACCGCCTGCTCAACTTCCAGTCCGCACGGGTGACTTACTTCGTCAACGCCTCGCTGTTTATCTACCTGGTGCACCATCCGCTGACTCTGCTGTATGGGGCATGGATTACGCCGATAATAAAATCGAACCTGTTAGGTTTTATCACCGGGCTGGTATTTGTGGTGGGGATTGCGCTGATATTGTACGAAATCCATCTACGTATTCCGCTGCTGCGCTTCCTGTTCTCGGGTAAACCGCAGCAAAAACCGGCTAAAACGCCGGTGTCGGTTAACTAAACGCCTCAACCGGCAGCGCGCCCGCGTGCTGCCGGTGTAACGATTCATTCCGCCCGCAATAATCGCTGATAGATCTCCGCCATTTCGTTATCAAAGCAGACGAAGCACACCCGTTCCAGCGGATTATATCGGGTGAGGAAAGCATTCACCGTTTTCACCGCAATTTCCGCCGCCGCCTGTTTCGGGTAGCCATATACGCCGGTACTGATAGCCGGAAAAGCAATAGAACGATAATTATTGGCTGCCGCCAGCAACAGACTATTGCGATAGGCATCCGCCAGTAATTCGGCTTCCTGCTCGCCGCCGCCGTGCCAGACGGGGCCGACCGCATGAATCACCGCGCTGGCCGGTAGATTACCGGCGCTGGTGATAACCGCATGCCCGGGCGGACATTCGCCCTGCTGCTGACGGACTATTTTGCAGGCCGCCAGTAATTCCGGGCCGGCTGCGCGATGAATGGCGCCATCAACGCCGCCGCCGCCCAGTAATGATGGGTTTGCCGCATTGACAATAACATCTACCTGCAACGTCGTAATATCGCCGAGAACCACTTCAGGTTGAACCACCATTTCCCCCTCCTGTCGGCAAACGTCTTCATACTCAGAGTGATGTCTACTATGGCATGATAGCCCCCAAGGCGAAAGCCTGAGGGCCAGTAATTAGCGATAATTCACTTCGAGGATAGCGCGGGTATGTTGCGGATCAATATACTTTAATTGTGCCGAACCGACGGTGTCATTACTGAAATTCCCCGTCGTCAGCACCTGCGGCGAAATCGCCTGGCTACCCAGCCGCGGGCAGGCCATTTCAATCTTACCATTCATACTATTGGCCTCGCAGGAAGGGTCAACGACCTGCCCGTAAATGGCGACAACGCCGCCGGTCGGCGCGGCATTCACTGAGCCAAATAAGCATGACAACATCAGACATGGCACAGCTAAGGCGTGGATTTTTTTTATCACGGCAGACTCCTCTGTATGAATAGCAAAGAAGCAACAGGCCATCCCTGAGCGCACTGCGCCGCCCGACTACGGCAAGGCAATGATTGCGTTACAAAACACAAATATATTACTTTTTGTTTTCTTTTTGATAACAAAACCGATTCATCTTGATTTTGCTACAAAAAATCTGCGGGGGAATATCAGGTGAGAGACGGGAAAACCCCTGCAGGTCCGGCAGGGGTTGTACTGTTAACGATAATTCACTTCGAGGATAGCGTTAGTGTGCTGAGGATTAATGTAGGTTAATTGCGTAGATTTGATATTGGCATGTTGCAGATCCCCTCGGGCTACCTGCTGAGCAGAAAAAGTGACTGACTTCTGCTTAGCGCAGACCATCGAGACCTGATCTTCTGAAGAACGAATTTTACAAGGCGGTTCGACAACGCCGCCGTGGAAACGAATCACGCCGCTTGCGGCGTTAGAGGTAGTTGAAAACGTCAATAAAGCGGGAAGGAAACAAACTGTAGCAAGTAGTACGCCAGTCATTTTTTTCACGGCAAAACCCCTCTGCGTAACGGTCAAAAAAACCTTACAAATCATCCATGAGCGCAGTTGAATACAAGCAACTACATACAAAATCAGTATATATATGAAGTACCTGTAGATACTTTTTTCTCTCCGTTTTTGCAAACGGTATCAAATTATTATGGTTTGTTTGCTCAAAATGTCTGCATTAAGAGGAAAAAACAATCGAAGAGGGGTTGATGCAAAAAGGCTTTCATGTAGTGCGTGACAGGAGCCTTGCTCCCGTCATCGAGGAAATGTGAAGAAAATCAGACGTTATCGTTAGCCAGAGACTTGCTCTTTGCCGCTCGTGCCGCCAGCCACAGTCCGCTGTTTTTCATGGCATAGCCAAAGACCAATCCCAGCGCCAGAGACGGCACGACAATGCGCCAGTCGCCGCTCGCGGCAAACGTTGCGCAGGCGCCGATAAAGGTTCCGGGAACAAAAGAAAGTAGCAGCTGGCGCGCCTGAATACACATCAGGAAGGCGACTATTCCGGTCATCACATAGCTGAGGATTTCTAACTGCGGCGCCAGCGCGCTACCGTAAATAATCACCAGCGCCCATATCACGCCGCTCATGACCGTGCAGGCAGAAATCAACAGCCCTTTCAGGCCGCCTTGTGGGCAAGCGAAATAGGCCGTACAGCCGAGGAATCCGGCCCAGCTCAGCAGGCCAAGTGAGACCGCCACCCATCCCCAGATACCGGAGAGAATGCCCGTCGTGAGTGCGATTGCGAAGAGTATGTTCATGCCGCGTATCATAGCAGATACGCGGCAACCAAATGCGATCCAGAACACACAATATGAAAGCGTGAGTTTGCTGTTTCACAACAAAAGTGACTTTAGTCACATTTATTCGTCGTTTTCTTCCTGCAGTTCATCCCACATTGCGGAAATCGCTTCACGCGTTAATAGCGCCATGGTGCGCCAGAATGCGGTTTGCGCATGCGCCTCCACTTTTCCAAGGAAGGTACCACACCACGGTAATAGATAATCGGCAAATAACGTTTCCAGCGTTTCGCTTTCATCTTCCGTGGCGTGATCTTCAAGCCATGATGCGGCCAGCAGTAAGGATCCAATATGATCGGTTGGGCCTTCGCCAGTAGGAATGCCGTGTTGCGTCAGAAAACCACGAACTTCCGCTTCAGTTGCCCCTTCAACCCACGCGCTGCGATAAGGCGAGACCGCACATTCTTCCCCAACGAACAGGGCGTTATAATCAGCGGTTAACGGCTGGGTATCACAACTCTTCTGCAGACGCTCCAGTAATTCATCCTGTTCCAGCGGCCAACTGGCGGCCAGCTTGCCATCGCGAATCAGCGTGAACAGCGGCACCAACAGCGGGTCCTGCGGTTGACGATAATAGAGCGAGCCCAGCACGCGACAGAGGATTGAAAATTCATTCATACAATATGTTCCAGTGGTTCAAATTAAAGGTCTGCAAATTCCGCAATCGCCGGCATCCCACGCGATTCAAGGAAATTCAGTAGTCGACGCGGGCTGACGTTAAGGATCCGCTCTTCCGGGAAATTCACCGCGTCGAGAATTTTGCGGCATTCGGTAAATTCGCCAAGGGTAAAGGCGGTATGCGAGTCCGAACCCAGCGCCACCCAACCACCCGCATCACGCACGGCGGCGGCGATCGCCCGGCAATTATCCTCACTACCAATACGCGACGAAAGGAAAGAGGAATTATTAATTTCCAGCGCCACATGATGCTTTGCCGCCGCTTCGGCCACCGCGGGAATATCGATTGGGAACTTCGGATTACCAGGATGGCTAATCATGTGGACTGCGCCACTGGCAATCGCGGCAATCATCGCTTCAGTGTGGGTGGCTTTATCCTGAGGCGGGAATACCGGCTCATGAAAACCGGCAATGATCAGATCCAGCGAGGTCAGCATTGGTCCGGTACAGTCAATTTCACCCTGGGTATTTTTGATATTCGCTTCAATGCCGCGCAGGATGCCGACGCCATCAACCAGACGCGGCCAAATACGCATGTTGACGAAATGCCAGTAGTGCGGGGCATCGGCCATATCCGGGCCGTGATCGGTGATGGCAAAAAGTTTGATGCCTTTACGTTTGGCCTCGGCAATATAGTCATGCAAGGTACTGTAGGCGTGGGTGCTGGCGACGGTATGCATGTGCAGGTCAACAGGATACATCACAATCTCCTCCTCTGTTTGTGGCAAGAATAGCAGGAATCAGGAGTCATGATCAGTAAAAACCCCGCCGTAGCGGGGTTATCGATTAGTAGCCGCGCTGGCGGTCGACCTGCCCGCTGACCGTTTCACCACGCTCCAGGCGGCTAATGGTGCTGGCAATATAGGCAATTGCTTCCTGCGGACGGGTAACGGCGGCAATATGCGGCGTCATGGCCACGCGCGGATGCGCCCACAGCGGGCTCTCTTTCGGCAGCGGTTCGCGGCTAAAGACATCCAGCATCGCCCCTTTCAGTTTGCCGCTATCAAGCGCCGCCAGTAAATCCGGCTCGACGATATGCACGCCGCGGGCAAGGTTCAGAACATAGCTGTTATCCGGCAACTGGGACAGTAGCGTTTTATTGATGATACCGACAGTTTCGGCCGTATTTGGCAACAGGTTGATCAGCACGCGGGTTTCTCGGAGAAACGCGCCCAACTCTTCCTGACCGGCAAAACTCTCGACCTGCGGCCAGGATTTATGGCTACGGCTCCAGCAGCGCAGCGGGAATCCCCAGCGCAACAGGCTTTCCGCAACTTTGCCGCCCAACACCCCTGCCCCCATGATGCCAATAGTGAAATCCTCGCGGCGGTATTCCGGCAAGGGTTGCCAGCGGGATTCCTGCTTCAGCGCATGATAATCATCAAAGCGACGGAACCAGTGCAGTACCTGGCTTACCGCATATTCCTGCATCTGCAGTCCCATGCCGGTATCTTCGAGGCGGAACAGCGGGACAGAAAGCGGCAGCATTTCCGGATGCTCCCGCAGCTTGCTAAGAATGGAATCCACGCCAGCGCCGAGAGCAAAAACCGCTTTCAGCTCGCGCCCCTGAAGCATTTCTACCGGTGGATGCCAGACCAGCGCATAGTCGGCTGGTTGATTGTCGCCAGGTTTCCACTCACGAACGCGCGCTCCCGGCAGATGTTTTTCCAACTCTGCTATCCAGTACGGGGTATCGAACGTCGGGTGGTAAAAAATAATCTCCATAATGACTCCTGATTACTGACGCGTGAGTAGGTTGAGGTTTGCGTCGTGTTTTACTCTTTGTTTTGTATTGGTTTGCCAGCATAACAAATTTCGTATCGCTATCGAGGAATAAAGAGAATGGTGACAAAAAAAACGATTCCCGCGCGTTTAAGAAGCAAGTTGTTTGAAGTTTGGCTAAACGCATCTTTTTTTAAAAAAGTTGATTGACGGGAGATACGTATTTCCCTACATTAGCGCCCGTTCCCAGCAACAACGGGAAAGACAATATGGTGAGGTGTCCGAGTGGCTGAAGGAGCACGCCTGGAAAGTGTGTATACGGTAACGTATCGGGGGTTCGAATCCCCCCCTCACCGCCATATTCGAGATGAGAGCTCGTACGAAAGTACGGGCTCTTTTCTTTTATATTCTCCGTACGGGGGGATGAGAACCCCCGACCGGGGTTCGACAACTGGCGCAGCCAGTTGGACAGACCGCGCACGCAGTAAGCGGGCTGCCCCGCAGGGGCGAGCGAAGCGAG